>CACYGY010000056.1 GCA_902774025.1 uncultured Eubacteriales bacterium
AATCCGGAAGGCACCGGATCCCCTGTTTGCCTCCCTCATGTATGCCCGGTGTGGAAACTATATTGACTTTGCCACTCTGGACCAGGTGGATACGGAGGATTTTCTGCGCCTTCTGGACACCCATGAGGTCCGGAAGGAGGACCGGGCGGTTTACGGACATTTCCGGGAGGCATGCGGCCGGGCAAAGTCCATCCTTCTCATCACGGACAATACGGGGGAGATTGTGCTGGACCGTCTGATGGCAGAGGAAATCCACCGGGCTTTCCCCAAGGCTGAATTGCAGGTCATGACCCGGGGCGGCAGCGTGCAGAACGATGCCACAAAGGAGGACGCGGTCTATGTGGGCATGGACAGGGTCGCCCGGATCCTGTCCAGCGGAAGCGCCCTGGCGGGCACGGTTCCGGAGCGGCTTTCCCCTGAAGCCGCCGGGTGCCTCTGCTCGGCGGACGTGATTCTTTCCAAGGGACAGGGAAACTATGAGACGCTGATTGTGGAGGACCTCCATGTATTCCATCTCTTCCTCTGCAAGTGCCGGTTCTTTACGGAGCATTTTCATGTTCCGAAGCTGACGGGTATGATGGTGGAGCAGACGGGCGCCGGAAGGGAATGGACCGGATCAGCAGAAAAGCGGGAAGGATAAAGCGGAGGGTATGCATATGGCGGAAAGAATCTATCTGGACCACGCAGCGACCACGCCCATCCGGCAGGAAGTCCTGGAGGGGATGCTCCCCTTTCTTCAGGGGGGATACGGGAATGCCTCCAGTGTTCATATGGAAGGACGCATTGCCCGAAGAGCCGTGGAGGAGGCACGGCGAAGAGCGGCCCGGGCGCTTGGAGCCGATCCCGATGAGATCTTTTTTACTTCCGGGGGGACGGAATCGGACAACTGGGCCCTGAACAGTACGGAGGGGGAAGTGGTGACCTCCTGCGTGGAACATCACGCGGTCCTGCACACCTGTGAGGCACTGGAAAGGACCGGCCGTCCGGTCTGTTATCTCCCCGTGGACGGGTCCGGCCGGGTTTCCATCCAATCCGCAGAGGAAGCCGTGAGCGGGCAAACCGGGATTGTGTCGGTGATGACGGCCAACAATGAAATCGGCACCCTGGAGCCCGTGCGGGAACTGGCACAGATCGCCCACAGGCATCATGCCCTGTTTCACACCGACGCCGTTCAGGCCTTCGGGCATATTCCCGTGAATGTGGAGGAGATGAACTGTGATCTTCTGTCTCTGAGCGCCCATAAGTTCGGGGGACCGAAGGGGACCGGACTTCTGTATGTCCGCAGAGGGACCCGGTTCAGAAGGTGGGTTCAGGGAGGCGAGCAGGAAAGACGGATGCGGGCGGGTACGGAGAATGTCGCCGGAATTGTGGGCATGGGTCTGGCCATGGAGCTGGCAGTGCGGGACATGGAAGCTGATGCGGCGCATATGAGGCGTCTGAGAGATCGCCTGGAAGAGTGTATTCTCAGGGCGCTGCCGGATACCCTGGTCAACGGGGCCGGGGCGGAACGTCTTCCCGGCACGCTGAATGTGTCCTTTCCGGGCCTTCAGGGGGAATCCGTTCTGCTTCGCCTTGACCTTGCGGGCATCGCGGCATCTTCCGGTTCCGCCTGTACAGCGGGGTCCCTTGATCCCAGCCATGTCCTTCTGGCCATCGGCAGAAGCCGCCGGGAGGCGGAGGCGTCCCTCCGTCTCACCATAGGGCGTGAAAACACGGAAGAGGAGATGGACAGAACCTGCAGCGCGCTGACGGAGATTGTTCCGGAACTGCGGTCCATGCGGGCATGATTGCCTGCTGTATGGAAAAGAGATATAATGCCCCTGTCTGTTTTTATGAAGGAGGGAGCTGTTTCCTTGAAAGGTTTTGATAAATACATTCCTTTCCGGCCTCAGCCCATTGAGAACCGGACCTGGCCGGACAAGCTGATCACGAAGGCGCCTGTCTGGTGTTCCGTGGATCTGCGGGACGGAAACCAGGCGCTGATCGATCCCATGAACATGGCTGAGAAGCTTGAGATGTTCCACATGCTGGTGGATGAAATCGGTGTCAGGGAGGTGGAGATCGGGTTTCCCTCCGCCTCGGCAACGGACTACGAGATCTGCAGGGAACTGATCGACGGAAAGCATATTCCGGAGGACGTGACCATCCAGGTTCTGGTGCAGGCCCGGGAACATCTGATCCGGAAAACCTTTGAGGCCATACAGGGTGCCAGGCATGTGATCTTTCATTTCTATAACTCCACTTCCTGGCTTCAGCGGGAGGTGGTCTTTCAGACGGACGTGGAGGGTGTGAAAAAGATTGCCACGGACGCCGCAGACCTGATCTGGGAGATGGCCCAGCCGGTCCTTGCCTCCGGCGTGGACCTGCGGTTTGAGTATTCCCCCGAATCCTTCATGGGGACGGAGATGGATGCGGCGGTGGACATCTGCGGTGCCGTGCTGGATCATCTGCACGCCACGGCGGAGCGTCCCGTGATCCTGAATCTTCCCACCACCGTGGAAAACTGCATGCCCAATCAGTTTGCCGATGAGATTGAATACTTTATCCGCAAACTCCCCGGGCGTGAACGGGCCATCATTTCCCTGCATCCCCACAACGACCGGGGCTGCGGGATCGCCACCGCGGAGGCGGGGCTGCTGGCCGGCGCGGAGCGTGTGGAAGCCTGCCTGTTCGGCAATGGGGAGCGCACCGGCAACGTGGACATGGTCACCCTGGCCCTGAACATGTATGTGCAGGGTGTGGATCCGGAACTGGATTTCAGCCGGATGAGCAGGATTATTGAAATGTACCGCAGGTGCACCCGGATGCCGATTCCCGAGCGCCAGCCCTATGCCGGGAGCCTGGTATTCACCGCCTTCTCCGGGAGCCATCAGGATGCCATCAACAAGGGCTTCAATTACATGGCGCAGCATCATTCCGACAAATGGATGGTGCCTTATCTGCCCATTAATCCGGAAGATCTGGGCTGCAGCTATGAACCGGTGCGCATCAATTCCCAGTCCGGCAAGGGCGGGGCCGCCTTCATCATGAATCATAAGTTCGGCTTTGATATGCCCAAGGCCATGCATCCCGAATTCGGGGCGATTGTACAGAAGGAAAGTGACCGGGTCGGGGTGGAACTGAAGGCCGAAACTCTGATGCGCCTGTTCGAGGAAAGCTATCTGCAGGTGAACGAACCGTATCAGCTTCTGGAAAGCAGACTGTCTGAACAGATCGTGGACGGACAGGCCATATCCTGTTTTTCCGGAAAGCTGGGATACGGGGATGTGGTCACGGAGGTCAGCGGTGAGGGCAATGGTCCGGTGGACGCCTTCTTCCATGCTGTCCATGATCTGCGGCTGGACCGGTTTGAATTCATGGATTATAAGGAACATGCCATCAGCAGCGGTTCGGATTCCCAGGCGGTGGCATACATCCAGCTGCGCCTGAGGGACGGAAGAAATGTGTTCGGTGTGGGCATGCACCATAATATCTCCATGGCGTCCATCCGCGCGGTGCTCTGTGCCATCAACCGCGGCATCCGGATGGAGAAGAATACGAAAGACTGACAGGAATCCGGGAGACCGGAAGCAGCGGCGGGGCAGATTGTTCGCGGAGCCGGTGGCAAACGGTGACGCGGTCATGCCCCGCCGGGCTCTATGTGAACGCAGGCCTGCCCCGTATCATGAATCTATCATGACGGGGCAGGCTCTGTCTGCAGGGCGGATGGAATTCAGCCCTGCGTTCAGGTGGTTCGTGGATTTGTCCGTCATGAAGCGCAGAAGGACGAACGGGAAAGAAAGTGCAGGGTGACAAAGCGAAATGATGAGAACCGAACCGCTCACCCCGGATCATGACGCAGCCATTGCCCGTCTGATCCGTGAGAATCTGAAGGCCTGTCATCTGGATATTCCCGGAACGGCATACTTTGACGAAGCACTGGACCATCTTTCCGGGTTTTACGACTGTCCGTCCCGGGCGTATTATGTCCTTGTGGAGGACGAACGGGTCGTGGGCGGTGTGGGACTGGCTGAGTTTTCCGGTTTTCCTCACTGCTGCGAGATGCAGAAGCTGTATCTGGATGACAGTGTGAAGGGACATGGATACGGATATGATCTGATTCGGATGATCGAGGAGAAGGCCCGCCAGATGAAGTACAGGCAGATGTACCTGGAAACGCATACGAACCTGCAGGCAGCTGTCCATATTTATGAAAAGAGCGGATTCAGGGAGATTCCCCGTCCGGACAGTGTCATACACAGCACCATGAACCGGTTTTTTCTCAAGGATCTGACACCGTCGGTAATGCTGAAACAGACCCGTTTATGATCTGTCCGAGGAAACGGAAATAAGAGCAGACACACTGAAGGACCTTTCATGCCGGCCGTTGCGCCGGTTTTTCCTTTTCGTGCTTCCAGGCCTGGCTGACAGATCTCCGAGGGCAGGGGATGACGAATCCGGTCAGGAAGCCCTGAAGGATGAAGCAGTCCCATTGCAGGCTTTGGATGCGTGCCTTTCAGGACGGCTGCAGGGATTGACCTGCTTTCTTTCCCGTCTGCGTATTGGGACGGTCAGAACCACTGCCCGCAGGAGTCCTGTCATAAGGTGCTGTCTCTGATTTCGCAGGAAGATCATCCCGCCCGTTTTCCCTGCGATTCCCTGTGTGATGCCTGTCGAATCTGCTGCCGTGGTGTACCCTGTCCTTCGGAAACTCCGGGCGTTCTTCCGGTACCTTCTCACCTGCCTTTCCGGTCCTGACCCTGAGCAGGCGCTCCCTTCGCTGGGGCAGTGTATCCACGTCACGGATGGATTCCAGAAGGCCCCCTCCGTTTATGGAGGGGGCCTCTGAGGACACGGGAAAAATCAGGGGTCTGTTCAGTGTCGGCACTGTCTGTCACAGGCGTCGGGAGAGGAGTTTATGAATGAACTGTCGGGCAGTACGGCCACTCTCACCGCCATGGGCCATCTCATACTGATTGGCCAGCAGCAGGAGCTGGTCTTCCGGCATATCCAGTTCCGGGCAGCGGCTGGCAAGACCTTTGACGATTTCCTGAAAAAGACGATGCCCCGGAGCGAAGTAGGAAATGGAACACCCGAAGCGGGCGGCCAGGGACAGTTTTTCCTGCATGGTATCGCTGCGATGGATATCATGGTCATGCTCCATGTCTGCCCGGTCTGTCCAGGATTCGCGGATCAGATGACGCCGATTGGAGGTGGCCAGGATCATGACATTGTCGGGACGGCTCTCCAGACCGCCCTCAATGACGGCCTTGAGGAACTTGTACTCGCCTTCATGGTCTTCAAAGGAGAGATCATCCAGGAACAGAATATAGCGGTAGTTCCGTTTCTTGACTGTGGAAATGACGCGGGAGAGCAGATGGAACTGATGTTTGTTGATTTCCACAATCCGAAGACCCTTTTCGGCATACTCACGCTTCCACGTTCTGACGGAGAGCAGCCTTCTGTTCCTCATACCCGATCAGATCGCTCAGACGCACATGATCCAGGTTCCGGACGGGTTCAAGGATCAGGGAGTCGGGGACCTCCTGAACGCGGAAAGCATAGTTCAGGCCGAAAAGGCCTACGCCGTGCTCTCTGAAATGATCCGTAATGTGCCGGTAAATGGTTTCAGCGTCCGGCGCGGCGTCCAGATCCCGGGAAAGGCGGCAGACCACTTCGGAAACATGGCGGTAGAACAGCTGCTCTCTCTTGGTGATGGCCTGATAATGGCAGAGAATCTCCATGCAGTCCGTGCCAAGGGTTTCCTCCAGGGTCGAGAAGTCGTAATGCAGGAGCTGACGGAAGATCCCGAAGTCATGCATGGCGATCCGGTCAATGGAGCCGTGCTGCGCCACTGTACGTTCACAGGTCATGGAAAAGGAATTCTCATGAGAGATCATCAGGAAGGTCAGGTAGTTCTGCCAGAGATTCCGATCGAAACCATAGAGGGTTGACAGGTCCAGCAGGTCCTTCACCAGAGTATAGAGGCGGTGTGTCAGTTCCTCCCTGGAAGCGAGATGATTCTCCAGGTCCCGGAATATGAGACCCATGCGCACCAGAATCTCCTGGTCCGGCATGGATGAGTACAGGATCAGACTGGATATTTGCTGATACATGGCGGCTCCTTTGAAAAACCCCGCGTGGCGCGACGCGGGGAAAATGGGGATTGGATCAGAGGCGGTCAATGACAGCCTGGGTCATTTCCGTGCAGGACAGAACCGTTTCGCTCTGAGCGGCGATGTCTCCGGTGCGGAGCCCGTCGGACAGCGTCCGGTCCACAGCCTGCTCAACAGCATCCGCAAGAGGAGCGAGATCCAGGGAATAGCGGAGCATCATGGCTGCGCTGAGAATGGTGCCCAGAGGATTGGCGCGGTTCTGTCCGGCAATATCCGGGGCGGAGCCATGAATGGGCTCGTACATGCCCCGGCTGCCATCCCCAAGGGATGCGGAGGGGAGCAGCCCGATGGAACCCGTCAGCTGGCTGGCCTCATCCGAAAGGATGTCTCCGAACATGTTGCTGGTGAGAATGACGTCGAACTGGGATGGATTCCGTACCAGCTGCATGGCGCAGTTGTCCACCAGCATATCCCGGATTTCCACATCCGGGAATTCCTCACGGGCCACGCGGTGGGAAACTTCCCGCCACAGGCGGGAGCTCTCCAGTACATTGGCCTTGTCCACGCTGGTTACCTGCCCACGGCGTTTCCTGGCCGTCTGGCAGGCCACACGGGTGATTCGCTCAATTTCCATGACACTGTAGGCTTCCGTATCAAAAGCCTCAGTTCCCCCGGGCGTCTCACGCCGGCCGCGTTCGCCAAAGTAAATGCCGCCTGTGAGCTCCCGCACCATGACCAGATCAATGCCTTTCAGGGCGATGTCCGGACGCAGGGTACAGGCCGAAAGGAGGGCGGGATAGAGGCGGGCGGGGCGGAGATTGGTGTAGAGTCCCAGAGCGCTGCGGAGACCGAGAAGTGCCTTTTCGGGCCGGAGGTGCGCGGGCAGGGTATCCCAGCGGGGACCGCCCACGGCGCCCAGAAGGACACTGTCACTGTCCAGGCAGGCCTGCACCGTTTCCTCCGGCAGAGGCTTTCCGGTACGGTCAATGGCGCAGCCGCCGGCATCCACCGTGGTAAAGGAAAAGGACTCGCCGAACTTTTCACCCACAGCTTTCATGACCGCCACGGCGCCGGATACGATTTCGGGGCCGATGCCGTCGCCGGGGACCAGTGTGATTCTGCGCATGTTACTGTCCTCCTTCCATCTGTCTGCGGAGATAGCTGAGCCGTCCTCCGCAGTCCATCATGGCACGGATAAACGGGGGGAAAGGCATGGCCTGATAGGATTTGCCGGTGGTGAGATCCCGGATCCGGCCACTGTCAAAGTCCACCTGTACCTCGTCTCCCGCCTGGATTTCCGCGGCTGCCTGGGGGCATTCCAGGATGGGCATTCCGATGTTGATGGCGTTGCGGTAGAAAATCCGGGCAAAGGAGGCGGCGATGATGCAGGAAATACCGGAAAGCTGGATGGCCAGGGGAGCGTGCTCCCTGGAGGAACCGCAGCCGAAGTTCAGACCGGCGACCATGACATCCCCCTTCTGCACAAGGGTATGGAAAGAAGCGTCAAGATCTTCCATGCAGTGTGCCCGCATGTTGTCGGCGCTTGGATCATTGAGATAGCGCGCGGGTATGATGACATCCGTGTCCACGTGATCCCCGTACTTGAAGACCTTTCCCTGTGGCATGACATGACCTCCTGTCATAAATCAGATGGAAGGGCAATGGCGCCCTGAACGGCGGAAGCGGCAGCGACGGCGGGGCTGGCGAGAATGACCTCGGAGGATTTGGCACCCATACGGCCCACAAAATTCCGGTTGGTGGTGGAAACAGCCCGCTCGCCTTCACACATGCATCCCATGTGACCGCCCAGACAGGGGCCACAGGTGGGGGTGGACACGGCACAGCCGGCCTGGATGAAGATGTCCATCAGTCCTTCGTGAATGCACTGCAGATAGACTTCCTGCGTGGCGGGAATGACAATGCAGCGGACCCCCGGCGCCACCCTGCGGCCCCGGAAAACGGCTGCCGCGCTTCGCATGTCGGAGATACGGCCGTTGGTGCACGAGCCGATGACCGCCTGGTCGATCTTCAGTCCTCTGACTTCCCGGACGGGCCGGGTGTTGGAAGGAAGGTGCGGCAGACTGACGGTGGGTTCCAGCGTGTCCAGGTCGATTTCCACGACCTGCTCATACACGGCGTCAGGATCCGCATCACAGGCGGTCCAGGCACGTGCTGAACGGTTCTCCAGATAGGCGCGGGTCACCTCGTCCACCGGGAAGATGCCATTCTTGGCGCCGGCTTCTATGGCCATGTTGGAAATGGTCAGCCGATCATCCATGGACAGGGAGGCTACGCCGGGACCGGAAAACTCCAGAGAACGGTAGAGAGCACCGTCCACACCAATGGTGCCGATCAGGTGAAGGATGACGTCCTTGCCGGATACATCCTTTCCCGGTTTTCCCTTCAGGTGAACCCGGATGGCGGAAGGAACCCGGAACCAGCAGGTGCCGCTGGCCATGGAGCCAGCCATGTCCGTGGAACCGACGCCTGTGGAGAAAGCACCCAGAGCGCCGTAGGTGCAGGTGTGGCTGTCCGCACCGATCATGCAGTCTCCGGGGAGCACGAGTCCCTTTTCGGGGAGCAGGGCATGCTCAATGCCGGCGGAACCCGTGTCATAGAAATGGGTGATGTGATGCGCCCGGGCAAAATCGCGGGCGCGCTTGCACAGGCGGGCACTGGCGATATCCTTGCAGGGGGTGTAGTGATCCAGAACGATGTAGATCCTTTCCGGATCGAACACCCGGGTAAACCCCGCGTTCTCGAAGACATCCACGGCTACGGGTGTGGTGACGTCATTGCCCAGAACGGAATCCAGGCGGGCTTCAATGAGCTGACCGGGTTCCACGTGATCCAGTCCGGCGTGGGCGGCCAGAATTTTCTGAGTCATGGTCATACCCATGGTGATTTTCCTCCTCAGGTCAGAATGGCACCCCGGTCCGCGCTGCTGACCAGCTTGGCATACCGGGCCAGGTAACCGGTGGTCACTTTGGGCGGAGGGCAGGTCCAGGCCTGACGCCGCGCTTCCAGCTCTTCGTCGGATACCAGAACGGAAATGGAATGGGCGGGGATGTCAATGCGGATCCGGTCACCTTCCCGGATCAGGGCTATGGTTCCGCCTGCGGCGGCTTCGGGACTGACATGCCCGATGGAGGCGCCGCGGGTGGCACCCGAAAAGCGTCCGTCCGTGATGAGAGCCACGCTTTCCCCAAGGCCCATGCCTACAATGGCGGAGGTGGGGTTGAGCATCTCCCGCATTCCCGGACCGCCTTTGGGGCCTTCATAGCGGATGATGACCACGTCCCCGGGGAAGATCTGTTTCTGATAAATCGCCTGAATGGCGTCATCCTCGGAGTCAAAGACCCGCGCGGGCCCTTCATGGACCATCATGGAGGGGGCTACGGCACTCTGCTTGACCACGCAGCCGTCCGGGGCCAGATTGCCCTTCAGCACGGCGATACCGCCGGTGGCGGAATAGGGGCTGGAAAGGGGACGGATGATTTCCGGATTCAGATTGACCGCATGGGCGATGTTTTCTCCCACCGTGTGTCCGGTTACGGTGATGAGCGAGGGATCCAGAAGACCGGCGTCCAGCAGTTCCTTCATGACGGCGCTGACACCGCCAGCCTGGTCCAGATCTTCCATGAAGGTATCCCCGGCCGGAGCCAGATGGCAGAGGTTCGGGGTGCGGGCGCTGATCTCATTGGCCATGTCCAGATCGATTTCCACCCCGGCTTCATGGGCGATGGCGGGGAGGTGCAGCATGGTATTGGTGGAACAGCCCAGTGCCATGTCCACGGTTTCGGCATTGTGGAAAGCGGCGGGGGTCATAATATCCCGGGGACGGATGTCGCGGCGCACCATTTCCATGACCTGCATGCCGGCTTTCTTGGCCAGGCGCAGCCGGGCGGAATAGGGTGCGGGAATGGTTCCGTTGCCGGGCAAGGCCATGCCGATGGCTTCGCACAGACAGTTCATGGAATTGGCGGTATACATGCCGGAGCATGATCCGCAGCTGGGGCAGGCGTTTTCTTCGTAATCGAGAACCTCCGCCCCGTTCATGGTGCCGGCGTGATAGGCACCCACCGCCTCAAACATATGACTGAGACAGGTGCGGCGTCCGTCACGGAGATGCCCCGCCAGCATGGGACCGCCCGAGACGAATACCGTCGGAAGATTCAGACGGGCACTGGCCATGAGCAGACCGGGTACATTCTTGTCACAGTTGGGGATCATGACCAGTCCGTCGAACTGATGGGCAATGGCCATGGCCTCGGTTGAATCGCAGATCAGATCACGGGTCACCAGGGAATACTTCATGCCCACATGTCCCATGGCGATGCCGTCACAAACAGCGATGGCGGGAAACACAACGGGATACCCGCCCGCTTCAAGAACACCGGCCCTGACGGCTTCGGTGATTTTATCCAGATTCATGTGTCCCGGGACGATTTCATTGTAGGAGGACACCACGCCGATCAGGGGACGGCTCATGTCTTCTTCCGTCATGCCCAGGGCATACAGAAGACTCCGGTTCGGCGCGCGCTCCACGCCCTGTTTGATCTGCTCAGACTGCATTGTTCTGCCTCCTTATAACGCGGGATGGAATGATAAAAACAGACGGTCAGTGGCTCAGAGATGCTCCACATCCCGGAGGATATTCTTTCCGTAGTCAAATTCGCCCTTTTCCTTGGTCTGCTCGTCAATGGTGTACTGACCGCGTTCAAGGGCCACCATGCCGGTGCGCACCAGCTCCAGAATGCCGAATTCCGTCAGCAGGTTCTGAATCGCTTCCGTCTTGCGCTCGTCTCCGATGACGGCAAGGGTGATGCTGGCCTTGGACACATCAATGATGGACGCCCTGAAAATATTGGCAATCTGAATAATCTCGTTGCGCTGCACGCTGTCGCCGGACAGGACCTTGATGAGCATCAGCTCGCGGCGGATGGCATGCTCGGGTTTCAGGGATTTCACAGAATGCACACAGATCAGCTTCCGGAGCTGATTGCACAGAAGATCCAGCTGCTGGTCTCCCGCCAGGACCTCAATGGTGATTCTGGAGATGGCCGGGTCATCGGTGGTACCCACCGCAAGGGATTCAATATTGTAGCCTTTGCCGGAAAACAGACGCGCCACGCGGGAGAGAACACCGGATTCGTTGTCCACCAGGACGGCCAGGGTATGTCTTGTGGGATTGATCATCTGGGCTCCCTCCTTAGTTGATCATAAAGTCGGTGATGTGACTGCCGCCGCCCACCATGGGTCTGACCATCTCGTCCATATCGATCTGACAGTCAATGACGCAACCGCAGGGCAGCCCCATCGCCTCGGAGAAAGCCTTCTCAAAATCCTGGACGTTGGAAACCCTGAATCCCCGGAGCTGGTAGGCTTCCGCCAGGCGGACAAAGTCCGGCGCACGGTCCAGTGTGGTCTGGCTGTACCGCTTTCCATAGATCAGGGACTGCCACTGCCGGACCATGCCCAGAGTACCGTTGTTGAAAAGCACTGTGATGACGGGCAGACCGTAGTACTGCTCCGTGGCCAGTTCGTTGCAGTTCATGCGGAAGGAGCCGTCTCCGGTGATGTGCACGACGATTCTCTCCGGATAGGCGGCCTTGGCGCCGATGGCGGCGCCCAGACCGAAGCCCATGGTGCCGAACCCGCCGGAGGTGAGCAGCTGACCTGGATAATCGAAATGGAAATGCTGGATCGCCCACATCTGATGCTGGCCCACATCCGTTGAAACGACGGTATCCATGGGGGCGAGCCTGGCGATGGTGGCGAGCACCTCACCGGGGGTCAGGGTACCGGGATGATCGTCATAAATGGTTTCCCGGGGATGGGAGAAGACTTCTTCCTTCCACTCACTGTGATCCATCTGTTCCAGCATGTCATAGACAAGGGTCAGAACCCGGCGGGCGTCCCCGATGATGTGGTGATCGGTCTGAACATTCTTGTTGATTTCGGCACGGTCAATATCAATCTGTACGATCTGGGCGTTCCTGGCGAAGGTGTCCGGCTTGAGAGCCACACGGTCGGAGAAGCGGCAGCCCACGGCCAGGAGAAGATCACACTGATCCACGGCGATATTGGAGGCCTGGGAACCATGCATGCCGATCATGCCCGTTACCAGCGGATCCCGCCCGGGAATCGCGCCGGCGCCCATGACGGTAAGGGCGACGGGAGCGTCCAGCTTATGAATGAAGGCGCGGAAAATCTCATGGGCCCTGGAGCGGACGACGCCCCCGCCGCAGATGACCATGGGGCGCTTTGAGGCGTGGAGCATGTCCGCCAGGCGCTTGATGTCATCCATGTCCGGTTCCGGCGGCTTGAAATCGTAACGCTTCAGCAGACTGCGCAGCCGTCCGCTGGCCGCGTGCTCATGACGGTCCAGCACCTCATAGTCGGTGGTGGCGGCCGTCACATCCTTGGCGATGTCTACCAGAATGGGACCCGGACGTCCGGACCGGGCGATGGCGAAGGCTTCCCGGATGGTATCGGCCAGGTTCCGCACATCCCGGATCAGATAATTGCATTTTGTAATGGGCATGGTAACGCCCGTAATGTCCACTTCCTGAAAGGAATCCTTGCCGATCAGGCCGGTGGATACGTTGCAGGTGATGCACACAATGGGAGATGAATCCAGATAGGCAGTGGCGATGCCGGTGACCAGGTTGGTGGCGCCGGGGCCGGAAGTGGCGAAACATACCCCCACCTTCCCCGTAACCCGGGCATATCCGTCGGCGGCATGACAGGCTCCCTGTTCGTGGGATGTGAGAATGTGACGGATGTCGCCGGCCTGGTAAAGCTCATCATAGACATTCAGAATGGTTCCGCCGGGATAACCGAAAATGGTATCCACCCCTTGTTCCCTGAGACATTCCACCAGGATGCGAGCGCCAGTTAACTGCATGATTTAAAAATCCTCCCGTATGTGACATATAGAGTTGATATACAAAAAGCTGCAGCCTGTTTGCAGACCGCAGCAGATGTGGCAGAAACACGGAGAAGTCACACGAAAGCGCGAAGAGGCGCTGTCCGCTGACCATACAGCCCAGGTCAGGGGTTTCTGACAATATTTGCTGTTCCTGCGCAGAACACAGCCTGTCCGGGACCCGGATTGTTCGGACAGCAGGGGCTCTCACTGTGTGACTGAAGCGGTTCTGCTCCCCGGACAACGCAGCCATTATATTGAAGAAAAAGAGAGGTGTCAACGCAGTGATCCCGGGAAAACAGGGAAAGAACAGCCAGGTCAGGCCGGAAAGGAAAAGGCGGAACGGACCTTGAGCGTGCCGGCTTGTCTGTGCTATCATCATCAGGCGCGGAGAGCGCAGAGGGACGGGGAGGCGATACGGATCATGAAAGGACAGGCAGTCAGACACGCTCTCAGAACCCTTCCTCTCCTGGTGATCCTTTACTACGGCGTGACAGCGGCATCCAGTCTGATCCAGGGTCAGCCCTGGTACACGGGCATGAATACAGGGGCTCACATCGCGGGCCTTTTCATCTCCGGTTTCGTCTGGTTTCCGGTTGTCTGCTTCAACCGGCTTAACAGGGATCGGGGAGAAAAGCGTGAGACGGATTCTTCCGTCACAGGGACCGGGGAAATGTAAAGAACGTTCCAGAAAGTGTTTTTTCGTTGACTCGGACCATGGGTTATGCTACCATCCGGGTATGGGAAATGAATCTGTGTGAGGAGGAAGCCTATGAATAAATCAGGAATCGGGCTGCTGCTGGTTTTGGTGCTTTTAATAAGCATGCTTGGCGTGGCTCACGGTATGACGCAGTCCGAATGGGATATGCAGTGTATTAACAAGACCATCAGCTCCGAGGTTACTGTATACTCCTCGAATTCCATGGACAGTGATGCCGGTACCCTCGCTTCCGGCAGCTACGTGAAGACCAGCGGTTTTGATCCCTCCACAAGCCTGTGGGAGATTTCCTACTTTCAGGATGGTTCCGTGAAGACAGGGTATGTGGCCTCCACGGATATTACCGTGGCGGTATCGTCTGTGACGGTGGATGACGGAAGCGTGGAGAATATCCCCGATTCCATCGCAGGAAACAGGGAAGCCATTGTCAGCTATCTGAACAGCCAGTACAGCGACCGCGTTTACAGCCTTCACGGGAATTCGATCCACGTGGAAGCAGCCGTCTCTCAGGCGGGCGGGGAAGCCGAGCTTCCGCAGCAGCCGGTTGTTGACGCCGGTGAAATCATGCCGGTGCCGGATGAGCTGCAGCCCATTGTTCAGCTGGGAAGCAAGTGGACGGTGATCCTTGACGGGGATGCGGAGAAGACCGTGGAAACCTCCACAATTTCCTTCAGCGATACCGTCAGGGCCAGGGAGCAGCTGGCAGTCATCAACGCCCCGCGCAAGGGTGAGGTCGTTATGCATGCCCAGCCCAAGTCCTCCAGTTCTGTTCTGGGCAGTGTTCCCACGGGCTCAGTGGTGGGCGTGATCAAGAAGGGAACCAATTATTCCAGAATCTATTACAACGGCAAGGTGGGGTGCGTGCTCGCCGATACCCTGAACACGCTGAACATGAACAGGGAGCCTCTGGGCGCCGGTATCCTGACCCGCGATGGAAAGGTGGTCATGGGCGAGGCAGTCGATATCCTTGCCGGGGCGTCCAAGGACGCCAGGGTCGTCGTCTCTCTGCCTGTCGGCACGGAGGTGGTGGTCTGGACCAAGGTCAGGGCTTATTATGAGATTGAGGTCCTGGGCATGCGTCTTTATGTTCATGGGGATTCTCTCACCTTCAGGGAAGGCCTGCTGCCCAGCTATGTGACCGGGGAGCAGATGACCCTGGAGATTCTGACTGGTTCCGATCCGGTCAAGCAGACAGGAGAGGAAGACGCCAAAACGCTTGATCAGGGCAAAAACAGCACCACGGAGGAATACCTGGAACGGCTGGGTGTGGACACCGGAAAAGAGGATACGGGAAGCACTTTTGTCGCCCCGGACACTTCTGATTTCGTGATTGCCGACAGGCCAGGAGGCTGACGGGAGGCAAAACCGGAGACAACTCTGACGCGTGACGGGACAGATTTCTGGGCCGTCACGCGTTTTTTCCAGGACGGATACGCACAGGGTGCCAGCAGGCTCTGATCTCCGTTTTCCGATCCGGGAAGACCAGGGAAAAAGAAAAAGCGGCGAAACGCCGCTCTTTCTTTTTTCTGTTATGCCTCAACTTCAGCAGTGTGGGTCTTAGGCATAGCGCGCTGAACATTTCCGCTGCGCAGGCACCGGGTGCAGACATTCATCCGCCGCACGCCGCCGTTCACGACCACACGGACACGCTGCACATTGGGTGCCCAGGTCGTGTGCGTCTTGCGGTTGGAATGGCTGACTTCATTGCCATTCAGAGTGCCCTTGCCGCAGATCTGACAGAACTTACCCATGATCATTCCCCTCCTCATTGGAGTCAAGACACATCAAAGCGCGCAGATTGTATCATGACCTCAGAAAAAAAGCAAGACCTGTGTGAAGCTGAAAAAAAGGGATGATGCACAAGTCATGCACCGAACATGGACATGAGCTCTTCGTACTTTTCATGGGTGATCAGGGCGTCCTGAGAGGTTCCTCTGAGCTGCACCACATAGGTCCAGCGCCCGTAAGGGGTGATGGTGGTGATCCGGTTGAGATTAATGATATAGCTTTTGTGACAGCGGAAAAAGACGGAGGGATCCAGACGGGCTTCCGTTTCAGCCAGGGAATCGGTGGTCACGTAGCGGCCGCCGTTCTCCGTATACAGCACAGTGGAACGGTCTTCCCGCTGCACCAGGAGCAGGTCGTTCATGTCCACAAAGGAAACGCCGTCCCTGTGGCGCAGGAGAATCCGCCCCTGTCCCTGGCGGGATACACGGGGAACCGGCTCAGAGGATGCGGCGGTCTGCGTCAGGCGCTCCCGGACCCTTGAAAGGGTCTGAAGAACCCGGTCGATCCTGAAGGGCTTGACCAGATAGTCAAAGGCATAGACTTCAAAGGCCTCACTCATGTACTGGTCATGGGCGGTGGCGAAAATCAGGATCATGGAAGGATCCATATCCTGTAAAAGCCTGGCACATTCCACTCCGGTTTTTCCGGGCATTTCCACATCCAGAAAAACCACCTGCGGACGGCAGGCTTCCGCCAGGCGCATCAGCTCCGTCCCGTCGGCGGCTTCGCCGATGAGCTCAAAGCCCTCCGCTCTCTGGAGAATCTTCCGGACTACCATGCGCATACCTGGATCATCATCGGCGATCATGACGCGAATCATACATACCTCCTGCGGATTCGGGAAAAACGGGAAAGCGGCTGCCCGGAATGCGGACAGCCGAAAGGTTCAGCGTTCACAGGGTCTTTTCAGGACTTCCTGCATGACAAAGGCACGCTTCAGATCGTCCCCCTCAAAGGAAGGGAGCAGGGAACAGGCGGTTTCCCGGGAAGGATCCGACTCGTCCTCTGACCAGTTTTCATCGAAAAAGTGTTCCGAAACCGAACTGGGCATATCCTGCCGGGCATACTCCTGCCGGTCCGCTCCCAGACTGCCCCTGAACATGTCGGAATGATCGTGAGGCGTGATGCCGACGGTAACTCTTACGTGTTCCGCCGGACCTTCCACGCTGGAAGATTCTTTCCCAGGTAAGGGCTCTTTCAGGGAAGACTGCGGGAAATGTCCCGTGGCATTCTTTCCGGGAGCAGGAGCCTTTCCGGCTGACTTCCGTTTCCGTATGCCGCCCACCACGAACAGAAGATAGATGACCAGGAAAATGACGGCGTACAGAACAGGGGGAGTGGGTGCTTTCATGGGCTCAGTCGCCTCCTTCAGGAGAATCAGGCGTGGGGCTTTTCATCCGGTCCCTTGGTTGTGGAAGAAGTACCGGACTTGGCAATGGCTTCACGCATTTCCGTGTCGGCGATGGTGTTCTTCATCTGATAGTAATCCAGTACGCCCAGCTTGCCGCTGCGCAGCGCTTCCGCCATGGCACGGGGCACGTCGGCTTCAGCTTCCACGACCTTGGCGCGCATTTCCTGAACGGCAGCCTTCATTTCCTGCTCATGCGCCACGGCCATGGCACGGCGTTCCTCAGCCTTGGCCTGGGCGATACGGCGGTCTGCTTCCGCCTGGTCCATCTGGAGCTGAGCACCGATATTGCGGCCTACGTCCACATCAGCGATATCAATGGAAAGGATTTCATAGGCAGTGCCCGCATCCAGTCCCTTGGAGAGAACCGTACGGCTGATCAGGTCGGGGTTCTCCAGCACTTCCTTGTGGGTTTCGGCGGAACCTACCGTGGTTACAATGCCTTCGCCTACACGGGCGATGATGGTTTCCTCGCCGGCACCGCCCACCAGACGCTCAATATTGGTGCGGACGGTGACCCTTGCCTTGGCGCGCAGTTCGATGCCGTCCTTGGCAATGGCGGCGACCACCGGGGTTTCAATGACCTTGGGGGTAACGGACATCTGAACCGCCTGGAAGACGTCGCGGCCCGCCAGGTCAATGGCGCAGGCCTTCTCAAAGGCCATGGAAATATTGGCTCGCTGGGCGGCAATGAGCGCGTTGATCACATGATCCACGTTGCCGCCGGCCAGATAGTGGGTTTCCAGCTGAGTAATGCTCAGGTTCAGGCCGGCTTTGTTGGCTTTGATCAGGGGGTCAATGAGCCGGGTAGGGGAAATATGGCGGATCCTCATGCCGATCAGGCTGCGGATGGAAACATGAACACCGCTGGCCATGGCCCGGATCCATGTGCCGAAGGGAATGTAATGGAGCAGAATGATCAGCAGAATCAGCGCAATGGCCGCAATGATGATAATGGGTGTGATGGGGGGCATGATCGAAACCTCCTTACGCTTCCTTAGTGCATGGGCGGACAACAATAGAGCTTCCGTCGGTCTGAATGATGCGGACACGGACGCCGGAGGGAATGAAATCCCCCTCAGAGACAATATCCATCCGGACGCCGTCGAAATCTCCGATCCCGGAGGGACGCAGGGCAGTCAGGGCTGTCCCCTCCCGGCCGATGAAGACGGACATGTCCTCTGTGGCCGTATACCCTTGCTCCTTGTTCTCCGAGGCGGACAGGATCATCTCGCTCCGGCTCAGCCTGCCCCGGGCCGCGCTGCGCAGGGCGATGGAGAGAGCGAGGGCGGTCAGGGAGAGAAGAAGGATCAGGGCGATGAGGGCGGGGATGACACCATAGTTCAGGTACACGAAAACAAGGGTGGCGATTTCCAGGACGATTCCGGAGATGCCGGGCAGACCGAATCCCGGCATAAAGACTTCCAGAATCAGCAGGGCGATCCCCATAAGGGACATGATGGGAATGGGAACCCAGGATGAGAGAAAAGCTTCCATATGTCACAACCTCCTGTCATATCGGGAGTGTGTGCAGTATAGCACGCTCCGGGGTGTACGGGGAGGCCGGGCGGTTCAAAGATACACTTTCAGGCTTCAATTGTCATGGAGGGTGTCGTACAGATCCGGATAAAGCTTCATAGCCATGAGCTGGGCGCGGAGAGACTGAAGATCCTTCCAGGCCTCTGCCTTGCGCTCCGGGGAGCGAAGAAGGTAGGAAGGGTGGTATGTCGCCATGAACCAGACCCCCTTCCGCTCCACCCACCGCCCCCGGTCCCGGGTGATGCGGATATCAGGATTCAGCACGGCCCTGGCGGCTGTGGCGCCGAGCAGAATAATGATCCTGGGGCGCACAAGGAGGAACTGCTCCCGCAGAAGAGGCAGACAGGCCTGCATTTCCTGCATATCGGGAGTGCGGTTTCCGGGCGGGCGGCACTTGACAACGTTGCAGATGTAGACACGTTCCCTGGGAAGGGAAATCGCCTGAAGCATACGCGTCAGCAGCTGGCCGGCGGCGCCTACGAAGGCCAGACCCTGGGCATCCTCCTGTTCTCCGGGACCTTCTCCGATGAACATCAGCGGGCTGTGAGGGTCTCCCTGGCCGGGGACTTTGTTTCGGATACCCCGGTGCAGATCACAGGCGCAGCACGCCTGAACATGTTCCTCAAAGGTGAACCAGTTTCCTTCGGGCATGGTACGCCTCCTAGAGTCCGGAACTCAGCAGGGAAAAGGAATGCTTCAGATCCAGAGACACCCAGTTTACCAGGTAGACCAGGACCGCCACCAGAAAGAAGCAGACCAGTGTGCCTGCCAGGGTCAGAACAAAATCGAAGGTTCTGCTCACGATTCTGGCGGTCTTCCGTGAGCGGAGGGCCTGGTCGTCGGGATAGACGTCTCCGTACAGGGAATCTTCGCCGCTGAAATTGATGGCGTCTTCGCTGTTGAGCTCATCGCCCCAGCTGTCATCGGTTTCCAGGGGGAGCAGAAACTGCTGGCGGCGCTGCTCTTCCGGCCGGGTATGATGCTTGAAATAGGCCATAGCCGTCTCCTGTCAGATGTAATCAAGCCAGGGATGATCTTCCTCCCCGCGCCCGGTGAGTGTTCCGGAGTCCGTCAGGTCCGGAAACCCTGTCTGTCTGAGGGCTTCATACAGGACGATGGCCACGGAATTGCTCAGGTTCAGACTGCGGGCCTGGGGACGCATGGGGATCCGTATGCACGCATCGTAATGCTTCCTGAGAAGGTCTTCCGGTAGGCCCCGGGTCTCGCGGCCGAAGAGAAGAAAGTCGCCGTCCCGGAAAGTGGCGGATGTATAACTCCGTGGTGCCTTGGTGGTGCACAGATGCCAGCGGGGTTCGGGAAACTGTGTCAGAAACGCTTCCATGGAAGGATGCACATGAAGCTTCATCAGATGCCAGTAATCCAGACCGGCTCTCTTCAGGTACCGGTCATCCAGAGAGAAGCCCAGAGGCTCTATGAGATGCAGACACGCTCCCGTGGCCGCGCAGGTCCGGGCGATGTTTCCGGTATTCTGTGGTATTTCAGGTTCCAGCAAGACAATGTGAAAGGCCAAGCGTGACCGCCTCCTGGTAAAATTGTATCATGCTCCGGACGGCGGCGCAAGAAGCGTGAAAAGCCGCCCGCGGAAAAAACGGGGGCACTCATGCCCCCGCAGCGGATAATGGTTTACGCTTTTTCTCTGCGCTTTCGGTTGAATGCGTCCACCATGCTGCAGAGATCATCGTAGGGGACCGTTCCCCCGGCGAAGGAAACGATTCCCCTCAGAGGCAAATACTGCATGAAGGACCTGTTCATTTCATCCGTGATGGCTTCCCTGGCCGCCTCAGAACCCTGAAGGGTATCCCCGGGATTCATGGCTTTCATGAAGTCCTGGACCATCTCCATGGCTTCAGGGTCTTCCTGCAGGTCCAGAAGGATGGAATTGACGGTGACATCCGGGTGCTGATGGCTGGTGGAGACAACCTCCACTTCCTCCTCCAGGACGATTTCTCTGCAGGAACGCCCGATCTGGATGGCAAAGGTACCGGTTTCCACATTCCAGTCGTGAATGTCCGCATCCCAGTAGGCAAAGGCGCGCCGGTCCAGCGAAAAGGTCACCGTCCGGGTTTCTCCGGGCTGAAGCTCCACCTTGGTAAAGCCCTTCAGTTCCCGCAGGGGCCGGAAAATGTGGCTCTCACGGTCCGATACATACAGCTGGACCACTTCCTTGCCTGCCACATCCCCCGTGTTGGTCACGCTGACACTGACTCTGAGGGTGCCGGTGTCCGGCATGGAACGCCGGTCCAGGGTCAGGTCGGAATAGCTGAAGGAGGTGTAGCTCAGGCCGTATCCAAAGGGGAAGAGGAGGTCGGTATGCTTTTTATCGTAATACCGGTAGCCCACAAATATGCCTTCGGAGTATACAGCCCTGTCCTTCTCTCCCCCGTAGGAGAGGAAGGCGGAACTGTCCTCCAGATGATAGGGGAAGCTTTCGGGAAGGCGTCCGGAGGGATTGACGGTGCCGTACAGCACATCGCGGGTGGCGCCGCCCACAGCCTGTCCTCCGAGGTAGGCTTCCACAACGGCCCGGACCCGCCCGATCCAGGGCATTTCCACAGGTGAACCGTTATAGAGGACCACTACGGTGTTGGAGTTGGCGGAGGCAACCCGGGTGATCAGCTCATTCATGGAGCGGGGAAGGCGCATGTGGGACCGGTCATATCCCTCGGACTCGTAGGAATCCGGGAGTCCTGCCACGATGACGGCCTTGTCGCTGGCCCTGGCCACGGCCACGGCCTCCTGAATCATGGCGTCATCGGGTTCGTCACGGGCCGGGTCGTATCCCTGGGCAAAGGTGATGTTGCCGTTGCCGGAAAGCGCATCCAGCAGGCTTTCGACCCGGAAGGCGCGGATATGGGAACTGCCGCCCCCCTGAAAACGGGGATGCCGGGCGAACTCGCCGATCACGGCAACCTTTTCACTGGGGGAGAGGGGCAGGGTATGCATGTCATTCTTCAGAAGAACCATGCAGTCGGCGGCCAGTTTCCGGGCCAGATCATGCTGGGCGTTCTTGTCCCAGACCGTATCCGGAGCACGGTGCTCCAGATACCGGGAAAGGGTGGTGAGAAGACGGCGGACAGCCTCATCCACCTCGCTCTCCTGAAGCTGACCGCTCCGGACTGCGCGGACGATCCGGGCGTCATTGGTGCCGCCGGAAGAGGGCATTTCCAGGTCCAGTCCGGCCTCCACACCCTTGACCCGGTCATTGACGGCGCCCCAGTCGCTCACCACAAATCCCCTGAATCCCCATTCCTTCCGCAGCACATCGGTGAGCAGGAAACGGTTCTCGCTGGCATAGGTGCCGTTGACACGGTTGTAGGAACACATGACGCTCCAGGGCTGAGCCTGTTTCACGGCCTTCTCAAAGGCGGGGAAATAGATCTCCCTCAGCGTGCGCTCGTCCACCACGGAGTCGGATGACATGCGGCGGTGTTCCTGAGAATTGCAGGCAAAGTGCTTGATGCTGGTTCCCACATTCCGGGACTGAACGCCCTGGATCATGGAAGAAGCCATTTCACCGGTGAGAAAAGGGTCCTCCGAGAAGTACTCAAAAGGCATCCCCCAGAGCTTCCCCCAGGGCGCGCACCACACAGCGGTCGAAGCTTGCCGCCGTGGCGCAGGCTGCAGGAAAGCATACCGCCTCAATGGAGTCATTGACACCCATGTGATCTCCCTGATCATCCTGCTTCCTCAGACCGTGAGGGCCGTCGGAAACCATGAAGGCGGGGATGCCAAGACGTTCAATGGCCTTGGTATGCCAGAAGTCCTGACCGGAGAGGAGAGAAGCCTTTTCTTCCAGGGTCATCTGGCGGATCAAGCGTTCGATATCCATATGTCACCTCAAACACTCAGAAGGATTGATGTAAAACGGAGTCAACCCGTGTATCCTAGCAAGCAATTGAATCCGTGTCAAGATTGAAGCGCGTCAGGTGTATCTTTCGGGTTCCGGTTTGACCGGCGGATTCGTAAGGGAATATAATCAGCCTGTCCGGGAAACATCGGACAGAGAGCGCAGAACCGGAAGGGAGAGACTGCCATGGAAGTCTGGGACGTGTATGACCGGAACCGGCAGAGAACGGGCAGAAAGTATATTCGGGAAGAGGCATGGGGCCATGAGGCCTATCACCTGATTGTGCACGTGTGCATTTTTGACGCCGAGGGGCGCATGCTGATTCAGAAGCGGAAAGCCACCAAGCGTGCCTGGGGCGGACTGTGGGACGTCAGCGCCGGGGGCAGCGCCCTGTTTGGGGAGGACAGCTGGCAGGCAGCGGAGCGGGAAACCATGGAGGAACTGGGGCTGCAGCTGGACCTGAAGGAAACAAGGCCCCGGTTCGTGATGAACTATTCAAGGGGATTTGATGATTTTTACGCGGTTCAGATGGACGTGTCCGTCGGAGACCTCCGGTTCCAGGAAACGGAGGTGGAAGATGCCCGCTACGCCACAAGGGCAGAGGTGGAGTATCTCCAGAGGACAGGCGGGTTCGTGCCGTATTTTTCCGGCATTCTGGATCTGATCTGGCAGACGCGGGACAATGAGGACGGAGCCATCCGCCAGAGTCCGGAAAAGAAAACGGAAGATGGCCGGATCTGGATGGGGGATATATCCCTTCCGTCATCCCTGGCTTTTTCCGAAGGTCCGGGGGGCGGATACGGCCTGGATCATACGCCCTCCCGCACCTATGTCCGGCTTGCCCCGGATCCCCGGGAGTGTGAACGGAAAAGACTTTTGTATCTTCAGGCCATGCGGGAGCGGGGGTGGGTGCTTGCAGAGGGAAATGAGGCGCCGGACGGGGATTCCGGCATTACCGCCAGCATTGAGCAGCAGGGGAATTATCTGTATGCGTATTTCCCCGCGGATCACGCGGTGCGTTCACGATACCTCCGGTGCCGGGGTACGGAGGAGGCCGATCTGGACAGGTGTGTCCGGCACCTGTGGGAGCGGGGATGGACCATCCGGAAAGCCGGACGGTTCTGTGGCGGAAAACAGTTTGAAATGGAGCGGAGAGACCGGCATCTGTTTCTGACAAGGTTTGACCGTTCCGCTCTCCTCTCCGTGATCATGGATGCCGTGAGCGGCACGGCTCCGGAGGGACCGGAAACCCGCGACAGACCCGCCCTTCTGTGCCAGTATGGACTCTGTTATGGTCCGATGGTTGAAGGGGTTACCGCTGACTGCGGCATGCTGTACCTTCTGCGCCTGGAGGACGGGCGGGTGTTCATTATCGACGGGGGCGAGCGGGAACAGGCAGGGGATGCCGTGGTGGAGGAAGTTCTGGGCATTCTGCGGAAATGGTGCGCGCCTTTCCCTGTCCGTGTGGCGGGCTGGCTGTGTACGCATCCTCATGATGATCATATGGATCTGTTCGGCAAGCTTCTTGCGAAGGCGGAGGGATTGATCCTGGACGCCGTATACCTGAATTTCCCGGGGGAAGACAGGTCCGTTCCCATGGTTCAGTGGGTTTTTGTGCTGGAAAGGCTGCGCAGGTATGCGCCGCATGCGCCTCTGATTCAGCTTCACGCCGGACAGGTTCTTGAGATCGGGGGGATGAAACTGGAATGCCTCCAGACGCATGAGGAACTGAAGGACGTCCGTCAGGTGAATGATCTGTCCGCGGTGGTCCGTCTGACCCTGGGCGGTGTCCGGTTTCTGATCACCGGGGACCTGACACGGGACGCGGCGGATACCCTGATGGAAAACCTGCCGGAGGAAGCTTTCAAATGCGATATTCTCCAGGCGGCACATCATCTGTTCAACAGGCTGGAAGCTTTCTACCCCCGTACCGGAGCCTCTCTGGTGCTGGTTCCCCAGGGCCGGGGGAGATTCGGGGAAAAAGGGGATAATCTGGAGATGCTCAGAGAGGCGCTGCCGGGGGCGGAGATTCTCTTCGCCTCGGACCGGACCTGCGTGCTGGAACTCGGGGACGGACAGTGGAGAGAGGTGGAAACCCTGCCTTCCCGCTGCGAGCCCTGGGACGGGTCCGCGCTTTGAGGGGAACGGAGGTTTTCGGAAAAAATGCGCCAGGTCAAAAGGAAAAACCACAGGGTTTCAGAAAACTGGAGAGCCTGGATGCTCCTTTTCCTGGCTCTATCGGGACTGGCGGTGGGCATCCTGCTGGGACTTATCGGGGAGAAGCGGGAGGAGGCGTCACCCGCGGGGCATGACACAATCCGGACGGAGACTCTGGTGGACAGAGACAGCACGGATGTCCTGCGGATCGAAGTGGATCATCGGGATCAGCCGGGATGGGCGGCAGAGCAGAAGGAGGAAGGCATGCTCACGGAGGACGGGGGATTTCCCCTGGATGCTTCCATGGCCGCGCGCTATCTTCTGGCTGCAGCGGATATTCAGGCGGAGAACGTGCTCGCCCGGGACCTGAAAGAGGTCACGGAGGACCTTTCGGAATTCGGTCTGGACAAACCGGAGGTGACGGTGACAGTTCGGTACAGGGACGGCCGGACGGCGCGGTTTTTCATCGGGAGTCACGCCCCGGAAGCGGATCAGGGATGGTACTATATGCGCTTTGAAGGGCGGGATGAGCTCTTTGCTCTGGACGCCGGAACGGCGGAGGAGTGGATGATGTCCCGTTCCACGCTTCATTCCGTAGAGCAGCCAAGAATGCAGGCGTCCCGGATGGATCATATCCTGCTTCAGTGGAAGGACCGGGAGGCGGAGTGGAAGCTGGACGGCAGCATCACCGATGAGGACGCTTCCGACCATTGGCTCATGATCCGGCCCGACGTCTATCCGGCGGACGGAACGGAGATGAGTCGTTACCTGTCCATCATGGAATCTGTCCGTATGGGGATCTACATCGGGGAAGCCTCGGGGGAAAAACTGAAAGAATACGGACTGGATCAGCCTCGACTCATCATGCGGATTCACATGGCGGAGGGCATGACGGGATATACGGACGGTGAGGGCGCTGTACGGACGGAAGTGCTGCCCGAAGAAGAGGTGGAAATCCGTGTGGGGAATATGCGGGAAGGGTCGGACTTTCTGGTCTACGTGCAGTATCACCGTCAGATTGCCCTCTGCAGTACCCTGACCCTGGGGCCCCTGATTCAGATGGAACCAGATGCCACCCTGTCCAGATATGTGGTCAGCATCCCCTCCGAGTCTGTCCGGAAGCTTACATGGACCGGAAGGGGAGAAACGCGGGTTTATGAAATCCTGGAAGAGGTTTCGACGGACGGGGAAGGAAACATGGTGACGGAAAAAAAGTGCCTGTTCAATGGCACCTCTGTTCCTTTCGAGTCCTTTCAGGCCCTGTATGCGCCTCTGGAGAAAGCCACGGTGTCCGGACGAATTCCGGAGTCCCTGAGATGGACAGCACAATGGCATACGGAAATTGTGCTGGAAAGTGACACGGGGCGGAAACAGAGGATCCGCCTGTTTGACTGCGACGGTCTGCATGACGCGGTGCAGATTGACGATTACGGGGTTCTGTTTTACATGGTCCGGGGCGGACTCGGGTTTCAGTGACGCTTAAAGCTGCTTCAGTCGGGGCTGAAGCAGCTTTAAGCATTCCTTCGTCTGCGCTCATGGCAGAGCTGACAGCGGGGATATGGCCAGTTCCAGGGAAGACTGCGGCCGCAGACGGCACAGGTTTTTTCCAGAAGGCGTCGCCCGGAGAGAACATGAATGATGCCGTCGGAGATCAGGTCCTTGCGCCGCTGAATCTCCTCCAGAATGGGAGCGGGATTGTCCGAAAAGAGACGGGCATGGTTATAGAGAAGATCACAGATCCGGTATTCCTCCTCCAGACTGTCCAGATCCGATACGGAACAGGCTTCAGGGTCCCGGATGACGGGAAGCATGGCGGGCAGGTCTGCAGTTTCCCCTGCGGCGGTCTGCCTGTACAGATTCCTCCAGAGGGTGAAGAGGACCGGATCCGATTCGTCGAAGGGAATGCATACGAAGCGAAAAAGGAGATTCCTGTCCGTACGGCTGTTTTCCAGAGGCAGGGCAAGGTTGAGCATGCGGCGGGCGCTGGCGCGGATAAACCCGGCTTCTCCCGGCATACGGTCCCAGTGTTCCAGAATCCGGCTCAGGGGCATGGGAACGCCCAGGAGTGAATCCGGGAAGCGGATGACGGCATGGGTCAGGGGCAGATAGGGACTGCTCAGCGCCTGAGCAATCTGCTGGCGGAAACCATAGGCGTTGACCATCCCTCTGTCGTACAGACCGTATCGTCCCGCGCGGCCGGCGATCTGACGGATCTCATCCCTTGTGAGCGATCGGACGATATCCCCATCGAACTTTTCGGTTTCCAGGAAAACAATGCGGCGAATGGGCAGGTTCAGACCCATGGCAATGGCATCTGTGGAAACCAGTACGTCGCTTTCCCCCCGCCGGAAGCGTTCGGACTGGTGCCTTCTCACATCCGGCGGCAGGGCGCCGTAAATCAGGGAGACCCGGAATCCCAGACGGGAAAGCTCCCCGGCAACGGCATGAACCCTGAGCTTTGAGAAGACGATCAGGGCATCCCCCGGCTGAACGGAGGCGGGAAAGTCGAAGGGGGTGCTGTCCACCACCAGGGGCGTCATCCGGTCATGCCGGACGATATCCACGGAATCCCCGCACGACCGGATGATTCTCAGAAGCAGGTTTTCCGCGTCCGGGGACGCGCAGAGGTGGATTTCCGATGCGCACAGTCCAAGGATGGCAGCAGTCCACGCGCCACCGCGGTCCCGGTCGGAAAGGAGCTGGGCCTCATCAATGACGGCGATGTCATAGGCTTTTTTCAGATTCGCCATTTCCACGGTGGAAGACTGCACCCGGCTTCCGGGAACCCGGATTTCCTCCTCACCGGTCAGCAGGGTGCAGGGCACATCCGCCAGATTCAGGGTTTCGAACTGCTCAAAGGCCAGCAGCCGCAGGGGACCCAGATAAAGCCCTCTGCGGGCGGCCTTGAGACGTTCCAGGCTGTCGAAAGTCTTGCCGGAATTGGTGGGACCGACATGAAGAACGAAATGGCGCTGCATGTTCCTGGCCAGCGGAAAAAGGTCCATGTATCTTTCAGGGACCGCTTTCACCAGAGCGGACTGAAGACGGTTTTCCTCCTCCCGGATTCGAAGCGCTTCCTCCTCCAGGGACGCGACCTCCGGGTGAAGGGCAAGATGGCGCCGGATACGGGATGAGGGATAGTCTCTGATCAGTGAATGGAGGAGATGCCGGGTTTCCTCCTGCACGACACGCTTGAGGTGAACGGAAAGGTCCACCCTGTGAAACTGAAGGCGGGGGCAGGACAGGAGCTCCGGATGGCCGAGGCGCAGGGAGGCGATCAGGACGGGGGTGACGGCGGATTCCGGGAGAAGCTTTTCCAGAGCATCCCCTGTGAGTCCTTCCGGAAAGCTCTGTTCCATGATGAAGTTCAGAATCCCGCCGGGAAGTCTGACCAGGGAGGCCCGGTTCATTTTCTCTCCCGAAAGGGGCAGGGCCCCTGTCTCAAAGGCGCGGTCCAGGATGCCGGAGAGCTTCTGCAGGTGCTGAGGCCGCTTTCCGGACAGGATTTTTTCCGGAAGATGCAGTTCCAGACAGCGCCGGCAGAGAAAGGCGGACTTGAGGGAATAGCGGCATCGGACGACAGAGCGGCAGAAACTGAGGTCCGTTTCCAGCCCTGCTCTGGCTTCTTCCAGGATCAGGGGACACAGTTCCTGCCATTCTTCTGCCAGAAGGGGATCCGACAGGTCTCCGCGCTCCAGGGCGAGGGAAAGGGGATCCCGTCTGCGCAGGGAGGAGAGCTTGCGCTGAAAGAGAGGGTCGGAAGGAAAGGCTTTCCGTTCCTCGGGAGTCATTCTGGCGGTGAGGTGGCGGAGCCTGGAAAGGGTCATCCGGGCAAGCACGTCCTCAGCCTCTTCCTTTCGGGCGCGCAGATACCGGGTCTGAGCCTGTTCTTCCATGGAATTCACCTCCCCTCAGGCGCGGGAAGGGATGCCGTTTCGGCATCCCTTCCCGGGCACTTATTTGTACAGAGGACCGTAATGACGGCATGCCGCGTAGTCCGCGGCGGATGCGTCCTGGGTGCCGAAGGCGGACCAGGCATGAGGACGGTAAATCTGATCCGCCCCAACGTTGTGCATGGTCACGGGAATCCTCAGCATGGAGGCCAGCGTGATCAGGTCGGCACCCACATGCCCGTAGACGGTCACGCCGTGGTTGGCGCCCCAGTTGGCCATGACGGAATAGACGTCCTGGAAGGGGCCAGCGCCTTCCTGAAGCCTGGGAGCGAACCAGGTGGTGGGCCATGAGGGATCGGTCCGTTTGTCCAGTGTGCTGTGGACTTCCTCCGGCAGATTGACGGTGTATCCTTCCGCCAGCTGAATGACAGGCCCGATTCCCTCCACGATGTTCACACGGAGCATGGTGACGGGCATTTCGTGCCGGGTACGGAAATGACTGGAAAAACCGCCGCCCCTGAAGTATTCATAATTGGCGCGGCACCAGTCGGTCTCCTTCAGACAGGCCTGGATATCCGAGTCGGTCATCTCCCAGAAGGGCTTCATGCAGTGCTGTCCCTGCCCGTCCACGGCGGCGCCGGTGCAGTCCAGAGCCGTGGCTCCGGAGTTGATCAGATGCAGGAAACCGTACTGCGCCCGTCCCTCAGGTTTCCATCCCGTAACCCTTTCCACGGCCTCCGGGCTCCAGTAGGTGCGGACATCATGGAAACAGGGTGCCGTGTGGCTGATCAGGGTGCCCAGAAGCATGGCGGTGCCGTTGAGGGTATCGTTTTCCGTGGCGAAGGCGGTGGGCTGCTTCGGACCGTTCCAGTCAAAGGTGGATGCCATGAAGGACTCCGTGAAGTCTCCGTTGGGCAGCCAGTCTGTCCACTGCCGCTGCCCCTGGAAGCCCGCGGCAATGGCGTTGCGTCCCAGAGATTCCTCGTGCCAGCCCATTTCGGCGAGTTTTTCATTTCCGAAGAGGATGTCCCGGATGATCAATGTCATACGGGTGACATAGGACCAGTCCTCCTCCGGCGGGATGACCTTGGAGCGGCGTATGATTTCGGGCAGATTTTTACCTGCATTGACATCAAATCCCTCGGGGCAGTTTTCCCGGACCCACCGGTAAGCCTTTTCATAGGCTTCATGATCATAGATTTCCAGCTGGATTCTGCGGAGAATCTCGGTCATGTCCACCCACTCACTGCGGATCCCCAGATACTTCTGGAAAAACTGAGTGTCGCAGTAGCTGCCCATGATCCCCATGGCCACTCCGCCCAGATTGACATAGGCCTTGTTGCGCATCCAGCCCACCGCAACGGCGCATCTGGCAAAGCGCAGGATCCTGTCCCGGACGTCCTCCGGAATCTCAGGATCGTCCGCTTCCTGTACATCATGGCCGTAGATGGAAAAAGCGGGCAGTCCCTTCTGGGCGTGGGCCGCCAGGACAGCTGCCAGATAAACGGCACCGGGACGTTCTGTTCCGTTAAAACCCCAGACAGCCTTGATGGTCAGGGGATTCATATCAAAGGTTTCGGTGCCGTAACACCAGCAGGGCGTTACGGAAAGGGTTGCCACCACATTCTGCGTCGAAAAGAATTCCTCACACCGCGCGGCTTCGCACCCGCCTCCGATGGTGCCCGGGAAGATGACGGTCTGAACGGGGGTGCCGTCCGGATAACGCAGTGTTTCCATGAGTGCCGCAGCACGTCGGGCCAGTCCCATGGTCTGTTCCTCGAGACTTTCCCGGACACCGCCCCAGCGGCCGTCAATGATTGGCCGGATTCCGATTTTCGGATACAGCATAAAGAGCCTCCCTTTTCATTCTGCGATCCCGCAGGATCAGTCACTTTTGGGTAGGATACACATTCCGGCCGTGTTTTTCAATAGAAGTTGAAGGAATGCACGAAAATGGACGGAGACTTCCCCGCGGGGCAGAATAGCAGACGGGAATAAATGGTTGAAATCAGCTATGATTCATACAGTTTTGACATTCGTGCTGTTTGACTCGCTTCTGCCCGGTGTGATAGAATGAAACCGATATTTCTGGTCTGCAAGGAGATATATACATAGGGAATTCCATGGCTCATTTAGGAGGGATTTGCTTGAAGAGGGCAGAGCGTGTCGCCGTTTACGGAAAGGGCAGAGAATACTGGCGCCGGCTTGGAATTGACATTGTCAAGAACAAATGGCTGTATATCATGCTGGTTCCGGGTGTTCTGTACTTTCTGGTATTCAAGTACCTGCCCATGTGGGGCGTCATCATCGCCTTTGAGGATTACTCCCCCTTCAGCGGACCGCTGAACAGCGCATGGAAGGGATTGTACTGGTTCCAGCGTTTCTTTGCCACAAAGAAATGGGTGGATTATCTTTCCAACACGCTGATTCTCTCCGTGATGAGCATCGTGTTCACTTTCCCGGCCCCCATTATCCTGGCCCTGATGCTCAATGAGATCCGCAATATTCACTTCAAGAAGATCTCTCAGACCCTCCTGTATGTACCGCATTTCATCTCCATTGTCATTGTGGTCAGTATTACCTACGTCATCTTCGGAGCTGATGGCATTATCTACAAGTGGACGACGGCAATTCTGGGCAGGTCCATCGATTATCTGGGGGATCCGGGGGTGTTCCGCTGGATGATTGTGGGCCAGAATATATGGAAGGAAACCGGCTGGGGCACCATCATTTTCCTGGCAGCCCTGACCAATGTGGACACGCAGCTGTACGAGGCAGCCATGATCGACGGTGCCAACCGCGGTCAGCGCCTGTGGCATATCACCCTTCCAGCCATTCGTTCCACGGTGGTGCTGATGCTGGTGCTGAGAATGGGTTCCGTCCTTGATACGGGATATGAGCATCTGATCCTGATGTCCAACGCTCTGAACCGTTCCGTTTCACAGACCCTGGATGTGTTCGTGTATCAGAACGGCATTGTCAATGGCCAGTATTCCTACACGACGGCCGTGGGTCTCATGAAGAGCCTTGTCAGTGTGATCATGGTGATCAGTGCCAACAAAGTCGCCCATGCCCTGGGCGAAGAAGGCCTGTATTGAGAGGAGGCGGAGAAGATGGCAAAAAAGGAAATCGATACCGTCCAGCTCAACGGCAAGACAGTCCAGCTGGGAAACGGCCCGGTGGGCGTGTTCAGAACCAAGGGCTCCATTGCCTTTGACATCCTGAATTATCTGGTGATCACCCTTGTGGCCGTGACCACCGTGCTTCCCATCATCTACATCATCTTCAACTCCTTTGCCACGGAACTGGAACTCCAGACGCGTTCCATGTTCATTATCCCCAATACATGGTCCGTGGACGCCTACAGATACATTTTCGCCTCCAATAAGCTGCTCAGGTCCTTCGGCAATTCCGTGTATATTACCTTCATGGGCACCCTCATCAATCTGGTGATGACCGTGACCATGGCCTATCCCCTGAGCAAGAAGTTCCTGCGGGGACGCACCGCTCTGCACAATATGGTGATTATCTCCATGTTCTTCTCCGGCGGCATGATCCCCGGATACATCGTGGTTTCTTCCTGGCTGGGCATGCGCGGCACTTACTGGGCGCTGCTGATCCCCGGAGCGATTTCGGCCTACAACCTGATGATCGTGAAGAATTTCTTCCAGGGTATTCCCCAGGAACTGGAGGAAAGCGCGCATCTTGACGGCTGCAATGATCTGATGACCCTGGTACGGATCGTTCTGCCGCTGTCTCTCCCTGTACTGGCCACCTTCGGCCTGTTCTACGCGGTGGGTCACTGGAACAGCTATTTCCCCGCCATGATTTATCTGACGGACGACAAGATGTATCCTCTGCAGCTGATTCTCCGCAATATCATCGTGACGGCTGAAGCCTCCGCGGGTGACATGTCCCTGATGGATCCCAATTTCGTGGAACCCCCCAAGCAGTCCATCAAGATGGCAGTGATTGTGGTGGCTACAGTGCCGATCATGTGTGTCTACCCCTTCCTGCAGAAGTATTTCGTCAAGGGCGTCATGGTGGGTGCCCTAAAGGGATAAGGTTATACGCGCCTGTGCGCATAACAAATATGTAAGGAGGTCTTCTTTATGAAGAAATTCGTGTCTCTGCTTCTTTCCCTGGCAATGCTGATTTCTCTGGTCAGCTTTGCTTCCGGTGAAGCCAAGGAAGAGATGACCCTGAAAGTCATGCTGCCTGACTTCTATTCGGATTCCGACTGGGTGACCCTGGAAGAGGGCAATCCCGTTCTGCAGGCCATCTATGAGGCTACCGGTGTGAAGCTTGACATCACCTGGGTGCCCAACTCCGGCTACACTGAAATGACCAGCCTGACTCTGGCGGACAAGAAGAATCTGCCCGAAGTCATGGTCATGCAGGGACCCCTGGATTCCATCACTGTGAGCTCTGCCCGCAATGGTGCTTTCTGGGATCTGACGGACCTGATTCCCCAGTACGAGTATCTCGCTCAGGGCCAGCAGTCCACCTATGATAACACCGCCATCGACGGACGTATCTATGGCATCTATCGTGCCCGTGCCTATGCCCGTGCCGGTATCTACTACCGGAACGACTATGCCGCGCAGGCCGGCATCGAGAAGGTTCCCACCAACGTGGAAGAGTTCAAGGCTCTGTGTTTTGCCCTCGCGTCCCTGGACAACATGTACGCCATTAACATGTGCAAGTATGTGGCCGGCACCATCGGGATCACGACCGTCATGTTCGGCGCTCCCTATGTCTATGGTGTGGACGAGAACGGAAAACTCTATCCTGCTTTCGAGAGCCCCTATTTCCAGGAAGGTCTGGACTTCCTGCGTGAACTTTACAGTGCCGGCGGCATTGATCCGAACTTCATGACCATCGAGAGCGGCAACTGGGATGACGCCGAGCGCGCCAATCCTCCCAAGGCCCTCATGCGTCTTGACTGTCTGGACAACGGCTTCCGTTATCAGGAATGGCTGGAGCAGAACATGGGTGCTGATGCGGAGAATCCGATCGTGACCCTGCTGACCGCTCTGCCCAACAGTGAAGGCAACATCCAGATCTGGCCCCAGAACACCGGTGCTTCCGGCGAAGTCGTGATCACCACCGCCGTGAGCGAGGAAAAGCTGCCCAAGGTTCTGAAGTTCCTGGACTGGTGCAACAGCGCCGAAGGCCAGACCCTGCTGAACTGCGGTCTGGAAGGTGTGACCTACTGGATCCACTCTGACGGATACCGCTACACCTATCCCGAAGGCGAGAAGGACAACACCTCCTACGCCACCTACACCAACACGGTGCAGCACTCCCTCAACCAGCTGGGCATGAACGTCAACGGAGACCTGACGCCTGAAACGGCCCAGACCATTCTGCGGAGCTGGTACAACAACAATCTGGTGGAGAACGCCAAGTATGTCATCTCCAATCCCTGCCTGACGCTGTACAGCGAAACCAACGTGCTGATGGGCAGCAACCTCAACACCGAACTGGAAGACGCTGAAGTGCAGTACATTGCCGGCAAGATCGATCTGAACGGTCTGAAGGCTGCTTATCAGGACTGGTATGATGCCGGCGGCGAACTCATGCTGCAGGAATACCAGGAAGCCTATGATGCCACGAAGTAAGATCTGAACCGTCACTCAGGGGCCGCCGAAGACCGGCGGCCCCTGTTTTAAGGGAGAATGATATGAATAATATTTATATGTGTTTTCCGGGGGGACATCATAAGGCCCTGACACTTTCATACGACGACGGACGCGTTGAGGACAGGCGCCTGATTGAGATCATGAACCGGTATGGAATCCGGGGAACCTTTCATCTCAATGGCGGTCTTTTTGAAAGAGGAGACCGGATTCTCCCGGAAGAAATCCCCACGCTGTATCAGGGGCACGAGGTGTCCTGCCATACGCTGCACCATCCTACCATCGCGCGCTGCCCGATTCATGAGGTGATCCACGAGGTGCTGGAAGACCGGAAAGTCCTGGAAAAATGGACGGGATATCCTGTGAGAGGACTGAGCTATCCTAACGGCAGTCTGAGTGAGGAGATCGTTCGCATCCTTCCTTCCTGCGGCATCCGGTATGCCCGCATGGTGGGAAGCAGCGATACTTTCGCACTTCCGGACCAGCCCCTGCGGTGGCAGGCCACCTGTCATCATAATCACCGCCTGATGGAACACGCGGAGGCATTCAATGCCCTTTTCAAGAAACAGTATCTGTATCTCTTCTATGTATGGGGCCACAGCTATGAGTTCGAGCAGCAGAACAACTGGGACCTGATTGAGACCTTCTGCAGAACCATGGGCGGCAGGGACGATGTGTGGTACTGCACCAATATTGAGCTTGTGGACTGCATGGAGCGTTTCAGGCTTCTGCAGTTTTCCGCAGACAGTTCGTTTGTATATAATCCATCGGCTGTTTCCTGCTGGATCCGTGTCAATGAACGGGAGCCTGTGGAAATACCGGGTGGGGCACGCGTGGAACTGTGAGATGGAGGATGGGAATGCAGCGGTACAGGGATCATGTGACAGGTTATGAGGTCAGACGGTATACGGAAGGACCGGACAGACACGCCAAGCTATATTTTACTTGCGAGAATTTCTCCGTGGATGACCGGTTCTTCTACTTTACCTGTCAGAGCGAAACGGATCCGGATCATAATGGAACATACGCATGCGAATGGGAAACAGGTGAAATGCGTCAGATTCTGGACGCGGGCTACAGAGGATTCGCGCTGGACCGTGAGAAAAACTGCGCCTATGTGTGCCGGAATGAAACAGAGGTATTCCGTGTGACGCTGGATGATCTGGAGAAAACGCCGCTGGGACATCTGCCCGAAGGTGGGAAGATCACGGGGCATCTCACAGCAGCGGATACCGGGCGGATTGCATGCAGTTATCATCTGGCCAGCAAAATCTATGCGCTGGTCATCCTGGATCCCGGAAAAGAAGAAGCAGAGGTTGTCTACCGCACGGACTACAGGCTGGGGCATGCCCAGATCTGCCCCACGGACGAGAACCTGATCTTCTACATTCATGAGACGGAGGGCGATGCCTTCCAGAGGACCTGGATGTGCGATGTCCGGGAACGGTATGTGCGCCCCTATTATGTGGAACATCCGGATGAATGGATCACCCACGAGGTCTGGGCGGCGGACGGCAGTGAAATGGCCTTTATGAAGCTGCCGGGAAGGGTCCTGATCGGGGACAGGGACGGACGGCATTTTGATCAGGTGGGGGAGAGTGAGCAGCTTCTGCATCCCTGCCTGAGCCGGGACCGGAAGTGGATCTGCGCGGACAGAATCAGCTATTTCGGCAAGCGGGTGCAGGAAGGTGTTGTGCTGCTGGAGAGGGCGACAGGAAAGCAGAAGCTTATTGCGACCACAGGCTCCTGCCGGACCGGGGCAGACCATCAGCACCCCTCGTTTAATCGGAAGGGTGATATGATCCTTTTCTCCAACCCGGATGAAAACGGGACCGCACAGGTGTGTACGATTGATCTGAACCAGGTCCTCAGGGACTGGTAAGCAAAGCGCCGGACAGTTTCCGAACTGTCCGGCGCTCTTGATGAATTACTCGTAAATGCAGGCCTTTACGGGCGGGAGCTGAATGATAAAGGTTTTACCAGGCTGAAGCTCCAGTTCATGTCCCTGGTCATCGTAGAAAATAGTGCGGCTCTGCGTGCCGTACCGTCTCCAGTAGCCGCTGATATGCCGGCCGTTCTGGAAAATGTCCGCGTTGGCGTGCCCGGGGAAATTGCCGGAGGCCACATTGCGGGTGATGGGCACTTCAGAGTTGGGGAACTCGGTGGGCGTCCACTGAACGATCACGTTGGAGAAGGTCAGGACGTCACCGGTGGTCAGTTCGGTATAATCCACATAGTCCCTCTTTTTGGTATCCGTACTGACGCTCCTGCTGTAAAGGCCGGTGGCGGCATCGTAGGTAAAGCGGGAGTTATAGTCGGGACGGCCCCAGTCGATCCAGATGGTGGTGGCTTCATCCCCGCCTTCATAAGGCGCGTCCGCAAAGCGGAATGTATGATTCAGAGGCACATGATTTTCGGGGATCAGTTTGGACATGGCCGCCACATCCGCACTCACATCATTGGGCGTCGCCCGGTTCATGAAACCGCGGGAGAAGTATTTCTTCCAGGGACGGGAGGCACTGACCACACCGGAGAACAGAAGTCCCTTCTCCTCCACGTCAAACTGCGCCAGGGCCAGAGGCACATTTCCCTCGCCATAGGTGGACTGGCCATAGTAGATGAAACCGCTGTCCCACTCTTCCCGAATCCAGACATGCCCGATTCTGGCGGAGCGGATGGGCCCGGCAAAGGTGGGCAGGATATCTGAGAAAATGACGGAAATCCGTGTCTCGTAATGACCGGTCAGGGGCGTCTCGTAGAAAATATCCGCATACTGAACGCCCCAGGGTGCACGGTTGGATGTACCCGCGGCTCTGGTTTTATCTGAAATGGGATTGCTGATCTGAACCAGCATCGGCATATAACGACCATCAGCGGCAAGACCCGCGGCGCCTTCCGGAATTTCCAGGTCTTTCAGTACACGTCCCGTGGTCGGACTGATTCCCTCAGGAACCGTGTTCTCCTGTGGCTGGTCCAGGATAATCCCCCTGTCCCCAACGGCGTCAATCTGCGTTTCTGCCGAGGCTGACAAACAGAGCATCAGCGCGGCCAGAAGCAGGATGACAAACTTTCTCATGTGACTCACCCTCCTGCGAAATTTGAAATGTGTCTGAATCCGGTTCCTCTGAATGGAACAGAGAAATAACCCGCCTGTACTATAGCAGATTAGAGGCGGAATGCATAGACCTGAAAGGAAAAAAGAAGGGAGGGGAGGTCATCCTTTCCGGGCGGGAAGCCGGAGGCCCGACGGTGTTTCGGCACTTCTTAGACAGGCAGGATTTCTTCCGGAAAACAGGTTCGGTGGAAGCACAGGCCCTCATGGAATGACTGTTTTCACCGGATGGAAAGTCCTGCAGGACAACGACGGAAGCCGGATACCACTTCTTGACATACTGACAGTTTTTCCAATATAATAAGATATGGATTCCTGCATTTCCCGTGCTTTCTGCTCCGGCTGTGACCGGGAATTCCCTCACCTTTATGGAACGGAGTGACAATGTCATCGCAGCGGATGATGCGCATGGAGTCTGCCGGGACAGAATTCCCTTCACCATTCCGCTTTCGGGGGAATACCTGAGGCACATACGGTCATGGACAGATCATTGTCGGATACAGAGGGATTGGGAGGGTTCGGCTGCTTTTCTGCGGCATTTCCGTTTTCTCTGATCACACGCCGGTACGCTGCGTCCGGAAGCGTTCACCGGGGAACTGACGGAAGATACGGACAATATGCTGAATGACGGAGCAGACAGTGCGGGCGTCGTCATCTTCAGCGGAAGGGATCTGACGATTGCCGGAAGAGGAATGCTGAATGTGGCGAGAGCGAACCGGGATGGTCATCATCCGGGACGGGATCATCAACGCAGAGTTCGTATGTGATGGGATCTGCAACAGGCATTGCAGAGGATCCGTCGGTAAACATGGCTGGAGACTGAACAGGGACGCGGCAAGTCGATGATGGGAAGTGGGTTTTGTCTGTGAAGTGTGCACTGGTTGTTTTATGGCTGATCGTTTTTTTTGTGCAATCCTCTTCTTCGGCACGGGCAGAAGCTGCCCTTTCCGTCTGCATCCGCGAGGTATCCTCCGGCATTGGCGTCTGTGATCTCATGGGCAATTCCGCTCCTGTCTGCATTGAGCGTCTTACGGGGCAGGAACTGTCTTCTGACGGCTTCTTCATCAGGGGTGACCAGGAACATCTGCAGAAGTATTCCCCCAGGGGTTCCAGGATTCCCGGGAATGGTGATCTGCTCCTCAGGGCAGACGCGACAGGGAAGGATGAACAGTTCCTTGCCGGTGTGGAAGGAGATGTTCTGCAGCATATTCTCCCTTCTTCCCCTGAGAAGGATGCAGACGATTCTGTGCAGAAGGAAGGAGCAGGGCAGGTGATGGTCCCGGCCCCGGGTGCGGATAACGCAGAAGGCATACCTTCGGTTCCGGAGGTGTATGTGGCGGCACCCCGTTTTTCCCATGAAGCTGGTTTTTATGACACTCCCTTTGACCTGACAATGGAGGGCGAACAGACCTGCCGGCTGTTCTATACGACAGACGGAAGCGTCCCGGATGAGAACTCGACGCTGTATTCCGGACCTGTTCATATTTCGGACGCGACAAACCGGCCCAACACCCTCAGCATGCGGACGGATATCACAGTCAAAGGGGCAGTACCTCCGACGGAACACGTGAAAAAAGCAACGATCATCCGAGCCGTTGCCGTTGATCCGGAAGGGAACCGCAGCAAGGAGGTTACGAATGCGTATTTCGTCGGGTTTCAGGATGACGAAGCATATCAGGATATCCCGATTCTGTCGGTTGTGGCGGATCCGTATGATCTGTTCGATGAACAGGATGGCATCTACGTTCTGGGAAAAGAGTATCAGAAATGGCTGAGCGATGAAAATCACGATCCGGAACTGACCATCTACAGGATCCCCGCGAATTACCGTTTGAAGGGAAGCGCGTGGGAGATTCCCGTATCCATTCAGTGGTTTGACGCTCAGAACACGCTTCGCCTGTCGCAGGGTGCGGGACTGCGGATTTACGGTGACTGGTCCAGAGAGAGTGCCAATAAATCCATGAGTCTTTACGCCCGGAAAGAGTATGGGGCGGATACCTTTCAGGTTGAAATCCTGCCCGGAACAGCGGCAAGGAAACAGCTTGCTGTCCGTAATAATCCCGCCTGGGATTCCCTGCTGCACGCCCTCCTGCAGGAAACGGGGCTTCAGGTTTCGTTGTCCATCCCCTGCCTTGCATTCATCAATGGCGAGTTTTGGGGGCTTTATGAAATCCGGGACATGCAGGACGCAGAGGCTATCGCGGATCGGTTCGGTTTGAAGGAAGAGGAGCTGATTGTGGTCAGGAATCAGGAGCTGATTGCCGGATCTGCGCCTGATGAGGTCGTGGAAAAGGGCATCCATGAGCAACTGATTTCCGAAATATCCGCTCAGGATGCAGGCACACCTCAAGGATATGAAGCGATCAGTGAGCTGATGGATGTAGAGAATTATACGACATGGATTGCCGCAAATGCCTATCTCAATAATACGGGCACAGACCACGGGAACAACTGTACAATCTGGCGAACTGCCGAAAAAGGAAACGACGGGTATGAAGACGGCCGCTGGAGATGGGTCTTTCAGGATCTGGACATGTCCTGCTATTCGTATGAAGGTGCGGAACAGATGATCCTCAGCCTGAGTGAGGATGTGATTTTCCAGACCCTCTGGAAAAGCGAAGCATTCCGGACCAGATTCCTGACACGGATTATGGATCTGGCCAATGTTGAGCTGACACCCGAATACCTGAAAGAATATATTACACCTGTGCTGACGTACTGTAATCCGTATCTCAGGGAGACGAACACCCGGTTTGCCAGCGAAGGCGACGCAGCCGACAAACCGGGCACGAGACGGATTTCCGCATTCATGTCCTTCTTTACATCCAGACGGGAGGAGGTGATCCGTCAGCTGACGGAGGTGTTCAGCCTGGACCGGAGTACAAGCCGGATCCGGCTTACGCCCCTGAATCATGAGATTTCCCTGCAGATCAACGGGCACCAGGCTCATCTTTATGATGATGCCTGGACAGGCGAATACTTTACGGGATGTTCTGTTCGCCTGTCTGTGGGTGATATCCCGGGATATCAGTTTGATGGCTGGTACGAGGGGGACGAACGGATTTCATCGGAGGAGACCCTGGAAATCTCAACCGATACCGATCGCACGCTGGTGCCTGTGTACCGGGAGATTCCCGTGATTTCCCTTCTGAATGCAAAAGAAATTCTTTACGGAAGCGGAAAATCAGGTTTCACGATTCCACTGAAAGACCCCATGAAAATGTGTGTGCTGCTGCCGGATACCTCCATGGAAGTGACGCGGAATTATCTGGATAACACGATCACCTTTCGGCCTGACTCCGCCGTCGGGACGCCCCAGGGTTTTACCCTGACGGTTCCGCTGACGGAGTATATCAGCGAGGGAGGAGGGTTTTTTGAACTGTCGGCACCGGATGGCGGCGGACAGATGAAATGGCGGGTATTCAGCAGAACCGGAGAAACCTCCGACTATCAGGAACTTGCAGTGAAGGATACACTTCGTGATGGTCTGACAAAACTCAGCTTTGCATTTCCGGATGAACAGATGGGGCAGAGATCCATCGATATCCGACTGGAAGCGGAAAAGGAGAATGGCACGTTCATTCTTCGCGGATTCCGCGTGTATGGAATGCCCATGGAAGCCTCCCGGGCGATGGCTTATGAATATGCCCGTGTCGCTGAGGCGGTTGGCGCGGATGAAAAGTATGTCCCTGACCTTGATCAATTGGCAGACCTGGATGCGGAAGAGACAGAGGCGGAGATCACTTCTCTGAGGGGAAAACTTCAGTCCGCAATGACAGCTGGTGCACTGTCTGACGTGGCATCCCTTGGCGAAAACCCCGCGTGGGAGGGCCTGAGCGCATATCCCGTGGTTTTCATTGATGAGAAGCTGATTCAGGCATTCTATAACCAGGATGCCATTGGTTTTCCCTGCCCGATGGAGGGAACGGTTTATCTGTACCAGGTCGTGGGCAAAACCCTTCAGTTCCGGAATACGGTGCCCGTTGAGGGCAGCGTCATATCGCTGGAAAAACAGGAGGGAACTTTCCTCCTTCTGGACAGACCGGTGGAAACGATCCGGTTCCGCGTGTCTTTTGACAGAGACCCGATCCCGGATACCCTGATGACCGGATCCCTTTCCGGCATGGTTCCGCAGAGCTATCTGTGGATGAATATGGAAACCCTTACGGGCTTTCAGGAAGAATCGCCGATCGGTTTACCGATCAGCTGGAGCGTGGGAAACGTCTGGCTCTATCAGGTCAGGGATGACGAACTGGTTTTCTGCACAGAGGCCACGCTGCAGGACAATACGATCCGGTTTACGCCTGCAGAGGGCAGGTATCTGCTGCTGGATGAATCCGTTGAATCCTATGCTGAACAGGTGGGGTGGAAAAAGCAGGAGATTCTCGACGGACAGCGGACACGCGAGCGTGAAGATCAGAAGAGAGCCTCGACAAGGAAAACGCTGATCCTCATCGGCTGTGTCCTTATCGGCGTCATCATTGCAGGAACTGCGGCTGTGGTGATCCGCCGCCGAAGAGGGAAGTGAGTCCTGATATCTGAAGAGACGATGATCCCGCTCCCGGCTGGATCCGGAGGCGGGAGTGAAACAAACTGAGCGCGACAAAGCGGAAAAAGGAGGAACTGCTGAGATGGTTGAACAGCTGCGTGAACAGGTTTGGAAGGCGAATATGGAGCTTCCCCGCCGCCACCTGGTGACCTTCACATGGGGGAACGTGTCCGGGATTGACAGGGAGCGGGGGCTGGTGGTCATCAAACCTTCCGGAGTTGAATACGAGGATCTGACGCCTGAAAACATGGTGGTCCTGGATATGGAAGGAAACATTGTGGAGGGCAGTCTGAACCCCTCTTCCGATACCAGGACCCATCTGGAACTGTACCGGGCGTTTCCGGCGCTGGGCGGGATTGTGCACACACACTCTCCCTATGCGGTGGGATGGGCCCAGGCGGGCAGAGACATCCCCTGTTACGGTACGACGCATGCGGATTATTTCTATGGTCCTATTCCATGTGCCAGAGACCTGACGGCTGCGGAAGTGGAGGAAGACTATGAAAAGAATACGGGCATGGTGATTGTGGAAACCTTCCGGAACCGGTCCCTTGATCCCGTGGCCGTGCCCGCTGTGATCTGTCGCAATCATGGTCCCTTCACATGGGGAAAATCGCCGGATCAGGCTGTTTATCATGCCGTGGTCCTGGAGGAAGTATCGAAAATGGCCATGTTCACGGAAAGCCTGAACCCACATGTGACGCCGGCACCCCGCTATATCCAGGACAAGCATTACCTGCGCAAGCATGGTCCGGGCGCGTATTACGGTCAGAAGTAAGGAGTTTTCCGTGAGAATTCAACAAGTGGAAATCCGTCATTTCCGGTCCATTGAGCACGTGACGGTAACGTTTCCAAAGGACAGGCCTGTGGTGCTTTTCGGGGCGAACTATGCAGGGAAGAGCAATATCCTGGAGGCTGTGGACCGTCTTCTCGGAGAAACCTATCCCACCCACAGGGAACTGAAGGACGCAGATCGGTATTTCTACAGGGCCGGGAAGGAAACAACCGCTGAACTTTCGGTTGTTTTTGACGAACCGGCTTTTGAGGATCCGGACATAGGTCCCGTGGACACCCTGAAGGTGGTCTACAATGCCGGGGGAATCAGCCAGAACAATCTGCTCTATGACGGGAAGAAGCATCGTCTGCACCTGACGCAGAAGCAGAGGCGGGTCTGTCACAGTCTTTATCTGAGAACAGATCTGAATCCGGACCAGTTTCTGAATCCCGCCGGTCACAGGTCCTGGATGGCCTATTTTCTGGAACGTCTTCAGGACGAGATGGGCGGGGAGACCCTCAGCACCATGCGGACCCTCAGTTCCGATATGGTGGAGGCTCTCTCGGAAAGTCCGATGTTCATGCGTTTCATGAATACTTTCCGTTCTTCTCTTCATCCTTACCTGCATCACTTTGTGGCGCGGAATTCTACGGACCCGGCCCGGAGCGGGAATATCTCCAAGGCGATGAATGGCACCATGCTGGAAATGCTGATTCACGGACTGCAGATGATCGACCCGAGGCAGCTTGACAGGGGTGCCCAGCAGGTCTGGATTCTCAGTCTGATCAGGGCGTGGGAGAAGGCTTTCCCGGGAGAACATTTTATTCTCCTGCTGGAGGAACCCGAAAATCATCTGCATCCCCTGGCACAGAAGTGGCTTCACGAGTATATCGGGGATCTGTGCGGTTCGGGCATGCAGATCCTGATTGCGACCCATTCCACGGATTTCATTGACCTGTACAGCTTTTGCCTGGAAACCGGTGCTTCCAGCAAGCGGGTCAGTCGGCAGGGGATCACGGATTTTTACGCCACGAGACTGTTCACGGAACAGCTGAGAGGTTTGTTTTCAGAAACGGTTCTTCTGGTGGAGGGAGCGACCGAAGCCCTGTCCCTGCCCATCTTTTTCAGAAGGATCGGTTTCAGTCTGCCGCTGCATGGTGTGGAGATCATCAACTGTGAGGGAAAAAGCGCCATCCCCCTCTACGCACGGCTGTTCCGTGCCTATGGGTATCATGTGTACTGCCTGTTTGACGGAGATGAGAAGACCACGGAAAACGCTGCTATGTTCCGCGGTCTGGTAGAGGAGCAGACATGGGTGACATCCCCGGACCAGTGTGAGATCCGTGCCGGTTACGCATACTTTGGAAAGGATTATGAAAGCTATTTCCGTTGTCAGATTCCAGACTGGGACGCGATTGAAAAGGATGCCCAGGATGTATTCCGGATTCCCACCAAGCCCGGAATTGCCAGGGCGATCGCACGCTATTCCAGGGAAGTACCTTCCTTTTTCAGGGAACTGGCGGACCGGCTGAAGGCACTTTCGGAAGGTGACAGATCGTTGCCGGAGTGAATCATGAAAACAGCGATGCCTTGTGGGGCATCGCTGTTTTTGAAGTGTCAGAGAAAGGATGTGATCAGGATTTCCAGCCCGATCAGTATGAGAATACAGCCTCCTGCGATGCCCGCGGGGCGCTGGTAGCGGATGCCCACGGTTTTTCCCAGGTGGACCCCCGCCAGGCAGATACCGAAGGTGGTCAACCCCACAATGGACGCGCAGATCAAAGCCTGAAGCGGGGTATCCTCCGCGATGGTCAGCCCTACCGAAAGGGCGTCAATGGAGGTGGCGATTCCCTGAACCATCAGTGTTTTTCCGGTGAGGGCCGGTGAACATTCCCCCTCATCTGCCTTCCGGACGGAAGTGAGCAGCATGTGAAGGCCGATAGCTCCCAGAAGAAGCATGGCCACCCATGGAATCACAGACTGGATCACGGAAAAATAACGCAGTGCCGTATGCACCAGAAGATATCCGATCAGGGGCATGATGCTTTGAAAGGCGGCAAAGACGAAAGCGCACAGGATACTTTTGCGCCATGGCATGCCGGGTTCGCTCAGTCCGTTGGCAAGAGATACCGAAAAGGCATCCATGGCCAGACCGATTCCGAGGAGAAAGCTGTTCAGAAAAAAAGCCATCGTCAAGAAAAACACCTGCTTTCTGAAAAGGAATACAGGGATCGGGTGGACAGGGTCCGGGACAACCGCTGCGCTTGTTACGGGGTGATGGCAAAGTATACGGGAATGGTTTCGTGCATGTCCTGACCGGTTACGGTGACAAGGACGACAGCAATGCCCTGCTGAATGTTGTCACGGTATGCGTAGGATACACGGTCCGGGTCACTCAGGATTTCATTATCCAGCCAGACGACAGGCTTCGGGCAGATTTCAGCTCCGGTATATTTCTGATCCGGAATCGGATCCGTGGAAATCCGTCCGGTGTCAAATCCGGAGAGGGGAAGGGTGACAGGATTGCTGTCGGTGGTGCCACCGTTGAGATCCAGACAGTGAAAACTGGCCTGACAGGTTCCGCGGGGAAGAGCTTCAAAGGTGAACCTGACACAGCACCGCGTTCCCCCGCTGGTTTCCACAACCTGATCCGGAGTCAGGGTGATCCTCTGGTTCAGTCGGTGATTTCCTCCGGAACGGTAGCTCTGAGGCGTGACATTCAGCTGGGTCTGGAAGGAAAAACCCGGGCCGGGGACATAAGGCCGGCTGAGGATCTGATCTCCGTTGTTGTAGGCAACACAGTCAAAGACGATCAGACCGCCACTGCCCGATACATCCTCAAGATGCCCCAGAAGCATCTCGTCCGTTCCGTTCTCCTGTTCCTGACCATAGGTCATCACCGGGATGAGACAGGTCATGTCATCAAAGAGTGTGACGGTGAAGATTTCTCCTTCAATGGCCATCCATCGGCCGTTGTACATGGACGTGAACAGGTTTTGTTCCCATGCCTGCACTACGGGCAGAATCCCCAGGGTGAAGACATCGGGCCCTGTTTCGGGAAGATACAGGAAACTGCTGGTGACGGAATTCAGCTTGCTGATTTCCCTGAGCACCTCATCACTCTGGTCCGTACTTCTGACGCAGGCGGACAGGGTATGGAGTGCTTCATCCCAGGAGGCCTCGAGGCTTGCGTGGAAATCGCCTTCCGGATAGATCATCAGGCGTGGAAGAACCGAAATCCAGCCTGGGAAATCCCGTCCGAAAGCCAGATTCTGCAGAACTGAACGGACTGTGTCCCTGGACTCAATGCGGGTTGTGGAGGTCGGCCAGTAAACGGACAGGCCTCCGCAGGACGCGTAATCGGGTGTGGAACCCCGGTACAGGACCAGTTTTCCGGTATTGACGCCGGACGAAACCCCTTCGTTCAGTACACTGCCCTCCAGCATTTCCAGAACAGTCAGGGCACAGGTCCTGACCCTTTCCGCCTCGGATGTCTGATCAGGGATCTGACTGATCAGGGAGCAGAGTTGATAAAGGTCCTGAAGCCCGCAGGACAGACCCATCTGGGGCAGGAATTCCATTTGCCTGGACAGGCGCGTGATCGTATCCGGCGAGGCCGTAAGCAGATCCAGGTAAGCCTCTCCCAGACGGCTGACGGCATTGCAGAGATGAGGCAGCGCCTCTCCGCGGAGGTCAAGAACAGCCATCGTAAGGGAATCATTTTCTTTCGTGCGCATCCATGTGTTGGGCAGATAGCTCTGATGAGGATAACGGTTGACGACGGTTTTCCCGATTTCCACACAGAAGGCATCCTGATCCGTGCCTGCGGTCAGGTCCAGACTTTGGTCATAGGACGCGTTCAGAACTTCCCTGCGCTTATCCGGCGTGTTGAAAACCTTCAGGAAACTGTAATCCCATCCGTTCTGCCACTCCGCTTCTTCAGAGGCGACAAGATAATCCGCGCATTCGTGAAGAGCCCAGGCTGTTTCCAGACTGCTCATCAGACAGCAGTCAAAACCAACCAGATCGATCTTCCCGGGCAGACCGAGGCTTTTTCTCGTTTCACAGGCGTGCTTCAGGGAAGACTGAAGATCATTGAGAGACATATACTGTTCTGTGATCTGATCCCTCAGGGCTCCGGTGACGGGACCGGCTCCGTGATCCCACAGAAGAACCATGATTCGTTCGGTGGGAGAGTCGCAGATCACATAATCCAGAAATTCAGCCAGAGTCGATCCCTCATTCATGGGCATGGAGTGATCATATTCCCTGAGCATGACCATTCGGTTATGGATTTCCAGCCCATTCAGAGTGGTATCAGGAGCGTGGTCCAGCCGGTCGATTCGAAAAATCTGCGTGCGTTCGCTGCTGGGGGTTATGTAGGAGCCGGAGGGGTCTTCCACGGCCTCCAGTTCCCGCCATGCGAACATTTCAGGCGCAGTATTCCATGTTCTGGCACCGCCGGTCATTACGTACAGATGCAGAATGGACGGGTCAAAGTCTGCCCCCAGCATTTCCACCAGATCGGATGTCGCAGCCAGGGAATCGCTTTCCAGATCAGACCCACACAGATAGACAGCCAGTGTCCAGGCCGGGGAAGAAGATGGCCCGGCCAGGGCGGGAAGGGAGAGCGGGGACAGGGATAAGACAAGGGCAGCAAGGAGAGCGAGGACGGATCGCGCCACAGGAGAAACCTCCTTTTAAAAATAGAACCGGTGATGAAACTTTCTGAGAAAAGCAGAAAAACGGATTCTGCCTCCCGGGCGGACACCGTGGCATCACAGAATAGTCCGCAGCATCCTGCATGATTTCAGGCAACGTGAAGCAAAATCACTCAGGACACAGGAAGGAGTGTGAACAGGGGAGCACTGCGTCGGAATGACTGTGAAGAAGACCGGGATGTTCCGTGATCAATCACAGGGAACCCGAAAACAAAAACGGGCGGATGAGATGGACAGAAAACGGAAAAAGGGCAGCCTTCCGACTGCCCTTCAGGAATACATATCAGATCTTGATCCACAGCCATTCGCCGGTACGGATCATGTTGGTGGTGTGGTTGATATGGGGATTCCAGTCGCGGATGCTTCTCCAGTTCGGGATGCCATAACGCTTGGCAATCCGGATCAGGGTATCATTGGCGGTCACCTGGTGCTGAATCCAGCCGGCACGGTCAGGGCGCTTGGTAAAAGAGATTTTGCCACCGCTGACTTCTTCCAGATCGTTTTCGCTCAGCTCTTCGAGGTTATTCTTCAGTTCGTTTTCCATTCCGTTTTCCTCCTTGTTGTTTGGTGGAATCATTAAGAAACCAGGCAGAGTCAGAACGCATCCACGGATACGGATTACTGAACAATTGCCGTTGACAGGATTATACAGAAAAAAGTCGGATTTGTGAAGCCCTCAGGGAAAAAATATGAAAAAATTAATTCCAAAATTTACAATTACGTAACATTTCACAAAACAGGGGTTGCACCGGAGTTCCCATGTTCGGATGAGAGGCCATACTTCATGATGAAATCATGCATGGGGATCGGGGGAGAATAGTAATACCCCTGGAAGAAATCACAGCCCAGTTCCCTGAAGGTATCCGCCATCTCCCTGGTTTCAATACCTTCCACGGTGACACTGAAATGCATTTCCTGGAACGTCTGAATCATGGAAGGCAGCAGGGGCGAAGGATGCTCAGCATAACTCCAGACAAGGGACATGTCGATTTTGATGTTGGTGAAGGGATACCGGCTGACACGAATCAGATTGGAATAACCGCTTCCATAGTCGTCCAGCGCAAACTGAAAACCGGCTTTCTGCAATGCCCTCATCTGATTGTTCAGCGTGTCAGAGTCAATCATGGCCTGTTCTGTGATCTCAAAATGGATCAGACTGGGGGATATGGCGAATTCATGGAGAATGCGGACAAACTGATCGGAAAGGTTTGCCTGAAGGCACTGCAGAGGGGAGAGATTCACGTTGATCCACCGGAAACATGAGAAAGACGCTTGGTGCTCATGAAGAAAAGCGCAGACCTTCCGGAAGACCTGTTCTCCAAGGCGGACGATCTGTCCGTCGCGCTCTGCCAGGGATATAAACTCTTCGGGAGGAATGATATCGCCATTCTGTTCACGGATCCGTGCAAGGGCTTCGGCTGCGACCACAGTTTCCGTCTGACAGTCCACCAGCGGCTGAAGATAGACCTCAACCTCATCGTTTTCAATGGCTTTTTCCAGGCACCGACGGACAATCATCTGTCTCTCAAGCTTTTCCATGGAGTCCTGGAGTGTGTGGACCTCATTGGAAGCTGACCGGCTTGCGGAATCCATGGACACAAGAAGCGTATTGACCAGACGGTCGGCGGAAAACCCTTTCAGACTGGAGTCACCCTGAATAAAAGCAAGGGTTGGTTTCAGATCACCGGAGGAAGTTTTCCAGGGGAGCAGGAAGCGTTTCTGAATGGTTTCCTTAACACCATTGAGACTCACGGAGGGTGCCGCGACCAGTGTAAAACAACCATTCTTCAGATAAAAAGGAAGAGCGCCCGGAAAAGAATCGGCCAGAAACTGATTGATCTGCACAATGCATTCGTCTACCTGATTGCCGCCGAAAATGGCACGGAGCTCAGGGTAATTCTTCATTGCGAATCCAAGAAACCAGTAACGGTGATTCGGATGCCATTCATTCAGAAGTGAGCGAAGTGCCTTTGTGTTGTATGCCTGCCCCCGGTCCGTGAGATACCTGTCCGGATTCTGAAAAGTGAGAAACAGAACGAGAATGGAAAGCATGCAGAAGGTATCCATGATCAGCATGTTGGGGAAAATGGCACGGATGATGTTGCCGATCACCAGGATCATGATGCTGGAGAGAAGAGAGACGAACTCGTACCTGGAAAGGCCGGAGCGATGCAGGGCAACGAGGATGAATGCCATGAGCAGATAACCGCCGAAGCATACGTACAGGATATTGTAAAGAGGACCACGATGATAACCAAAGGTGTCAATAAAGAAAACGGCATGGGTCATGGGGGATGAGATCAGGATCAGTTCGCACAGGGCCAGGAGAATCGGAGCTGTTCTGTGAAGCAGAAGATGATCTGAGACTTTCAGATCCAGGATGTCCATGTAAAACAGGAAGAAACCATAGATGCGCAAAAGAAAGAACGCGAAGAAAAGCAGATTCAGAACCCACAGAATCCAGGAATGGTAGGATTCAGGAAACTCGTCGGTATGCGACGAGAGCCAGTCGAAGAGGACGACGAACACGTCAATGGTCAGGAGAAAGAGAAAAGTCCTGTTGATCCGGATGGGCAGTCTGGGTCGGAAATAGTAAAAACAGAAAATAATCGCAAGAATCAGCAGACTCGGAATGGTAAAGCTGTAATTCCACATAAGCGCCTCCGTAATGTCAAAGACTGGGTGGAGCTTTCCAGTATATTGTAGCATAAGAATGATGGATTCACAAAAACACCTTCAATGCTGTCTGCGAATGAATGATCATGGATTCAGGGGACTTTACGGAAAGAAAAACAGGCAAACCTGTCATGAAGGCCGGTCTGCCTGCTGAAAATCGATGGGTTAAAGCTGGCGGGCTTTCAGAATACCATCCTTGGAACTGAGGGCGGTAAGAATTTCCGCTGGTATCTCATCCAGGAAGTCCAGCATGGTATAAGCCACAGAACCCAGAGAACGGTTCACCAGGTTTTCAATATTGATGCCGTAACTGGAAACGGTTTCCGTGATGGTTCCCAGCATGCCGGGACGGTTCCGGTGGATCAGGGTGATTCTCGGTCCGTCCGTGCGGGGGAAAGAAACATCCGGAAGATTGACAGAATTCTGGATGTTGCCGTTTTCCAGATAATCCATGATCTGACGGGCAGCCATGACGGCACAGTTCTCATCGGCCTCCGGTGTGCCTGCTCCCAGGTGCGGGGTCGCCACAACACTGTCAAGCTGAAGCTGTTCGCTGGTGGGGAAATCGGTGGCCAGTCCCTTCACCTTGCCGGAACGGAGGGCACTGACAACCGCCTCATTATTGATGATGGGACCGCGGGCATAGTTAATCAGATAGACCCCGTCTTTCATCTGACTGATTTCCTTTTCGCCGATCATATCCCGATTCTGATCGTTCAGGGGGACATGCACGGTAATGAAATCGCATGTCCTGTACAGATCGGAAACCTGATCCAGCATCTGGATGAAACCTCTGAGTTCCTTTTTGCGGGACGCGGACAGATATGGATCGTATCCTACAACCTCCATACCCAGATCGGAGCAGGCCCTGGCCATTCTGGAGCCGATGGCACCGACACCGATGACGCCGATTTTCTTTCCCATGATTTCAGGACCGCGGAAAACCTCCTTGCCCTTCTCCACTTCCTTTGTAGGTTCAGGGGTCTTGAGAGACTTGACCCAGGCGGAAGCTGCGGGGACATTCCGCACCATCGTAATCATGGCGGCGATGGCAAGCTCCTTGACGGCATTGGCATTTCCGCCGGGCGTGTTAAAGACACAGATGCCTTCCTCCGTGCAGCGCTCCACCGGGATTGTGTTGACGCCGGCACCGACACGGACGATCGCCTTCAGCGTTTCGGGAAACTGAACATCGTGCAGAGGCGCGGAATGTACCATGACCGCATCGGCACGATCCAGTTTCTCGGTGATGGAATACATTTCAGGACTGTAAAGATCCAGGCCGGCTTTTCCGATGTGGTTGTAGGTATTGATCACAAACATATTACTGACCTCCTCAATTCATCACGCGTTCTGCTCGAAATGACGCATATACTCAGCCAGACGGACGACGCCTTCCAGAGGCATACCGTTATAGATACTTGCCCGGATACCGCCGATGGACCGATAGCCCTTCAGATTCACCATCCCGATTTCCTGGGCTCCCATTAAGAATCTGGTGGTCATTTCCTCACTGGGCAGAGTGAAGGTGACATTCATCAGACTGCGGCAGGAGGAATCGGCGAAAGGACGGTACAGGGAAGAGGCATCCAGCAGGTCATAGAGCATGCCTGCCTTTTCCCGGTTCGTCTTCTCCATCCGGGGAAGGCCGCCTCTCTCAAGAAGCCAGTCACAGACAAGGCCAAGAATATAAATTGCGTAGGTCGGCGGCGTATTGATCATGGATTCCGCTTTCTGCATGCTGGAGTAACGCAGGAGATCAGGAACCAGAGGATCCACGGAACGCGACAGCAGGCTGTTTTTCAGAATGACCACCGTGACACCGGCGATTCCCATGTTCTTCTGAGCTCCTGCATAGATCAGATCGTAATCCTCCACGGGAATGGAGGACCCCAGAATGCCACTGGACCAGTCGGCGACCAGAAGTGCATTTCCGTGGGCAGGCGTGGATGTGTACATGGTTCCGTAGGCCGTGTTGTTACCGGTGATATGCAGATAGACAGTGTCATCAGGAATATCTTCATCGTGCAGGACCGGGATTCTGCCTTCACTGCCGCAGTCAGAGACCACCTGTACATTCACCCATCTTCCGGCTTCTGCGGCTGCCTTGCGTGCGAACACACCTGTTACGGCATAGGCTGCTCTGCCTGAACGTTCTGAAAGGTTCATGGGCACCTGAGAAAACTGCAGTGTTGCCCCGCCCTGGAGAAACAGGATGGAGTAGGAGTCCGGAAGGGACAGAACTCTGCGAAGTGCTGACTCTGCGTGATGGTATATTTCCATATAGACAGAGGACCTGTGACTCATTTCCATCACACTGGTACCACTCTGGCCATACAGGGGCAGATCCAGGCGGGCTCTCTCCAGAACTTCAATGGGAAGCATGGAAGGTCCCGCTGAGAAATTGAATATTCGCTCCAACCGGCTCACCTGCCTGAGTGTATTTGCCTCAAGGGCCTGTGCATTCTACCAGACTTGAAGGAAAGGGGCAAGACCGCCGGAAACTGCATGAAAAGAGGAAAATGACGGCAGAAAAAGGATGGATATTTATGCATACAGGGTGAATGACTAATCAGTACAATGAAAATACATAAAAACCGGAACATTCGGACAATGTCATTAACTTAGCTGGAGAATCTGACCCCTGTTGGGCAGCCATTCCAGTAGTAACTGAGCTTGGCTCTTGCGTTCATTGTGCATATCATAGGT
>CACYGY010000057.1 GCA_902774025.1 uncultured Eubacteriales bacterium
CGGTCCGGAATGTCCTGAATTTCGGAAAAGTGCGCCGTTTTTGTGCAAAGCCGGCCCGATATGATCATGATTTGTCCCTGTCACAAGAAATGATCCTTTTCTGATACGGAATGGTAAAGGATATCCGGGTTTCCTTATAGGGCTCCGATGTGATTTTCAGAGCGCTTTCCTGCCCGTAGCGCAGGATCAGCCGGCGGTTCAGATTCGTCAGTCCGATGGACCGGGAAGAGGAATCGTTGATGGTCTCCAACAGCCGGACCCGCTCCTCTTCCGTCATGCCGGCTCCGCTGTCTGTAACGGAAACAGCCAGACGGTCGCCCAGGCGGTCCGCCCTGACCCAGATGTAGCCCCGCTCCTTCAGCCCGTTCAGACCGTGAATCATGCTGTTCTCCACCAGCGGCTGCAGCATCATCCGGAAAACCTGCGCCTGCCGGGCCTCCTCCTCCGCCTCGATATAGAAGACGAACTGGTTCCCGAACCGGTACCGCTGGATGTCCGCATATCGCCGGAGGCACTCCAGTTCCTCCGCCAGCATGACCGGCTCCTGGGGGCTGGCCAGGGCGTATTTCAGGATGCCGGACAGGTCATGGAAAATATCGGACAGCTCCTGCCGGTCCGCTTTCCCGGTGAGGATGGCAAAATCCATCGTCTGAAGGGTATTGTAGAGGAAGTGCGGATTGATCTGCAGCTGCAGGGCCATCAGCTCCGCGTTTTCCTTGCGGAGGATTTCCTCCTCCATCCGGCTCTGCAGGGCGTTGTCCTTCAGATACATGTAGACGATATTGTCCATGATGATATCCGCCTCGTCCCGGTGCTTCCGGAAACTGGGCTTCCGGACCGGGCGTTCATGCAGCGCGTCGTCAAACATGTCGATAATGTCATGCATCTGGGAGGAAAGCCGCCGGGTCGTTATCCAGGCCAGGATCACCACAACCGCCAGGTCCACCAGCAGAACTAGCAGGAAGGTCCGGAGGATTTCCTCCAGCGCGGCGTTCATGGTCCTGCGGGGAATGCCGGCAAGCAGGAGGAAATGGTTCCCTTCGGACGTATCCAGCAGAAAGCTTTCACCGGCAAAGGGCCGCCAGCCCCCGGAGGTTTCGGAAAGTGCCTGCCGGAGATCCGCTTCCGAAAAGGACAGCCCCCGCTCGTCATTCGTGACGGAGAGCAGAATCTCCTGTTCGCTGTTCAGCACCGCCAGGACCTCATTGTCCCGGTGGAGCAGCGTGCGCAGCGACTGGGCCCAGCGCTCCGGATTGATATAGACGACGGTGCAGCCCCGGTCCAGGAGCATCCGGCGGATGATCAGGATCCGGTCTCCTCCGCCGGCGTCCGTGATCTTTTTGACGCTGAACCGTGTTTCCGGCTCCATCGCGAGATACGCGTCCTGCCAGGATGAATCGGCCGCGGTGGACAGGAAATCGATTCCGGCCCCCTCCGAGGTCAGGGCCCGGGGAGCGCCGTCCAGCCACAGGATAATTTTTTCCGGTGCCGCGTTTCCTTCCGCCATACTGTTCAGCATGGTCCGGAAAGCGTAAAGGAAAAGGCTGTCGTTATAGGATATTTCATCATTTTTCAATATCCGGTTCAGCGCCATCCGCATGCGCGAGGAACCGGTCAGCAGATCGCTCTGCGCCGTCAGCCCGTTCAGGGTTCCGTCGCAGTTCTCCCCCGCGGCATCCAGGGTCATCCGGCCGTCATAACGCAGCTTCTGCTCCCGGGAGGAGATGGTGCTGAAAAGGAAGACAATGAAAAGCACCAGTGTCGGGACCATCATGATCAGGGAATACCTCAGCACCCTTTGAAAAAAGAATCGTTTCTTCATTCCCGCTGCGCCTCCCTGCGCCGGCGGTATTCGCTGGGGGTGCAGCCGATACAGGCCTTGAAAGCCCGGCTGAAATTATTGGGACTGTCATAGCCCACATCATAGGCGACGTCATAGGCCCTGTAATCCGGGTTGCTCAGCAGCTCACAGGCTTTTTCCATCCGGAGTTCCAGCAGGCGGTCCATGAAGTTTTTACCGCTGTAATCCTTGTAGATCCGGGACAGGTAGGAAGGGCTCAGAGCCACGCGCTTGGCACAGCGCGTCAGCGAGGCATCCTGCAGGTGGCTCCGGATGTATCCGTCCACTTCTTTGATCAGATTGTCATAATAATTCTGAGGCTTTTCCGGCTCCGGCGGACTGCTCTCATCCAGTTTTTTCTTCAGGCTCGTAAAGGTCTCCGTCAGCGCGTGATACGTCAGGGGCTTGAGCAGGTAATCCGCGACGCCCATCTGAATGGCGGAGCGCAGGTACTCATAATTCTGGTAGCCGGAGAACAGCACAACCTGCACATTCTCCTTCTCCAGCAGTTTCCGGCACAGTTCCAGTCCGGTCATGTCCGGCATCTGGATATCGCTGAGCACCACATCCACCGGCTCTGTTTCGAGGTAATCCAGGGCTTCCCGGGCGGATGTGAAGGACCGGACGGCATCGAAGCCGATATTGTTCCATGGGAAAAGCTGCGCCATACCTTCCGCGATCTTCGGTTCATCATCCACAATAATCAGTTTATACATTTCTCTTTTCCCGCCTGTTCCGCTGTGGGACGTTGATCTGTGACTGCCTGATCTGAGAATACGGGGACTTGAAATACAGCGTCCTTCCGGAACACCCACAGCTTTGGGAAGGACAGCTTCCGGTTTCGTCTGAGGGATTGATCATTCCTGTTTCTTCTTTCCGTGCTCCATTGCAGTCATGGTCCCGGGGTCAGACGGTTCCGGGGATCCTTCCTCGGAACGGTCTGCGGACCCAATACCTTCACCCCGGCCTTGTCCTGAAGATTCCCGAGCGGATCGCGCTCCCGATCTCCTGCCGCGGCCCCGGCGTTCTGCCTGTTGTCCGAAGCCACGACCGGAAATTCTTCCGCATGATGTCACCGGGGAACCCAATTGGCAGTTCTCCGTTCGCAGAATTCTCACGGCTGCATTTTCCCCTGTCTTACGCCGTCAGGTCCTTTATGCCCGTCCGTTTCCTTTCCCGATCGTCTCACCGAAACGATCTCTCATCCACTACTATAACCAACAGGGCGTGAAATTTCAATGCTGCTTTGTCCATCATGAAAATCCGCAATCCCGTATCCGGTCTGCCCGGGCCCATTCGGATCCGGGAAAAACGGGACGGAAGCAGGCTTCAGAAAGATCATCGCAGCGAAGGAGCCCCTGCCGGGATGGGCATCTTCGGTTTTCTGCCTCCCGGGGTCCGCCCGGAATTCCGGCAGGCGGTCCGAACCCTTCTCTGCAGACACAGGTGCAGGCACGTTTCCTGTCTGCTGAGAAATCCTTTGGTCATCCAGGCCTCCCCTCTCCAATGCACGGCCTCGTTCAGAGACCGGGTCGGGAATTCGTCATTTCCCGGAAACAGTAAAGTCCCGCTCCGCAAAAAGCAGGGCAGGACTCCATCCGTCAGAGTCAGGCAGGGGAACTGTCCCCGCATTCCGAACGGGGATTCCCGTTCCGCCGGATACGCCTCAGCGTGCTTCGCCGCGTTGTCCCTGATCTTGTAGAACGGATCGTCATCGCTGTGGCGCCGTACAGACCGAAGAATCCGGCGGCAGCTTCCGTGTTTTCTCCGGAGATTGTCCCGGCATCGGCGTTTGTTACGGCCACGCCGCGGGCAAGGCGGATCTGAGCATCCGCACCATATCGACAATCTCCGGCCGGCACTTTCGTTGCCCATGAGAGAACCCGGGTCCTGCCTGCCGGAGCATAGGTTTCCTCCGGTTTCCGGCTGTGCTCCCCGTATGCGGCAGAACCACGATGTTGCGGGCACCCGTCTTCACGTTCCCGGGACCTTCGGTGTTCCGGGCGATGATGACACCCGTGTCGCTTTCGCCGGCAGCGAACTTCAGATGTGGATTGGCTGCAGGGTATTTGCCCGTAACGGAGCAGCAATGGCACAGGCCGCGACCATATGTGCATGGTACCCGGGATAGTCCCTGAAGTACGTCCGCAGCAGGATCAAAATCATGGCCGAACCCTGGCTGTGCCCCGCAATCACGAAAGACCGTCCGCTGCTACTTTTCAAAGGAGTCGTCGGGTGCCGCGGCGATATCGCTGATCGGCGTGCCTTCGGGAGTCAGCCGGGAAAAAAGCCTGTTCTTACCGCAGAATGGGGCAGGAGAGGCGCAGAAAGCATCCTGACCTGATTTCGGCAGAAGCATTGTCACACATGGCAATTCCGGGCAGATGCTGCTGAAAATCCACCCGAGAAACCGATGAAGGGGCTGCTAGGCTCCTGTGTGCGTTCCATCTGTCAAAATATGGAAAAAGCAGGTGCCATCCCGGCCGGGCGCTGCGTATCAACAGGTGTAAGAGGTCTGGAAAAACGAAGCGCGCAGCGCAAGGAGGGATCATGAATGAATACCAATGCGAAAGAACTGAATCTGAATGAACTGGAACAGGTCAGCGGGGGCCGCTGGAGCTGGAAAAACGGAATTGTCTGCATGGTGACCTGTGGTATAATTGGCGGAGAATGCGGTGGAATCCTCGGGGGTCTGCCCGGCGCACTGATCGGCGGCGCGGTTGGCGTCGGCCTCGGTGCAGGCACCGCTTGTATGTAACAGCTGCAGGAAGCGCTCTGCTTCCGGCAGGGGAATAAAAGAGGAACGATGGGGACAGTCCCCGTCATTCCCTTTTTGATGTCCCACGGGGATGCTCCGGACTCTGCCCCCGGATCCTGTGTTTCATCCCACAGGAGACCCCTGAATATGCTGTAAGGCACTTTGAGGGCGGTGTTTCCCGCAGCTGAATACCGGACCTGTCCCGCGCACGGATTTCCCTGCGTCCGGAACATGATCCCCGGCTCATTTCTCCTTCAGGACCACCGGATATCCCCGCCGGGATGCCCATTCCGATGCGTAGCTTCCCCGGGGTGTGTACACCGTCACATCCATCAGGGCATCTTCGGCGATGTCCGTAACGGATGACGGTATGAAGATGACGTCCACCCCGGCATCGGCAAAGGCACCCGCCCGGATGGCCTCACAGCCTTCCGGAATATACACGGCCCGGACATCTCCCTCAAGAGAACCGGCTTCAATGACCCGGGTATCCTCCGGAACCACAAAGGACCAGTCCGGGTTTTCATCAATCTCAAAGGTCACCAGTCTGCCCACGGAAACCGTGTCGGAGGTGATGACGTAGGTGCTCTGATACACCCCGCTCCGGCGGAGGACCAGACGGTTCCGGTCCTGGATGTCCGCCCGGGGATCCCGGGATATGTCCTTCTTCACGGAAACCACCTCCGCGAAGGCATCCGCTTCATCATCAAATCCCCACCGCAGCTGCGGAAAGCCCGGGATCTCCCAGCCCTCCGGAAGAATCTCCGGTTCAAAGAGGAGTCTCGCCCCCACATAGGAATGAACCGTATCCTCCATGCCCTTCAGGCTCAGGCCCGACGGCCATTCCACCTCCACACAGTGAATGGTCACCGTCTCTGTGAGAACCTGCCCGTCCATTGTGCATTGCACTTCATACACGGAGTCCCCGGGCGAATCCGGAATCGCGCCCAGTTCCCAGCAAAAGGACGGACTGTCCTCCCCGCCCCGGCGGATCAGTTCCAGTTCCGGACCGCTGATCCGCTTCGGGTTCTGCCACTGTGGCATGCCCGTCCCCTCCGCCCGCATGTCAATGACCAGACTGTTCTGCCATACCTCGCCTCCTTCCGCAAGATACCCGTTTCCGGGCATGCCGACGTAGATGTTCACCTCCCGGGGAACGGAATCAAAGCGCAGGGAAGCCGCCTGCGCGAGGGAAACCATGGCCAGCACCAGCAAAAGAGCCGGCACGGAAATGAGCATTCGGTTCTTCATGTCAGACCTCTCCTTCCGTACGTTTGCGGCGGAACACGGGATGCCGCATATACGCAAACGATGATTCCCCCGCCTGGGGAATCATCGTTCTGCCCGCTTACAGCATTCCGGAAATATCCAGATTGGCACCTGTCAGGGCCTGCACCGCGCCTTCCGCAGCCTCCGGGCTCTCCGGATGGGCCAGCAGCCACTTGTTCCGCGCCCAGAGCATTCTGTCCATGGTATTGACACCGCCGCCGGGCCTGTAATCCGTGTTGGTGAGGGCGGGCAGTGCCACCAGCACCTGGAATCCCTTTCCCGGATCCGTATGACAGGGCGCATAGTGCAGTGTGGTGGCATACACTTCCACCAGAACACCGGCGGGCACGCGGAATGCCTTCACACAGGCAGTGTTCAGGCGTCCGTCCCGGATCTCATGCTGACGGGCCAGCAGAAGAATGAAATCCTCCGTGCCCAGGTTGAACTCCGAATCCCGGTGATATTCCAGGCAGTTCAGACGGGTGTTGTGTCCATTGCAGTAGCCCAGCTGGAAGGGCATGCCGCCGAACAGGGCCGTGCCCACCGCTTCCGCCTCCGGGGCCGCATGCAGACTGTCCTCCCTGGGCACATACACCACGTTCTCCGGCAGGGGCGTCTTCTTCAGGGCCTCCAGAATGCCCTGGACCGGATACCCTTCCACCACCCGTCCATAGGGGGCAAAGGACTCATCGAAAACAGACTGAATGACCATACGCGTATCCTCCTTACAGTAAGTGTGCACAGTTCTTGTCAAAGGAAATGAAAGCCTCGCTGCCTTCCCCGAAGATCTCCTTGTTCACGGGGCAGTTGTCCGCGATCTTCACCAGGGTATCCCCCACCCGCACATGGTAGTTCTGGTAGGAACCCATGAAACAGCTCAGTTCCACCCTGCAGGGCAGAAGGCCCTCCCGGGCGATGGAGATCGCCTCCGGCCGCACCACGATTTCGCACTCGTCCCCGGCCATGACGTCCTTTCCGTAGGCCGCGGTCACGATATGTCCGTTCACCTCCACCATCACCTGGTCCCCCCGGACATCCCTCACCACGCCCCTGAGGAAATTGCATTCCCCGATGAAGTCCGCCACAAACTCGCTGTTGGGGTGATAGTAGATCTCCATGGGCGTGCCCATCTGGGCAATGACGCCCTGGCGCATGAGAATGATCTGGTCCGAAATGGACATGGCCTCCGACTGGTCGTGGGTGACGTAAACCGCCGTGATCCCCAGGATCTGCTGGATCCGGCGGATTTCCGTGCGCATCTGCACCCTGAGCTTGGCGTCCAGGTTGGACAGGGGCTCGTCAAAGAGAAGCACGCCGGGCTCCACCACCAGGGCCCTGGCCAGGGCCACGCGCTGCTGCTGGCCGCCGGAGAGCTGGTTGGTCATTCTCGTTTCCATGCCCGTGAGTTCCACCAGGCCCAGAATCCGGGTCACCCGCTCATGGATTTCCGCCCTGGGAATCTTCCGGAGCTTCAGACCATAGGCCACATTGTCAAATACGTTGTAATGGGGGAACAGGGCGTAGGACTGGAACACCATGGCCGTATCCCGCTTGTTGGGGGGAAGCTGGTTGATGGGCTGGCCCCCCAGGTAGATCTCTCCCCTGTCCGGGGACTCAAAGCCGGCGATCATCCGCAGTGTGGTGGTCTTGCCGCAGCCGGAAGGACCCAGGAGGGTGACGAAACTGCCCGGCTTCATTTCCAGCGTCACGTCATTGACGGCGAAGAAATCCTTTCCGGTCTTGGGATCCTGATAAATCTTGGAAATATGGTCAAGCAGGACGCCTTTCGGCTCCTTTTTGCGGTATTCACTCATTCCTGGCAGCCTCCCTCATGTTTCTGCTGGTTCCGAAGAATTTGATAAACAGGTTCATCAGCAACACCGAGCCGTAGGTGATCAGAATGAGGATGGAGGCAAAGGCGCAGGCGATACTGAAGCCGCCCTTTTCCGCGAACTCATTGATCTGCACGGTAATGAGCAGATAGCTGGGTGTTACCAGGAGAATGACGGCGGATATGGCCGTGATGGAGCGCACGAAGGCGGTGACCAGGCCGGAGAGGAATGAATCCTTGATCAGGGGCAGGGTGACGGAGGTAAAGACCTTGAGGCTGTTGGCGCCCATGTCATAGGCGCTTTCCTCAATGGACCTGTCAATCTGCCTGAGGGCTGAAATGCCGCTGCGGGTACCGGTGGGCAGGGATCTGACCACGAACACGATGATGAGGATCAGTCCCGTGCCGTACAGGCCGCTGAGAATTCCCGTGTGGAACAGGCCGTTGGCAAAGCCCCGGATATAGCCCACGCCCAGGACGGTACCGGGCACGGCCATGGCCAGGATGGACACGGCCTCGATGAATCCCTTGGCCCTGAACTTCCGCTTCACCACCAGGTAGGAGATGATCATGGACAGAAGGGCGGTGATGGGCGAGGCGATCAGGGACAGCACGAAGGAATCCCGGAAGGCCTGCAGACCCCTGTAGCGGGTAAAGACCTGTTCAAACCACTTGAATGTCAGGGGCGTGAACTTGTAGCCCCAGGCGGGGAACAGGGCGCCGATGGGCACGCAGATATACATCATGATCACGAACAGGGCCACCAGGGAGCACAGCACCGTCAGGGGATAAGACACGGACCGGTCCTCAATGAGCATGCGGGCCCGGGAGGCCTTGCCTGTGAGGGTGGCGGCGGTCTTCCGCTCCAGGTAGTACTTCTGCACGGCGAACATGGCCAGGGTAATGCACAGGAGCACCACGGCCATGGCCGCGGCGCCTTCCTTGTCCATGGCGCCGGTGATCTGCAGGTAGATGGTGGTGGCCAGGGTGTCATAGCTGCCGCCGATGATCATGGGGTTGGCAAAGTCCGCGATGGACTCAATGAAGGTCACCAGGAAGGCATTGCCAAGGCCCGGGAGCAGAAGAGGCAGGGTCACGGTGGTGAACACCTTCCAGCGGGAAGCGCCCATATCCCGGGAGGCTTCCTCCATGGAGGGGTCGATGTTCTTCAGAAGACCCTTCAGCATCATGTAGCACACTGGGAAGAAGGTCAGGGTCTGTACGGTGACAATGCCCCAGTAGCCATAGACGTTGTTGTTCTGGATCCCAAACAGGAAGCGGGTGATGAGCCCCGAGCGCCCGAAGAGCATGATCATGGACAGGGACAGCACGAAGGGGGGCGACACCACGGGCAACATGGAGACCAGCCTGAAGAGGCCGCCCACAAACCGGTGCATGCGCACATACACTTCCACATAGGCGAACAGGAGGCCGATCAGGGTGGAAAGAATCCCCACCACAAAGCCCACCTTCAGGGTGTTGCCGATGGCCTCACGGAAGTTGCGCATGGCAAAGATGCGCCTGAAGGTTTCCAGGGACACACCGTTGGAGCCGTACAGGCTGTCCACCAGGAGAATGGCCAGAGGATAGAGGATAAACAGGGTCAGGAAGGTGATCATCAGGATGATGGTGGTCATCATGATGGGGTCAGCCAGCAGCTTTTTGCGGTCCAGGGCCGCGCCTTGTCCCCGCGCCATCAGCACCGCTCCTTTCCTTCACACTTTGCTGTAAAAATCCCCGTCCCGGACGGGGCGGGGATTTCCAGGTTTTCAGAGACTTATTCGGTCTTGAAGCGGTCGTCCGCAGCGTCGCCCAGGGCGTTGATGACATCCTGAACGTTCTGGGCGGAATTCTTGGTGGCTTCGGCGAAGCTGTAGCCGGACCACACGGCGCCCAGATCCAGGCCGAACTGCGCAGCGGCCTCAGGCTGCTTGGCGTTGTCCAGGACCAGGAACTGATAGGAACCGTTCTGCGCAGCCAGTTCCACGCAGGCGGGAGACAGGGCGAATTCCATGAACAGTCTGGCGGCATTGGGATGCTTGGCGCCCTTGAAGATGGCCACCGGTCCGATTTCGCAGGAGGTGCCGTCCGCGGGGATCACCAGGCCCACGTTATCGTAGCCGTTGTCCAGGATCTGGGTGATGCCGTCATGCAGGAAGCCGATGCCGATGATGCACTCGCCGGTGCCCACATTCTTGGAGGGGCCGGAACCGGACTTGGTGTAGATCTGGATGTTCTTGTCCAGGTCCACCAGATACTTGATGCCCTCATCATGGCCCTTCAGCTGCAGAAGCAGGTTCACCACCAGCTTGGCGGTACCGGCGGTGTTGTAGTTGGACAGCCAGATCAGGCCCTTGTACTCTTCCTTCAGCAGGTCATCCCAGGTGGCGGGGGCTTCCAGGCCCATGCTTTCCAGTTCGTTCTTGTTCACCATGAAGCCCAGGATACCGGTGTAGATGCCGTACCAGTAGCCGTTGGGATCCTTGTACAGGTCGGAGATCAGGTGACTGGCGTTGGCGGGCACATAGCTGTTGTCCAGCAGGCCCTTGGCCGCGGCTTCGTCATAGGGGCTGTTGGTGCCGCCGAACCAGACGTCCGCGGAGGGATTGCCGCCCTCGTTCTCGATCTTGACAGGCACCTCGCCCGTGGACAGGCGCTGACACACCGTCTGAATGCCATAGATCTTCTGGAACTTCTGGCAGGCAGCGTTCAGGTAGTCTTCCTCGCAGGAACCGTACACCACAAGGGAGCCTTCCTCTTTGGCGGCAGCCACCAGGGCGGGATCCGCATTCACCACGTCCTCGCCGGATGCCACAGCCAGGCAGCCCAGCATGGCAACAGCCAGGAAAAGACACCAGAATTTCTTCATGTTTCCATTACCTCCTGTTCAATTGTTGGAACGCAAGTTCTGGGCCCATTATAGGCAGGGGCGCCTCTTATGTCAACCACACAGCCCCCGGGACAGGGAAAAAGCGGGGAACGCCCGGTGCGTCCCCCGCTGATCCGTTTTTTCCTTTTCTTTTCTCAGGGAAGTTTGATGATGACCGATTCCGTCGGCCGCAGGCTGTAGGTCAGGCGGTAAGGCCGGCCGTCGCACGCCTCCTCCCGGGCTTCCAGCACCGGAACGCTTCCCAGTTCCTCAGGGCTTCCGCCGCCGGGCAGGGTGTCAAAGGTGCTGAAAATCCGCTCGTACCTGCCGGGCAGCGGCACGCCCACGCTGTAGTCGGTGTGCGCTGAGGGCGAGAAGTTGCAGATGACCAGCAGAGCGCCCTCATAGTTCCAGGGATTGCGGCGGATGAAGCTGATGGTGTTGGCCCAGCTGTCGTTCCGGTTCACCCACTCAAAGATGGAGGGATCCCTGGAGTCGCAGTAGAGCACGGGATACTTTTTGTAGATTTCCAGAAGCCTGCGCACCGTGAGCATCACGTCCCGGTGGCCGAACTCATCCGCCAGATGCCAGTCAATGCTCTGGGTCACGTCCCATTCCCGGTCCTGGGCGAATTCCTGGCCCATGAACAGAAGCTTCTTGCCGGGACTGGTGAACTGATAGGTATACAATGTCTTCACGCCGCCCAGGCGGTCCTCGATCTTGCCGGGCGTCTTTTCGGCCATGGCCTTCTTGCCGTACACCACCTCGTCATGGCTCAGCACCAGCACATAATTTTCCGAGAAGGCATAGTCCAGGGTATGCACCAGCTGCTCATGGTGATACTGGCGGTACACGGGATCCAGTCCGATATACCGGAGGGTATCGTTCATCCATCCCATGTTCCACTTCAGCTTGAAGCCGAGGCCGCCCTTGTTCACATCCTCGGTGATGCCCCATTCCGGAGAGGAGTCCTCGGCGATGAGGTAGCCCGTGGTCTTGGCGCACACCTCCGTGTTCAGCTGGCGGAGGAAGTCCATGCCCTCCAGGTTCATCCTGCCGCCGAAGCGGTTGGGCCGCCAGGCGCCACGGTCATAGTCGTTGTAGAGCATGGAGGCCACGGCGTCCACCCTCAGGGCATCCACATGGAATTCATTGATCCAGTAGAAGGCGTTGGAGATCAGGAAGGAGCGGACCTCCGGCTTGGTATGGTCAAAGGCCAGCGTGCCCCACACGGGGAACTCCCTGCGCAGAGGGTCCGTGGACTCATACAGGGGGGTTCCGTCAAAGCAGGCCAGGGCAAACTCATCCTTGGGGAAATGCGCGGGCACCCAGTCCAGAATCACGCCGATGCCGTTCTGATGGAGTTTGTCCACGAAATACCTGAAATCGTCCGGGGTTCCGTAGCGGGCGGTGGGAGCATAATACCCCGTCACCTGATAGCCCCAGGACAGGTCGAAGGGGTATTCGCAGATGCCCATGACCTCCACATGGGTATAGCCCATGTACTGTATGTACTGCACCAGGTCATCCGCCAGCTGCGTGTAGTTCAGGTACCCGTCCTTGTCCTCCGCGTTCCGGAAGCCCTTCTTCCAGGAACCCAGGTGCAGCTCATAGATGGACATGGGCTTTTCCAGCACCTTTGTGTTGTCCCGTCCGGCCTGATACGCATCGTCGTGCCAGGTATATCCCGTGAGGGGCGCAATGATGGAGGCATTGGCGGGACGAAGCTCGGCTCTGAATCCCATGGGATCCGTCTTCCACCGCTTCACGCCGTCGGCACCCGTCACCAAATACCGGTAGGCGTCCCCGGGACCCACCCCGGGCAGGAAGCACTCCCAGATGGCGGGATCGATTTCCGTCCGATGCATCCACTTCTCATTTTCCCAGCCGGTTCTGGCGGTGATCAGGGACACGTAGATGGCGTTGGGCGCCCAGAGCAGGAACCGCGTACCCTTTTCCCCGTTCTCCGTATCCTCATGGGCACCCAGCTTTCTGTACAGCTCATAATCGGTGCCCTGATGGAACAGAAAACTGTCATAATCCGTAAAGATGCCTTTCCTTTCCTCAGCCATTCAGACCACACCCTCCCATGGAAAGATCAATATTGTGTATCCGGTCTCACCCTGCAAGTATATCATATTCTCCACCCGCCCGCCATGCCCTCCGGCTTTTCTGCCTTTTTTCCCCGGTTCTTTACTTCTTCCCCTCTCTGCCTTAGAATGAGTGAAAGATTCTCTCATCCATGGATTGTCCCGGCGCCGTGTCCGGAGGGAAATGATGCGATCTGATGGCATGATCCCTTCCCGCGCCCGGATGGAAAATGGAATACAGGGGTGGTTCAGGCCCCGTGTCCATACGGGTTTCCGAGGCCATGCCCGTGAAAAAAAGGAGGCCGGAGATGGCAGAGTTTTCAGAAGATGCCCTGAGGGGTGACATCATCAATCACACGGGCATTGAGTCCTATGTGGTGCCGAAGGAGGAGGCGGTGCGGAACCGTCTGGAGTGGTTCCGGGATCAGAAGCTGGGGTTCATGGTGCACTGGGGCATCTATTCCCAGCTGGGCATGACGGAGTCCTGGCCCCTGTCCCGGGAGGATGCCGTCTGGTCCCGCTCCGGCTATGACTGGGAAAAGGACGACGAGCTGTTCCGCCGCCAGTACGTGGACATGAACCGCAGCTTCAATCCCCTCCGGTTTGAGCCTGAGAAATGGGCGGAGTTCGCCAGGGATGTGGGCTTCCGCTATTTCATCTTCACCACCAAGCATCATGACGGGTTCTGCATGTGGGATACGAAGTACACGGACTATAAGGTCACCGACCCTTCCTGTCCCTTCCACACCCACCGGTATGCCAATATCGCAAAGCAGCTCTTTGATGCCTTCCGGAAGCAGGGCATTGCCCTGGCGCCCTATTTTTCCAAGCCGGACTGGCACTGTCCCTGGTACTGGGCACCCGGCTGCGATCTTCCCGTGGCCCACTGGCGCAATCCCACCTATGACCCGCGTCTGAGGCCGGAGCTGTGGCAGAAGTTTATCGACTTCACCTGGGCACAGCTGACGGAGATCGCAGAGGATCTGGGCCCGGTGGACATTCTCTGGCTGGACGGGGGTCAGGTCAATCCCCGGAATCATCAGGATATCCGCCTGATGGAGCTTGTGAACAGGCTCCGGAAAAAATATCCCGCGCTTCTGGTGGCAGACCGCACTGTGGGGGGAGAAACGGAAAACTACATCACCCCCGAGCAGCAGGTGCCGTCGCACTATATCCCCGTGCCCTGGGAAAGCTGCGTGACCATCGGCCACTCCTTTGCCTTCTCCTTTGAGGACACGCTGAAAACCCGGCGGGAGCTGGTGCATCTCCTCATCGACGTGGTGTCCAAGGGAGGCAATCTGGCTCTGAACATCGGAGCCCAGCCCGACGGCCGCCTTCCCCTGAAGGCCATGGTCCGGGCCAGGGAGCTGGGGGACTGGCTGAAGGAAAACGGCCAGGCTATTTTCTCCACCCGGCCCTATGCCCCCTATTTCCAGGACCGGTGGTCCTATACCTGCACCGACAGGGATGTGTACTGCATGCTGCGCCTGAAGGAAGACCAGCCCCTGGGCACCTCCGTCAGTCTTCCCCTCCCGGGGGTTACCGCCCTGTATCTGCTCACCGGCGAAAAGCTGGAAACATGCCCGGGGGACAACGGACTGCGTGTCCGTCTGCCCGAACGGTTCCACGGCACCGTGCCGGATGCCCTGGTTCTTCGCATGCCAAAGGCGTGAACCTCTCTGGAAGGAGCATCATCATGAAACGCCTGTTCATTGCTCTCCTGACCCTTCTCCTCTGCCTGTCCCTCACGGGCTTTGCTGCGGGGGAAAGCGCGGTTTCCACCTCCTACAGCAGCACTTTACAGTTCCTGTCCGCCGTCGGTTCCCTCGGCTCCCTCGGCTCCACCTCCCCGGACCGCTGGCAGAAGGTGTCGGAAGCGTGGAAAAGCACGGGGGACATCATTCATGCCCTCCGTCTTCCGGAGGACCTCCCGGACCCCGACGGTCTCTGCATTGTAGTCCTGGGCTATCAGCTGAACCCGGACGGCAGCATGCGGGATGAACTCCTGGAGCGCCTGAAGGTCGCCCTCACCTGCGCCGGTCAGTATCCGGAAGCCTGGATCCTCTGCACCGGCGGCCCCACAGCCTCCGGGGATCCCACCGCCACGGAGGCCGGCAGGATGACGGAATGGCTGGAGGAGAACGGAGTGGATGCCCGGCGTCTTCTGAAGGAGGAGCGCTCCCTCACCACGCTGGAGAACGCGGTATACTCCCTGGAAATCCTGAGAACCGTACCCGGCATCCACTGTCTGGCACTGGTGTCCAGCGATTACCACATTCCTGCCGGCATCCGCTATTTCCAGGCTGTCTCCATTCTCACCTCCCAGGATCCGGATCATCCGGATTATCCCATTCACGCCTGTGCCGCCTGGCCCGTGAGGGGCGACGGCGCTTCCCAATGACGCGCGAAAGGCCGGTCCCTCAGGGGGCCGGCCTTGTTCGGATCAGAGAAAATCCTTCCGCTGGGGGGTGAAAATGTCCAGCAGCACGCCCTTTTCCAGACAAACCGTACCGTGGGGCAGTCCCGAGGGTACCACAATGGAATCCCCGGTCTTCAGCTCCGCCGCCTCCCCCTCCACGCTGTACAGGAAACGTCCGGACAGGACGTAGCTGCACTGTACGTGCTCATGGGTATGAACCGCGCCCTCGGAGCCGGTCTCAAAGGCCACCTCCACCGCCATCAGCTGATCGTTGTGGGAGAGGACCCGCCGGGTTACCCCGCCTCCCAGATCCTTCACCTGCTGCTGATCATGCCTTGCCACAATGCCTTTCATGAATCTCCCTCCTTTTTTACAGATACTGCGTGTCATCCTCTCCCGCCTCATACACGAGGCGGAACGTGCCCGCCGTGAGCGTGCCCGTCTCCGGGACATACCGGGGGGCAAGGGAGATGACCCGTTCCTCAAACCGGTCCATGTCTTCCGTCTCCGCGCCTCCGCAGACGCACAGGCAGGCGCATTCACTGCCCCAGATGCGCTCCTCGCATCCGAAGTTCATGCCATCCCAGCTTTCCCTGGGGCGGCTGGTCCAGATGCCCGCAAAGCCTCTGCCCTTTCGCAGAAGCAGCCACTCCCCTGCCTCGCGGATCTCCTCAAAGCGGCATCTGGGGCAGTAGAGATGCAGGAAATGCAGGGGATGGGTTTCCGGGATCCGCCAGATCAGGCCCAGAATATTTCCTTCCTGCCTCAGGGCGGGGAATACGCCGCTGCCGTGCCAGTACCCGGGACGCATGTCGCCCCCCTCGGAGGAGGAGCCGGGATGGTTCATGAACACCACGGCTTCCCCGTCCAGGGCGGCGTACCACAGGTGCTGCTGGTATCCCCACACCCCCGGCTGGAAGAAGGTCGTGCCGTGAAAGCATTCATTGTAGGATTTGACAAAGGCGTGGGAAGACACATCCGCATCCGGCCTGCGGCTGATATTCTCCCACCGGCGCTTCCTCTCCCCGGGGATCTGTACGCTGGTGAGGCACCAGTCCTCATGCTTTTCCAGCACAATCCGCGCGTTCCCCGTGGTATAGGAAAGGGACGCAGGCGTATCCATCCGTTCCTTCAGCCCCTTCGGGAAGCGGTAGGTGCTCGTGGCATAAAAGCCCAGCCAGCCCTCGCCATAGTCATAGGGCCGGGCGGGGTCCGCCAGGTTCATCAGGGCCATGGCCCCGGCCCGGAAGGGATAGAGCACGCCCCGGTATACCCGACCCTGAGGGGCGATGATCCCCCCGCGGAAGGTATGCATTGCCAGCATTTCCAGCATCCGGTCCGTCAGGCGCCGGGCCCTTTCCGACATTTCCGGCTCGCAAAAGTCCACCACATGGATGAGGGCTGCGAAGGTGACGCAGGTATAGACGGTGCTGAGGAACTCCTCAAACCCGAATTCCTCCACGTCCTCCAGCCATTCCGTCACCTTTTCCCGGCCCCAGGCGTACAGTTCCCGCCCCTTCATGCCGGCGAGGGGGAAATCCGCCTCAGGCCAGAGCCGGCCCGCCTCCATGGCGCTGGCATAGAACATGAGGGCGTGGTTCTCGCTCCAGAAGCACATGCCGTCAAACCCGTCCTGGTCCATCCAGTAGCGGAAATGCGTCAGGACCTCCCGGATCCGCTCCTCCGTCTCCCCGTCCACGGGCACATGCCGGAGATACCGCAGGAGACCGCATACCAGGAAATCGGAGCAGTCCACCCGTTTTTCAATCAGGTCCAGCATCTCCATGAGCAGGCGGTGATCGTCCATGGAGGTATCGTGGAGCGCCCTGCGGGCGAGAATATTGGCGATGGGAAAGCCGAAGGCGCCCCCGTCCCGGTTCAGGCTCTCCACCCGGGCAATGCGCCCGAGAATCAGCTGCAGGTTCTCCTCCGGGGATGGTACGGGCCGCACCAGCCGGGGCCGGATATGCTCCGTGCACTCATAGGTCCGCTCAAGGAACCCGCCCGGCCAGGGAATCCGCACCCGTACGCATTCCGCCTCCTCCGGGATGATCACGGGCAGCGCCTGCCAGACCGGTTTCCGCCCGGCATGGGCATGATCCGGGTCCTCCGTGTCCACAACCGCCCAGGTGCTCCCCTCCGGCGCCTGCGGGAGAAGCAGGGCATTTCCTTCCATGGCGGCCTCTTCCAGCACCCTGAGGGCCGGAGCCACCGCCTGGGCCATTTCCTGATCCGGAAGGGTCACGCGGATTTCCTCTCTTCCCTCCAGGATCTGAAGGCCCACTACGCTCCGGGTGTCCCTGACCCCCAGGGTTTCGCAGGCCAGGTACAGGACATTCAGTCCCTCCCTGAGGGACAGCCGCAGGTTCTGCCGGGTGACGGGCTTGTACACGGCGCGGTCAATCCCCTGAATCCGCGTCCCGTTCAGGTACAGGTCCACCGCCGCGTAGCTCCACAGTCCTGCCTCCACCTCCATGGCCCGGGGACACAGGAGCGCGGTGGCGGCATCAAAGCGCACCCTCTGCATGGTGGTATAAAAGTCCGACAGATTCACAAAGGCGGTATCCCGTCCCCCCTGGAAGACCCAGGGCATGCCCAGGCGGCTCATGCCCGCCTTCACATGCCCGGCGGAGGGCACCGGTTCATGGGCGCAGATCTCCGCTCGCAGCCCTGCCTCGTACCGGAGCTGATTCCGGTCCCGCTTATCGCTCCGGAACGGCTCCACCACGGGGCCGGAGACCATATAATGACTGATGAATCCTTCCCTGTCCAGCGGCCACATATTCTGTCCTTTCCGTGCATCTGCACCCGATCGTATCAACGCGGCCTGCGGAAAACCGCAGGCCGCGGGAAAATGCTCAGCCCTTGACCGCACCCGCCGTCAGGCCGCCCATAAAGTAGCGGCTGAAGCAGATGAAGACAATGAGAATGGGGATGATGGCGATGGTGGCGCCGGCAAACATGATGTTCCAGGCAGCCGCGCCGTCCCCGGCGTTCTTGAGCATGTTCACGCCCACGGTCAGGGGCCGCAGGGCGTCATTGGTCATGGTGAAGACTCTGGGCATGATGTATTCGTTCCAGCCCTGACGGAAGGACAGGATGGCGATGGTGGCCAGCACCGGCTTCAGCATGGGCAGGATGATCCGGTAATAGGTCTGGAAGAAGGAGCAGCCGTCAATCCGGGCCGCCTCGTCCAGTTCCCTGGGCACGGAGTTCACATAGCCCCGGCACAGGAAGATATAGGTGGCCTGGCCGCCGCCTGCGGAGAAGAGGATCACAGGCCACATGCTGGTGTGGATCTGCATGCCCACCGCCAGTTCATACAGGGGTCTGAGGGATACGGAGCCCACATTGATGAACATGAAGGCAGTAAAGACCCCGTAGATGATCTCCTTGCCCCAGAAGGTCTTGCGGCTGAAGACATAGCCCGCCATGGTGGAGACAAACAGGGACAGCACCATGACGCCCACGGAGAGGATCAGACTGTTCCGGGTATAGGCGGCGAAGCTGGCCTGTTCCCAGGCGTCCACATAGTTCTGAGTGATCCACTGGGCGGGGAAGATGTTGGCACCGCCCAGAAGCAGTTCCTGGTTGCCCTTGAAGGAGCCCAGGATGACATAGGCCACGGGGAAGATCACCACAACGGTGCTGAACAGCAGAAGGAGCCACAGAAGAAAGCGGTAGGCCTTCTGCCGGGGAGAGTACACAATCTGAGCGCGATTCTTTGCCATAGGTCTCTCCCTCCCTTACACAACGTCATCCAGCCGCCTGGCGACCAGATTGTAGATGATGGTCACGGCGCCCACAATGACAGCCGCCATGAGGCTCAGGAGGGCACCGTAGCCGATCTGCATGCGCGCATTGGTGGAGGTGCCGAAGATGAGCTTGAAGATATAGAGGAACATGACGTTGGTGCGGGATCCGGGGCCTCCGTCGGTGAGCACCATGATGGCCTCATAGTCCTTGAAGGCGCCGGTGATGGCCAGCATGAGCACCACCTTCAGGACGGGAGCCAGCATGGGCAGGGTAATCCTGAAGAAGGTCTGGGCGGCATTGGCGCCGTCAATGCGGCTGGACTCATACACGTCCTCGGAAATGGAGGTCATGCCGGTGACGAAATAGAGCATATAGTTTCCGAAACCGGCCCATACCGACAGGATGATCACCGCCTCCATGGCGAAGTTCTGATCCATCAGCCAGTTGATGGGCGAACCCATCAGGCCCACGGCCTGAAGAAGGTTGTTCAGAATGCCGTTCTGGGTGGCAAAGATAAACGTGAAGATCATGCCGGAAATGGAGGTGGCGATGACCGTGGGCATGAAGAAGGCGCCCCGGAAAAAGCTGGAGCCCCGGATCTTCTGGTTCAGCAGCACGGCCATCAGCAGCGCCAGGGGGATGATGATGATCAGCTTCCAGAAGGCGTACTCAAAGGTGGTGAGCACACTGTTCCAGAAGGTCACGTCACTGAACATGCGGGTGAAATTGCGGAATCCCACGGGCCTGGCCACAAAGCCGTTATAGTCATACCCGATATACCTGAAAATCCAGATGAAGGGATAGATGGAGCAGACGCACAGGAAAATCAGGGAAGGCGCCAGCATCAGGCCGGCCGCCACACTGCCGCTTTCCTTCAGCCGCATCTTTTTGTTCACCGGACGGGGAGGCCTGTTCGTGGGCCGAAGCTGCAGATGTTCACTGTCCAATGTGCTCACGGACAACATTCCTTTCTCCACAGAATTGGAAAAACCGTCCGGGTCATGCACCTGTCAACTGTTCGGACGGTTTTCGATCAAAGGGCCCCGGGGAAACCGGGGCCCTGTATGTCAGATTACTGATCCAGATACTCGGCAGTGCCCGCAGAGGGATGCATCGGATCATAGTCCCGGATCACCAGGCGGCGCACGGAGCCGTACATGATGTCGTCATCATAGCACTGGTTGTAGCGGGTGTTCAGATCTTCGATGGCCGCGTCGATATCCACATAGCCCATGATGGCGTTCCACAGCACGGTGCGGTAGTTGTCACCGGTGAGGTTGATGGAGGGCACGGCGGGATACACGGATTCATAGGGCAGCAGGGAATAATCGCCCAGGCGGCCCATCTTGCTCTTGTCCAGACGCTCGTCGATGTAGGCAGTGATGGGCAGGTCGTTGCCGCCTTCCATGTAGCCCACCAGGAATTCCTCGCTCTGGAAGAACCGGATCACTTCCCAGGCGGCGTCCTTGTTCTTCGAGGAGCTCATCATGATGTAGCCCTTGTTGGGATTGGTCTGCAGGGCACCCTTGATTTCGCCGGTGAGGGAGGGCACTTCCGCCACGCCCCACTCAAAATCGGTGATGGGGAACTGGTTGGTGAACACGCCGGCTTCCTGAGAGGCATTGCCCCACAGAGCGAAGGCACCGGCAGCAAACTGAGCGCGCATGTTGTCCACGCCCTGCTGATCCGGGTAGGCGACGGCCACCAGTTCACGTCCGGCTTCCAGGAAGGGCTTGTAGCCGCTGAAGTCGAACCTGCCGTTGGCATAGTCATAGTAGAACACGCCGGAAACCTGAGCCATCATTTCCAGCTGGCGCTCGAAGGGAGAGGAAGAGGTGAAGCCGATGCCGTAGGTCACGGGATCCTTGGCAGCGCCGTCTTCGGTGATCTTTTTGGCCATGGCCACATAGTCGGAAAGACTTGCGGGGATGGAATCGAAGCCGGAAGCGGCCAGGAGCGCCTTGTTGTACTCAATGCGCACGCCGGAACGAATGCCGGAGGCCACCCAGTAGATCTCATCGCCGATGGCGTTCAGGCCCTCGAACATGTGGGTGAAGGGCTCATTGACCTTCTGATACTCCTCGTCCTTTTCAATGTAGGGGCGGAGGTTCTCAATGGCACCGATGTCAGCGAAGTTCTTGACATCGATGGACTGACCCACCAGATCCGGAGCGGTGCCGCCCTGATAGGCCAGCAGAATGGAGTTCTCGAAGTCGTCGGTCATGATTGTCATCTATGTCGTCATGCTCAGCATTGAACTTTTCGATCATGGCGGTCATGTACTGTTCGTCATGACGGTCATTGCTCCAGTAGTTCACCACAGTCTTTTCAGCCATGGCAGGCACGATGCCGAAGGTCAGCAGCACCATCACCAGGGCTACGAGCAGGGAAATCGTTTTTCTCATGAGAATCCTCCTTCTGGTCGTGTGAGAATTGAGGAAAACCGTACCCATTCTAAACAGACCGGGAGCATATGTCAAGCGGATTTCGGTATATTTTGTGTTGAATTTTGAGTAATTTGGGGTATTTGTCTGCCGATCTTATCACAACATGCTCATTTGACGCTTTCAGACGATTCACTCGAAAGGCCTGACCAGCGTTCCGATGCCGTTTCCGCAGATCCCGCCGCGGCAAATCATCTCCTTCAAGGCGCGCTGCAGAGATGTCCTTTCCGGAAGGGTGCGGGGATCCAGGTCCTTCTCCTGCCGGGGACCGATGCGGTACACCCACAGAAGCGGGTTTCCCTCCTCCCGGATATCCGTAATATCAAAAGCATTCTGGAAATGCAGGATTCTGGAATCATTTTTCAGAAGCGGCCGCAGTTTCGGGGAAAGGAGCCAGCTTTCGCAGGTGATGGGGAGCTGTGCGTATTCCGGGGCGAAACGGGCCAGGAACGCACGGGCCTGACGGACGGAATCGTTCATCCTGTCCGCCTCCAGGCAGGCATCGGAGGGAATATGCAGGCGGAGGAACTTCTCGCCCTTCTTGGTCTCATCATTCTCCCCGCTGTCCTCCCCGATTTCATATTCCAGCTCGCCCAGGCGGAAGAGTTTTGCCGTGACCTGGCGGGTGGTCCAGAAACCCCGGTCGAATCCGTCATACCCATAGCAGTCCCTGAATTCCCGGATAAACCTTCTGTAGCACCCCAGCGTATCCAGCCAGATCTTTTCCGGAACATCCTTCCACGGGCCTTCCCAGCGGTTTTTCAGGGCCGTGGTAAGCTGTTCCGCCATATCCCGGACGCCGTCCCCGCCGTCTCCCCGGCCCTCCAGCATCCAGTCCCCCACCTGTACCAGGAAGGGCTCCGGGATGTCCAGGGTCCGCATGAGCTTTTCCACCTTTTCCACGTGGAGGAGTTTCTCTTCCCGGCGGATATTGGGCATGCACTTTTCGGAGAATCGCCCGGCTTCCTCTTTCTTCTGCGCTGCCTCCCGCGCCTCACTGCTGAGAACCCATTCCGCCTCCGGCGCTCCCTGAATGCCCAGGGCGCGGATTCTGTCCATGCGCTCCCGGACTTTTTCCAGAAATTCCTCCCAGGACATGTCCCTGTCCCCATGGAGCCGCACATCCCAGGCACAAAGCCTCGGGAAGAGCATACAGGCCGCCCGCTCCGGATTCGTCACCCGCTCGGTCCACAGGCAGCACTCAAAGCCCAGGACCTGTCCTTCCGCGCCCCGGATGTACGCCGGAAGTTCCTTCGTCTCATAGATGGTGCGGATATCCATCCCGGCATAAGAGCGGCTGAGGTAGAACCGGCCCGCGTCGGATACGATCACCTTCCCGCCTCTCCTGAGATACTCACCGGTCCGTTCATCCTGCCCCCACCAGTGCTGAATCACAAAGTGATCCGGCAGCGTGCCGCCCGCCAGCACGTCGTTCCATGCGATGACCTGCCTCCCATGCTCCGCCAGGTAGGCCGCCACCTTCCGGATCAACCAGTCCTGAAGTTCCTCTTCGTTGTGCAATCCTTCCTCCGCCATGCGCTTCTGGCAGTCGGGACAGCGCCTCCAGTGGACTTTCACCGCCTCGTCCCCGCCGATATGCACCATGGGATACGGGAAGATTTCCATGATCTCATCCAGAATCCCGTACAGGGTTTGGAGATTTTCATCCCTGCCGGGGCAGATGAGATTGGGAAAGACTCCGGGCGTGGTCTCCACCCTGTAATCCCGGGGATGATCCTGGATTTCCTTTTCAGCCACGTTCCAGAGCATGCGGCGGCATCCCAGTTCCGGCATGGCATGGAGCAGAGCGGATTCATGGCCCGGGATTTCGATTTCCGGGATGATCTCGATCCCAAGGTTGCGGGCAAACTCCACAATCCCCTGCATTTCCTCCCGGGTATAGAAGCCGTTGTTGTTTTCCGTCTCCGAGACATCCCCGAAAATACTGTTCCCACGGCTGGAGCCCTTTTCTGTCAAAACCGGATACTTCCTCAGCTGAAGACGCCAGCCGTGATCTTCCGTAAAATGCAGGTGCAGCCGGTTCACACCGCAGACAGCGGCGCCCTGAATCAGTTTCTTCAGACCTTCCACGGGAATGAAATGCCGGCCCACATCCAGCATCAGGCCCTGATGGGTCCATGTCATATCCTGCATGATCTCTTCCTCCCTCGCTTAAAAAACGGGGACTCCGGACATGACCGGAGCCCCCTGGGTTAGGTTTTCAGGAAACCAGACCTCAGATTACTGAGCCTTGCCTGCCAGATATTCGTCCAGCTGACGCTGCGCTTCAGCAATGATGTCGTTCAGGCCGGCAGCTTCCATCTTGGCGCGCATCTCGGGCACGGCCACGTCAGGATCCACGGTGCCGCACTGAATACGATTCATGTATTCGTCCTTGATGGCGGAGATTTCAGCATACTGGGTGTTGAAGTTGGCGGAGTTGAAGGTGAAGCCGGAGATCTTGGATTCGGGAGCGGTCTCGCACTCGGCGAAGTACTTGTCCCACTGATCCACAACGGGCTTCGGATAGGTGCCATCCAGGGTCTGCTCGCTGGCTTCCACAGAGTTCAGGCTGTAGGAGCCCTGGGAGAAACGCCAGGGAGAATAATTGTCCTTGCCCTTCTGGGTACGGACAGCCACCTGGCCCAGCACGT
>CACYGY010000058.1 GCA_902774025.1 uncultured Eubacteriales bacterium
ACTTCCTTTCTTCAACCCACTGGTCGAGCGCTGAAAGCTTAACTTAACGCCTGTATTCGCTATAGAGCTGATGGTTCGGCCCTAATTAAATGACATTGCCCATCCGAGGGCCTTCCCGCATGCCGGGAGGGCCCTCTTCCCGTCACGCCCGAAATGCAGAAGGCATCCATTCCGCTCTGCGCTTCCGGATTCTCCGGCCACCTTCCCCAAAGACTGTTAAAATTTTTTAACAGTCTTTGAAAACCACCCTTCAGGCGCTTGCCCTTCCCCGTCTCCGGGGCTATACTTGACAAAAGTACCTTCAAAGGGGAATGCCCATGCTCAAGCCCGGCCTCTACGAACAGATTCTCAGCCGCGCCCTTTCCCGGGACCTGGAAAAAGTGCCCGAAAGGCAGAAGGCCCTTGATCCCATCGACGCCGCCGAGGCGCCTCAGATCCTTTCCGGCTATGTGGCCCGTGTCCTCCGCTCCGCCCTGGAATCCATGGAAGAAAACACGCCCGCCCAGATCGCCCTGGTCAACCGCCTGATCGCCATGATGTCGGAGGAAAGGTCCGATCTTGCGGATCAGGAGGTGGACGCGCAGGCAGAGCGGCTTCTGCAGGTGCTGGATGAAAGGGATCCGTCCCTTTCCTTCCGTACCGCCTCCATGATCCCGCGTCCGGAAACCTCCATGTCCGCCAGCAGTCTGTTCACCGGCGCGCCTCATGAGCCCATGATGTACGCGGAAATCCGGAAGGAGCTCGCCAGCGCCGACAGGGTGGACATGCTGGTTTCCTTCATCCGCTGGAGCGGGCTGCGCCTGATCCTGGGAGCTCTTCAGGATTTCGCCGATCGGGGCGGAGAGCTCCGGGTCATCACCACCTCCTACATGGGCGCCACGGAAGTCAGAGCCGTAGAGGAACTGTCCCGTCTGCCCCATGCCCATGTCCGGATCAGCTACGATACCACCCGTACGCGGCTTCACGCCAAGGCCTACGTTTTCATCCGGGAGACCGGGTTCAGCACGGCCTATGTGGGCTCCTCCAACCTCTCCAGCCCCGCCATGAGCAGCGGGCTGGAGTGGAACCTGAAACTTACGGGACAGGACCAGCCGGATACCCTGCGGAAAATCCAGGCCACCTTTGAAAGCTACTGGAACTCGGAGGAATTTGAGAGCTACGCGGAGTCTTCCCATGAGCGTCTCAGGTGCGCCCTGAAGGCCGAAACTCGGAAAGAAGAAATGCCCGCCTTCCTTTTTGACATCCGTCCCTATCCCTATCAGCAGGTCATTCTGGATCAGCTCAGGGCCGAGCGGGAGGTGCGGAACCACTTCCGCAATCTGGTGGTGGCTGCCACCGGCACGGGCAAAACCGTCATCGCCGCCCTGGACTACAGGGCCTGGCGCAACACACATCTCCCCTGCCGCCTCCTGTTCATCGCCCACCGGGAGGAGATTCTCCGCCAGAGCCTCGCCACCTTCCGGGCTGTCCTTCAGGACCCCAACTTCGGGGAACTCTGGGTGGGACAGAGCCGGCCTCAGGATCCTGACCACCTGTTCATCTCCGTGCAGACCCTGAATGTCCAAAAGCTGTGGAACCGTCTTAAGCCGGACTTCTACGACTATATCGTGGTGGACGAGGGGCACCATGCGGCGGCGGATTCCTATCTGGAGGCCCTGAAGTACTTCAGGCCGCAGATCCTGCTGGGCCTCACCGCCACCCCGGAGCGTATGGACGGCAGATCCATCCTGCCCTTCTTCGATCACCATATTGCCGCGGAAATCCGTCTTCCGGAGGCTATTGACCGGAAGCTTCTGTGCCCCTTTCAGTACTTCGGCGTGTCCGATACCGTGGACCTGCAGGACCTGAAATGGAGCCGGGGCGGATACGACCGGGGAGAGCTGAACCGGCTCTATACCCTCTCGGGCGCCGCAGCCCGCAGGCGCGCCGGGCATGTCCTACGCAGCCTCCTGTCCTACGCCTCGGACCCGGAGGATGTGAAGGCTCTGGGCTTCTGCGTGTCCGTGGAGCACGCCCGCTTCATGGCGGACTTCTTCAATGAGAACGGGTTCAGCGCCATGGCCCTGGACAGCCATTCCTCCCCTCAGGATCGTCAGAGCGCCCGGGAATACCTGGTGAAGGGCGATGTCAGGATTCTCTTTGTGGTGGATCTGTACAACGAGGGCGTGGACATTCCCCAGGTCAATACGGTGCTGTTCCTCCGCCCCACGGAATCCCTCACCGTTTTCCTCCAGCAGCTGGGCCGCGGCCTCCGCCTTTCGGAAGGCAAGGACTGCCTGACGGTGCTTGACTTTATCGGGGCCGCCAACCGCCGCTACAGCTTCGCGGAGAAATTCAGTGCCCTTCTGGGGGAGGACCGGCGGGACATGAAACGGGAGGTGGAGGAAGGTTTTCCCGGTGTCCCCAGGGGCTGCTCCATTCAGCTGGAAAAGGTCGCCATGAAGCACGTTCTGGACAACATCCGCCGGAACCTGCAGGGCCGGGACGAACTCCTGAGCCGTCTGCGCACCTTTTCCCAGGACAGCGGCCAGGTGCTTACCTTCTCCGGTTTCCTGGACTACTGTCACCTGACCCCGGGAGACCTGTACAGACGGGAGGTCACCTTCAGCCGGCTCTGCGTGGAGGCGGGGGTTCTGGAGGATTTCCATGAGGCGGCGGAGAAAGACATGAGCACGGCCGTGCGCCGTCTCGCTTCCGTGGACTCCAGGCGCTGGATCGACTTTCTGCTCCGGCTTCTTCCCCGCCTGGACAATGTGGATTTTGCCGCCCTCCCGCCCATGGAGGCGAAAATGCTCCGGATGTTCATCATGACCATGTGGAATTTCTATCCGGAGGACCTGGGGGGCGGGGACGTGCTGGACAGGCTGTACGGCCTGTCGGACAGCCCCGTCATGCTTTCGGAACTGGAAGCTCTTCTGCACTGGCAGTATGATCACATTGACTTTGTGGACACCGCCGCGGATCTGGGGTTTGTCTGCCCGCTGGACGTTCACTGTTCCTACAGCCAGCGCCAGGTCCTGGCCGCCCTGGATTACGCCAATTTCGGCGCCATGCGACAGGGGGTCCTCTATCTCCCGGAAAAGAAAACCGACGTGTTCTTCATCACCCTCAATAAGAGCGACCGGGACTATTCCCCCACCACCATGTATGAGGACTACGCCATGAGCCCCACCCTGTTCCACTGGCAGAGCCAGTCCACCACAAGCCCGGAATCCCCCACGGGACAGCGGTATATCCATCACCGGGAAACGGGAGGCCGTGTCCTCCTGTTCGTCCGGGAATACAAGAAGGACGTCCTGGGCGCCCTCCCCTATACCTTCCTGGGACAGGCGGATTATGTGAGTCACACGGGCAGCCGTCCCATGAACATCCTCTGGAGGCTGGAGGAGCCCATTCCCGCCAAATTCCTGCGCAGGCTGCGGCAGGCCATGGGCTGAGCACAAAACACAAAAAGACCGCGGAAACCATGCGGGACACCGCTTTCTCATGGTTTCCGCGGTCCTTTTTCGCCCCGTCGTGATCCGGATCCGCCCTGCGGAAACACGGACTGATGCATGCCCCCATCGGCCATTCGCAGGAAAGGCACTTCGTCAGACTGTCCCCCGGGCGTTTTCCACCCGCTCACTCCGCACCGTCTTCAGGGTTTCTCCTCCTGTTCAAATCTTTCCGGATCGGTTATACTCTCCTCAGCGCAGCGCAATAAGGAGGTCTTTTCATGCCACCCGGGAAAAAAACAGCATCCGCCGTTACTGTCATTTTCACGCCGGAAGGGTTTCATCTGGATATCCCGGATACCCTCATGGATCCCTGGAGTCTCCATGTCCGGAAACTCTATGAAGAAGACCGGTGGAATCTGCTCTTTCAGTGGGGTTTTGATCCGCCCCGCTCCGGAGATGACGCTTCCCTGATCTTCCTGCACACCCTGGGGGCCCGGTTTGTCCGCACCCTTTCCGCGCAGCCGGGCCTGGAGGTCACAAGAGAAGAAACCGTCGTCCCCCTGACGGAGACGGACGAGGCTGACCTGCTCTCCGCCGTCCCCTTCGGTCTGGGCACGGAGCATGTCGATACCGGCTGGATAAGGATGTGCTACCAGTCTCTCACGGAATGCTTCCGCCGCTCCGTGGCCGTCTATGAGGGCACCGTGGCCATGTTCCTCACGGAAAAAAGCCAGAACCTGCGAATACCGGAGCGGGTCTTCTTCCATCTGGTGGAGAACCGCAGGGCGGGGGAAGACCCGGATCCCCGTTTTCCCTTTGCCTTTCTGGCCACCTATTCCACCCGCATTGAGGGAAAGGTGCAGCATCAGCCCCTGTCCTATGCCCTGACCGAATTCAGGGGACAGAAGGAAAAACTGGTGGATCTTCTCTCCTGCCTCAACGAAGCCGCCGGAGTGAGCCCGCTCATCGCAGGATTCATGGATTCCGGGGAGCTCTTCCATCCCCTGAAGCTGACCACGGAGGAGGCCTGGGATTTCCTGAAAAGCGCTGAGGCCATTGAGAAGGCGGGCATCTCCTGCCGTCTGCCCAACTGGTGGCGCCGCCGCGCCTCCTCCGTCTCCGTGTCGGTGAAGCTGGGCGACAAGCCCGCCTCCCTTCTGGGCCTGGACTCCATCATCTCCATGACCCCCTCCCTCACCGTGGACGGGGAAAAGCTCACCAAGGCGGAGATCCGAACTCTTCTGTCCATGGCAGAGGGGCTGACCATGATCAAGGGCAAGTGGGTGGAGGTGGATCACGCCCGCCTCAGGGAGCTTCTCTCCCTCATGGACCGGTATCAGGGGGATCTGAGCATGCTGGACGCCCTGAGAATGCAGAGCGGCATGTCCGGAACCGGGGAGGACCAGGAGGTCCGGGTCACCCACGGCGCGTGGCTGCAGAAGCTTCTCTCCACCCTGCGGGATCCCTCCCGGGGCCGGAAGATTCCCCTTCCGGAGGGTGTCCACGCGCAGCTGCGCCCCTATCAGCTCAGCGGCTATGCCTGGCTGTGCCAGATGAGCTCCCTGGGCCTGGGTGCCTGCCTGGCAGACGACATGGGCCTGGGCAAAACCCTCCAGGTCCTCTCCTGGCTGGAGCACCTGCGCCAGGACCGTCCGGATGCCCATGTTCTCCTGGTGGTCCCCGCCACGCTCATGGGAAACTGGGAAAAGGAAGCGGAGAAATTCACCCCCTCCATGCCCTTTCTGCGCCTCCACGGACAGAGCGGGGCAAAACTGGACGAAATCCTCCGCTCACCCGAAGCCCTCCCCTTTGTCACCATGACCACCTATTCCATGGTCAGCCGGCTTCAGGCTCTGGGAAACGTTTCCTGGGACACCATCATTCTGGATGAGGCGCAGGCCATCAAGAACCCGGGCACCAAACAGTCCAGAACCATCAAGGAACTCAGCGCCCGCTGCCGCATCGCCATGACCGGCACGCCCATTGAAAACAATCTTGCCAATCTCTGGTCCCTCTTCGACTTCCTGAACCAGGGTCTTCTGGGAAACGCCAGGGAATTCGGGACCTTTGCCGACAGTCTCGCGGAATCGCCTGAGGGATACCTTCGCCTCAGACAGATGATCTCCCCCTTTATCCTCCGCCGCCTGAAAACCGATAAAACCATTATCTCCGATCTTCCGGACAAGATTGAGACCACCGACTTTGTGCCGCTTTCCAAAAAGCAGGCCGTCCTGTACCGGAAGCGGGTGGATGAGCTGCAGGAAATCCTGGAGAAAGCGGAGGGCATCCAGCGCAAGGGATTTGTCCTTTCCGCCCTCACCCACCTCAAACAAATCTGCAATCATCCGGACCAGTTCATGGGAGCGGATGCCTTCGCGGAGGCAGACAGCGGCAAGTTCGGAGTTTTACGGGAAATCTGTGAAACCATCCGGGACAAGCATGAGCGGGTTCTGATTTTCACCCAGTACCGGGAAATCATTCCCCACCTCTCGGAATTTCTGGAAAACGTGTTCGGACGCCCGGGGCTTGCCCTTCACGGCCATACACGCATCAAGGACCGTCAGCGCATGGTGGAGGAATTCAACGGGGAAAAATACATTCCCTTCATGATCCTCTCTCTCAGGGCCGGCGGCACAGGCCTGAATCTCACCGCCGCCAGTCATGTCGTCCATTTTGACCGCTGGTGGAACCCTGCCGTGGAAAACCAGGCCACGGACCGCGCTTTCCGGATCGGGCAGAAGAATCAGGTCATTGTCCACAAATTTGTAGCCCGCGGAACCATCGAGGAAAAAATCGACGAGATGATCCGGGCCAAATCGGATCTCGCCCGGAATATCGTGGGCGACAGCGGTGAAACCTGGATTACCGAGATGAGCAATGAAGAGCTCCTGAAGATGATGAGGCTGGAGGGATAGGCATGGCATACGGACGACGCCGAAGCCGCTACGGATACGGCGGATATGGATACGGCAGCTATTTTCACTCAACCACCGGGGCGGAGGTTTCAGCTCTGGCGCGGAAAACCATCGAAAGAGCTGCGAAAAAGGGCATTGAATACCACCAGATCTTTCCCGTCAACCAGAGAACCGTCGCCGCCACATGGTGGGGAAAGTCCTGGTGCGATAACCTGCAGCGCTATTCGGATTTTTCCAACCGTCTCCCAAGGGGACGCAAATACCTGAATGCCGGAGGCGTCCTGAAACTGGAAATCTCGGAAGGCCAGGCGGATGCCGTGGTCCAGGGCTCCGGAACGGAACCCTACCGGATCCGCATCCAGGTGGACCCGCTGAACAAGCGCCGGACAAAGGAAATCGAGGAGGCCTGCTCCAACGGCATCAAGACCATGGATGACCTTCTCAAGGGCCGCTTTCCCGACGAACTCAAGCACCTCTTCTTTGCGCCGGACGGCCTGTTTCCGCGTCCCGGGGAGATCCATTTCAGCTGTTCCTGTCCGGACTATGCCAGCATGTGCAAGCATGTGGCGGCCGCCATGTACGCCGTGGGCATCATCCTGGATCAGAATCCCTCCCGGTTCTTCCTGCTCCGGGGAATCCAGGCTGACAAACTCATTGCGGGCGCCCTGGACAACCGGGTGGACCGCATGCTGAAAAATGCCCGGAAGAAGTCCTCCCGCACCATCGGGGATGAGGAGGAAGTGGCCGCTCTTTTCGGTCTTTTCTGACGCATGCATCGGATATTCTGCGCCCGCACTGTTTCATCTCAGCGCAAAGGGAGCTGCCCCGGGCAGCTCCCTTTTTCAGGTTCCTTCATGCCTTCCTCAGCCTGTCCCCCACATCCTCCAGGGGATAAAAGGCAGGCCGTTCCTTCAGATGTTCATTGGGCGTGTGCAGTGTCAGCATGACCTGTCCCTGCATCGTCCTGAACACCATGCCGTGGCCGCCGTCCTTCCGGAACAGGGGTTCCTCCTGGGTGAAAGTCCCGTCAATCTCCCCTGTGGAGCTCACCGCCACGCCTTCCGTATATCCGTCCCGGGAAAAGCCCGCCCAGAGGCACAGCAGCGCGCCTCCCTTCGTTCTGTACAGGAAGGGGCCGTCGGTGACATAGCCCTCCACCCCGCTGGAATGGTGCACCGTTCTGGCCCATCCCCCGTCCGATCCACGGAAAAGCACAAAGGGATCCCCGTCCGGCCGGGAAAGATCCGCGCTCAGGGGCATGGCACAGACCGTGCCGTCCCCCACCTGAACCCATTCATGGCAGAACACCATGTAGGGCCTGCCTTCCCGGGACACATACAGGGTTCCGTCCAGGCACTCCCAGTCCCCGGGGGTCACAGGTCCACGGGAGAGCGGCTCAAAGGGCCCGAGGGGCGAGTCGGACACCAGCGTGGCCGTTCCCCGGCACATGCCTTCCTTCTTGAAGCTGGCCAGCATACAGAAGCGTCCCCGGTACAGGTGCACCTCCGGCGCCCAGTAATTCCGGTCAGCCCAGAAGCTGCCGTCATTGTGGAAGCATTCCACCGGTCCTTCCCAGTTTTCCAGATCCGTCCCGTGATAGACGTCAAAGCCGTCCGCCTCCCCCCAGCAGGTGGCGCCTCTGGTTCCGTACAGGTAATACCTGCCGTCATGCAGGAGCACAAAAGGATCCCGAATGTTGATTTCGCATGTTTTCATGCCCTGTCCTCCCTTACTCAATGGTCCGTATGTCCAGAACCTGCCCCGTCCTGTCGGTGATCACCCGGGAGCCGCAGGCCACGTCCCGCATCAGCCGTTTCCCGTCCAGCCGGATCTCTCCCCGCTCCCCGTCACTCTCCAGTGTGTAACAGTGCCCCAGCCATTTCCGTTCGTACAGGTAAGGCGCCCCGGCCCTTCCCATGCTGAAGAGCATCCTGCCCCGCTCCATGTCAATACCGTAGATATGGGCTGTGTATTCCAGCACGGAAAGGACAGTGGGCCCATAGGCATCCTGGAAGGGCTCCGTGCTTCCCCTGTCCAGCACCGCGTGACTCTTCATGCCCACACGGCTGGGTTCCCCGGTGAAGGGATCAAACTGCTGGGTGAACACATACCCGCCCTCCGTCACGGCCTTCATCAGCCTGCGCCCCAGCCTTGTCACAATCTTCTCATACCCGTACCGCTCCAGCGCCAGAATGGCCCGCTGATAGGTCAGTCCCTCCGCCTGCCCGGACCAGTTGTTCTCCGGTGCATTGCGGAACAGGGGATCGCTGACGGATACGCTGGGCAGGGGCATGGGCGTCCAGAATTCCCCGGGATTCAGGAGATGGTCGCGGACAAACCGGTCCGCCATCTCCCGGGTGAACATGCCCCAGTACATGCACCTGAGATTATTGTGGGTGAGCACCGGCATGACCCGCCCCTGCCGGTCGCGGTCGAAACAGGCACCCTTTTCCTCATCCCACAGGCAGGCCCTGACCTTCCCGCGCACCTGCTCCGCCTTCCCCCGCCAGAATTCCGCCTGTCCGTTTCCCAGCCTTTCACTGATCTCCCGGAGCGTATCCCGGCTGGCGAAAGAGTAGCCCATGAAATCCATGCTGGCCATGGGCACCACGTCATATCCCAGGGGAGGCGTCTCCTCCGTGCAGTAATTGGGGGCATTGCCGTAGCGCAGAGCATTGTCCTCCCCGGTGTCATAGACACACCAGCTCTCCAGGATCCCGTCCCCGTCGGAATCACGGACACGCCAGAGATAGGCGTCAAACTTTTCCAGACAGGTGTACAGCGCTTCCAGATATGCCCGGTCGCCCCCGATCCAGTCATTCATGTTCAGGGCGTGCCAGGGAAAGCAGAAGCCCTGGAACTTGTTGAACTGCGCCTCCACCTGCCCGTCCGCAAGGCACTGAATGGACCCCGCCAGGCGCCCGTCCTCCCGCTGGGTGCGCATGAACAGCCTCTGATTGTTCATCGCCGCCGTCAGGTCATATCCCGCATACATTTCCCCGCCCATGGGCTGGGTTTCCAGCCAGATCTTTTCGTATCCCCCGCCCTCCACCAGGACCGGTTCCTCTCCGAACATCTTCAGATTTCCCCGGGCTTTTTCACAGGCCGTGTCATACAGTTTCTGCAGCGCCCTGTCCCCCGTCTCAAACCGTACATTTTCCATAGGCTTCTCCTTCCGCCTCATGAGGGTATTCACGTTTTCCGCACCCCTGCCCCCCGGCTGTTTCCCCGGGCGTCCGGGAATGGGGACGCGCACCCGCAGCCCCGTCCTGCCCGGACAGGAAACGGACCGACGGCGCGGAAACCGGAACAGACCGGGGTCAGAGGACATCCGCGCCGCCATATCTGACTTTTATTCTAACAGCAGTCTCCCCCCTTGTAAATTCACCCCCGGAGAACGGATGACAGGCGCCGGAGAATGCCACGATCCGGCGCGTCTGCGTGAAGAAGGCGGAGAAAGCCCGGCAACCGCCTCACCGGACAGGGTTGATTCCGGACCGCTGGCGGAACCGTCCCCGATTCCCGGCACTTTTCCCATGGCGTATTCCCGGCCGTTGACAGGCCAAAGAATGCTTGTTTATAATCCCTTCACCGGAGCGGACGCCCGCACCGGATGGTGTGAAGGCGGCTTCCCCGCACCCCCGTGAAAAGACCAGTGTCCCCGGAACACCGTTCAAAATCGTTCCGGTGAGGGGCCGGGAGTCCTCTCCCGGCCCCTTTCCCATTCCCCTCACCTCTCTGTGAAGCGGAGGACATGCCATGAGCGACTGGAAACTGGACTGGAGCCCCCTTTTCCATTCCCCGCCCCGGTGGATGCGGGAGGGCAAATTCGGCCTTTTCTTTCACTGGGGCGTCTACAGTGTCCCCGCCTGCGAAAATGAATGGTATTCCCGAAACATGTACCTCAAGGGTTCCCGGCAGAATCTGGAGCACGAAAGACGCTTCGGTCCCGTGAGCACCTTCGGGTACAAGGATTTCATTCCCATGTTCACGGCGGAACACTTTGATCCGCAGGCCTGGGCAGACCTGGTGGTCAGAAGCGGCGCCCGCTACGCGGGTCCGGTGACGGAACACGCGGACAACTTTTCCATGTGGAACAGCCGCGTAAACCCTGTCAACGCCTTCCGCATGGGCCCCCGCAGGGACGTGACGGGGGAATGCGCCCGGGCCTTCCGCCGCCGGGGCATCCCCTTTCTCAGCGCCTTCCACCACCAGTGGCTCTGGGGCTGGTTCATGTCCACGGACAGCGAGGCGGATGTCTATGACCCCGCCAATGAGGTGTACTACGGCCCCGCCCTGCCCCTGGAGACCAACCGCTACCGGCCCTACCGCCTGCCAGACCGGAAGTTCGCGGAAACCTGGCTGGAAAAGATCCGGGAGGTTTCCGAGGCCTACCGTCCGGATATCCTCTACTTTGACGGGCGGGTCATGATTCTCCCGGAGGAAATCCGCTACGAGGCCGCCCGGGCCTATTACCGCGCCGTGCCGGAGGGTATCATCACCTGCAAGCAGGCGGATTTTCCGGAGGGCCTCGGGGTTCCTGATGTGGAATGCGGCCGCTTCGCCCAGATCCAGCCCTTCTTCTGGCAGACGGATGACCGTCTGGAAGACCGGGTCACCTGGTGCATTGTTCAGGAGCCAAAGTACAAATCCGCCGCCCGGATCATCCAGCAGCTTTCCGATGTCACCGCCAAGAACGGCTGCCTGCTGCTGAATGTGGGTCCCCGGGCGGACGGCCGTTTCCATCCGGACGCCGTCCGGGCTCTGGAGCGGGTGGGCGACTGGCTGCGGGTGAACGGGGAGGCCATCTACGGCACCCGTCCCTTCACGGTTCCGGGAGAGGGCGTGACCCGGGGAATGACTGAGGATTACAACCCCGAACGTCTCCGCCAGCAGATGAAGGACGGTCTGGCCCTGGAAAGCGGTCCGTACTGTTTCACGGGGGAGGACGTGCGCTATACCCGAAGGGACGGAATCCTGTATGTCATCGGCTTCGGCGTTCCCGAAAACCGGGAGCTGCGCCTGCGGGCGCTCCGCTGCAGCGGGGACCTGGGGCCCGTGCGCTCCGCCCGCCTTCTGGGCACGGACATGCAGGCGGGCATGGAGCGGACAGGAGAGGCCATGACCCTGCGTATTCCGGAGCGCCTGCCCTTTGAGGAGGCATGGGTGGTCCGCCTGGAAACGGACAGCTGACATGCCGTCCGCATATAATGGGAGAATCCGGCTCTGTCCGTGACCGGACGGCCATACCTTAGGAGGCAGACATGAAAAGCGCGGACCGCATTTACTTTGGCGGCGACTACAACCCGGATCAGTGGGATGAGCAGACCCTTGAGGAGGATATGCGCCTTTTCCGGAAGGCAGGCGTCAGTCTCCTCACCCTCCCCGTCTTCTCCTGGGCCCGCCTGGAGCCGGATGAGGGGGTCTATGACTTTGCATGGCTGGACCGGATCCTTGAGCGGATCAGTGCCAACGGAATCCGGTTCTGCCTGGCCACCCCCACCAGCGCCCAGCCCGCCTGGCTGTCCACCCGTTATCCCGAGGTCCTGCCGGTGGATATCCAGGGGCGGAAACGCACCCACGGCATGCGGGTCTTTTTCTGCGTCAACTCCCTGAAATACCGGGAAAGAGCCGGAGCCATGGCCCATGAGTTCGCCCGGCGCTATGCCCGTCACCCTGCCCTGGCCATGTGGCATGTGGCCAATGAATACGGCACTTCCTGCTACTGTCCCACTTGCCAGGCCCGCTTCCGCCTCTTTCTGAAAAAGCGCTACGGCAGCCTGGAGGAGCTGAACCGGAGATGGCATACCGCCTTCTGGGGCCGGATCCTCACCTCCTTTGAGGAAATCTGCCTGCCCACGGAGCTGAACGACGATTACCGCTTCAATCCCGCCGTCCAGCTGGATTACATGCGTTTCCTCACGGATTCCACCCTGGAATGCTTCCGGAACGAGTACGACATCCTCAAGTCCTATAACCCCGATATCCCCGTCATGACCAACATGAGCGGGTTCATCCGCAAGCTGGACCAGTTCAGGTTCACGCAGGCCATGGACATCGTGGGCTGGGACAACTATCCCTCTCCCGGGGACAAGCCTCATTTTGTGGCCATGAAGCACGATATCATGCGGGGGCTGCGGCACGGCCAGTCCTTCATTCTCACGGAACAGTCCCCCAACCAGCAGAACTGGCAGCCCTACAACCGCCTCAAGCGCCCCGGGGAGGTGCGGCGCCTCTCCTATCAGGCCCTGGCCCACGGGGCGGACACCTGCCTCTTCTTCCAGATGCGGCAGTCCATCGCCGGTCAGGAAAAATTCCATGGGGCCATCATCAGCCACGCGGGGCGGGAGGACACCCGGGTTTTCCGGGAAGCGGCCGGACTGGGGCATGAGCTGGAAAAACTGGGGAGCCGTTTTCTGGAGGGAAGAGTGGAGGCCCGGGTGGCCGTCCTCATGGACTGGAACAGCTGGTGGGCCCTGGAACTGTCCAGCGGACCCAGCCGGGACCTGAATTACCTCCGTGCCCTCTCCTTCTGCTACAGACCCCTTCATGACCGGAATATCCCCGTGGATTTCCTGCTTCCGCAGGCGGGAATGGACCTGAGTCCCTATGCCCTGGTCCTTGCCCCCATGCTCTACATGGTCAGGCCCGGGGTGGCGGAATGCGTGGATGCCTATGTCCGGGAGGGCGGGCATTTCCTGGCCACGGTGATGACCGGCCTGGCGGACGAGAACGACCGGTGCGTCTTCGGCGCCTACCCCGGTCCCTTCCGGGACACGCTGGGGATCTGGGTGGAGGAAACGGATGCCCTGCGCCCGGAGGAGAAAAACGGGCTGAGAATGGGAGACAGCCTTTACACCTGCGGCTTCCTCTGTGACCTGATCCACGTCACCCATGCGAAGGTCCTGGCCACCTATACGGAGGATTTTTACCGGGGCATGCCCGCCATCACCCGGAATATCCGGGGCCGGGGCGAGGCCTGGTATATCGGCACACGACCGGAGGAAGCCTGCATGGACGCCCTTATGGACCGTCTCCTCCGCCATGCCGGCGTCCATCCCCCCTTCCGCGCTGCCCCCGGGGTGGAAATCACCCGCCGCGTCCGTGAGGAAGGCACGCTCTTTGTCATCAATCATAATGACCATGAAGCCTGGGCGGACCTGGGAGAGGAAACACGCACCTCCCTGCTGGATGGAAGGACGGTTTCCGGAATCATCCGCCTCCCCGCCGGAGACGTGGGGGTTTTCACCGACGACAGAAAGGATAAGCCATGCTGAGGATACTCTCCCTTCAGATGAACCATCTGGACCATCCCCGGGGGCTGGAAAGTCTGCCCGCCTTCACCTGGGTACTGGAAAGCAGCCATCCCTGTGCCTTTCAGACCGCCTACCGGCTTCAGCTCAGCCTTGACCCGGATTTTTCCCGTATCCTCCTGGACACGGGACGGGTGGAAGACGGACAGTCCGCCCATGTCCGTCTTCCGGACATGCCTCTTCAGCCCTGCACCGCCCATTACGTGCGGGTCATGGCCTGGGCCGGAGAGGAGGAAAGTCCCTGGTACCCGGGCCATTTCCTCTCGGGCATGACACAGGGATGGAAAGCCCGGTTCATTACCGCAGAGCAGGAAGCGGACTGGCTGAACTCCGCCGGCACCTACCTGCGCTCTTCTTTCCGGGTGCACGGAAAACTCCGTCAGGCTGTTCTGTGCGCTACCGCCCACGGCCTGTACCATCTGTATCTCAACGGCCGGGAGGTGGGAGAGGAAAAAATGCTCCCCGGCTGGACCTCCTATCACCATCACCTGTGCTATCAGACCTGGGAGGTGACGGACCGGATCCTGCAGGGGGAAAACGTCCTGGGTGCCCATCTGGGGGCCGGCTGGTACAAGGGCATGATGGGATTCATCCATGAACGGTGCGCCTGGGGCGAAAACACCGCCCTTCTGGCCCAGCTCTGCCTGCGGTATGAGGACGGGCACGAGGAATGGGTCTGTACGGACAGGTCCTGGCTCGGCTGTCACTCTCCCGTCACCTTTTCCGAAATCTACGACGGGGAGCGCGTGGATGCCCGACTGGAACAGGCGGGCTGGAACGCCCCGGGATTTGAGTGCGCCACCGGGGAGGCGCTGCGCCTCCCCCTCCCTGAGCGCCGCCGGACCCTGTCCGATCCCCCCTACACCCGGGAGGAAAAGGAAAAGCACCGCCGGGACGCTCAGGAATACAGACCGGGGGACACCCTCTGGCGCCCTGTCCGCCTGCTCCCGGAATCCCCCGAAAACCTGACAGCCCAGGCGGGAGGCACCTGCCGCGTGCATGAAACCTTCCCGGTACTTCAGGTGCTCCGGGATCCCGATGGGCACGCCATCCTGGACTTCGGTCAGAACCTCACGGGCTATGTGCGCTTCCGTGTCCGGGGAAAGAGCGGGGATCTGGCCCACATCCGCTGCTTTGAGATCCTCCACGAGGGCAGGCCCTACTTTGACAACCTCCGGGGCGCCCTGGCGGAAATCCGCTTCACGCTGGGCGGGGAAGGGGAATACACCTGGGACGAGCTCTTCTCCTTCCAGGGTTTCCGCTACGCCCTGATCCAGTCCTGGCCCGGGGAGGTGGACCCCGGGGATTTCACCGCCTGCGCCGTGTATTCGGATATGCGCAGGACGGGTTCCTTCGACTGCGGGCATCCCCTGGTGCAGAAGCTCCAGCATAACATCACCTGGTCCCTTCAGGGCAATTTTCTGGACATTCCCACAGACTGCCCCCAGAGGGATGAGCGCATGGGCTGGACCGGGGACGCTCAGATCTTCTGCCGCACCGCCCTGTTCCTCCGCGACTGTCATCCCTTTTTCGAAAAATGGCTTCTGGACGTCCGCTCCGACCAGACGGAGGAGGGGGGCATTCCCCACATGGTGCCCAACCAGCTGCAGTACTTCAACACGGATGACTGGCTGGTGAGCCAGGGCACCCATTCCGCAGCAGGCTGGGCGGACGTCTGCACCGTTCTGCCCTGGAACCTGTACCTGACCGGCGGGGATCCGGACATTCTCCGCCGGCATCTGCCCATGATGGAAGCCTGGGTCCGCTTCATGGAAAACCACAGCCGGGACTGCCACTTTTCCTACCGTCTGCAGCTGGGGGACTGGGTGGCACTGGACGCGGAAAGCGGCAGCTACTTCGGCCGCACGCCCCTGCCCCTCACCAGCATGGGCTACTTTGCCCTTTCCACATCCATCGTCCTTCAGGCCTGCCGCGTTCTGGGAGAAAGGAAAAAGGAGCAGTATTACCGGGACCTGTATGACCGGATCCGCCTCCGGTTCCGGGAGGATTTTCTGGACGAAAAGGGCGTGATGAAAGTCGATACCCAGACAGCCCATATCATGGCCCTGTACCTGGACCTGATCCCGGAGGCGGGGATTCCCGCAACCTTTGAAAACCTCCTGCGGCTTCTGGACCGGGAAAACGGCCATCTGGTCACGGGCTTCATGGGCACGCCCTGGTTCTGCCATGTGCTCAGTGCCCACGCTCCCCGCAGGGCCTATGATCTTCTCCTGAAGGAAGACTACCCCTCCTGGCTGTATCAGGTTCTGAAGGGGGCCACCACCGTATGGGAGCACTGGGACGGCCTGAAACCCGACGGCACCCTCTGGAGCCCGGACATGAACTCCTTCAATCACTATGCCTACGGGGCGGTGGGGGACTGGCTGTACCGGGTGGCCGCAGGGATTGACACGGATGCGGAGTGCCCCGGTTACCGGCATATTCTCCTCTCTCCCCGCACAGACCCGCGCCTTCAGTTTGTCCGGGCCTCCCATGAGAGCCCCTATGGCCTGATCTGCTCGGAATGGACACGGGAAGCGGACCGGGTCACCCTCAGAGTCACCCTCCCCGTCAACACGGAAACCACCATTACCCTGGAAAAGGGTGCCCGGGACGTGCGGAGCGATCTTCCCTTTGCCCTCTCCGGCGGCCTCTGGCAGGCCCGGACCGGCTCGGGCACCCATGAGATTTCCTACGCCATGACTGAATGAACAGGGAAGCTGTGAACACCGGCCATCCCGGACACGCCGCTCTTCCCTCCCCCGATTCCCGGCCGGAGAGCCGCCGCTGATACGGAAAGGAAGGATCCCATGCTGACGGATACCCGCCATTCCCCCCATGCCCAGGCCTGTGCCCTCCCCTTCCAGGATGTGAAATGGACCGGAGGATTGTACAGGGAACGCTTTGAGACCATGGCAGAGGTGACCGTGCCCCACCTGCAGCGCATGTTTGAATCCCCGGACATCAGCCATGTACTGGAGAACTTCCGCATTGCCGCGGGGGAGTCGGAGGGGGACTTCGCCGGCACCGTCTTTGGGGACGGAGATTTCTACAAGTGGTTTGAGTCCGCTGTCTTTACCGCGGTGCACCTGGGGAACCGGGAAATGCTGGACAGGCTGGAAAGCTATGTGGACCTTTTCGCCAGGGCCCAGCAGGAGGACGGATACCTGTCCACCAAGCAGATCATCGGGGAAAAAAAGGGAAAGGGCAATCTCCGGCAGGGGGACATCAATGACTTTGAAGTCTACAACATGGGCCATATGTTCACCAGTGCCTGCCTGTACTTCCGCCTCACCGGAAAGGACAGTTTCCTGAGCGTGGCCCTGAAGGCCGCAGGCTATCTCCGGAATCTCTATGAGGAATGTGCCCGAACGGGTGAGGTGAAGACCGCCGTCTGCCCCTCCCACTACATGGGCCTCATTGAACTGTACCGCACCACCGGGGACAGGACCTGGCTGGACCTGGCCCGTCTGGCCGTGGAGCTCCGGGACTCGGTGAAAAACGGCCTGGACGATAATCAGGACCGCCTCCCCCTGAAAGAGCACCGGAAGATCGTGGGTCACGCCGTGCGGGCCAATTACCTCTATGCGGGCCTTGCAGACCTGTACATGGAAGAGGGAGACCCGGATTACCGGACCGTCCTGGAGAGCACCTGGGCGCATCTGGTGAGCCAGAAAATGTACATCACCGGGGGATGCGGCGCCCTCTACAACGGTGCCTCCCCCTACGGCAATTTCTTCCGCCACCAGCTGGTGCACCAGGCCTACGGCTATGAGTACCAGCTGCCCAATGTCACCGCCTACAACGAGACCTGCGCCTCCCTGGGGGGTGTCTTCTGGGCCTGGCGCATGTTCCTCATAAAGCCCCGGAGCGAAATCATGGACACACTGGAGCGGATGATGCTCAATGTGAACATGGCGGGCATCAGCCTGGATGGCCGCCGCTTCTTTTACGAGAACATGCTGGAGCGGGCCCGGAACCTGGCCTATGAGCTCCTCTGGGGACAGAGCAGAACCGAGTATATCCAGAGCTACTGCTGTCCCCCCAACCTGGCGCGGACCCTGAGCCAGACCTCGGAGTATGCCTACGCCCTGGACGCCTCCGGTGTCTGGACCGGTCTGTACGGTCCGAACCGTGCCCGTTTCCGTCTTAAGAACGGCGCCGCCTTTGTCCTCCTGCAGGAAACGGACTATCCCTTTGGCGGACAGTTGTCCTTCCGGGTTTCGGAATTCAACGGCGTTCCCTTCGAACTGCGTCTGCGGATTCCCGCCTGGGCAGAGAAGGCATCGCTCCGGACCCGGGATGGATTCCGGGAAGTCACCCCGGGGTATGTCACCGTGAAGGTTCAGGAACCGGACTTTGCCTGCAGCCTCCATCTCCCCATGGAACCCCGGTTCACCCTTGGTCACAGTCTCATTGAGGAGGACCGGAACCAGGCGGCTGTGGAGGTGGGTCCCCTGGTCTACTGCCTGGAAAGCCAGAGTGAGGACTTCCGCCTTCACGACCTGCTTCTCCCCCTGAATCCGCGCTGCGAAACCGGCAGAACCGTGATTTCAGGCCGCATCGTCCCCACTCTGAATATTCAGCTGCTGCGGAGGAAGGAAGAGGACGGCGCCCGGAATCTCCTGTACCGGCCCCTCCGGGCCCTGCCCGTGGAAACGGTTCATGCGCGGATGATCCCCTACTATGCCTGGGACAACCGGGGATTCGGAGAAATGCTCATCTGGCTGCCCCTGGCCTGGAGGGAAGCATGACGGAAAGCCGGAACCCCGGGGAGGCGGAAAATCAGCCCCTTCCATGAAAGCCCCGCCGCACCTCTGAAAAAACACTGCCCGACACCCTGAGAAAGGACGTAGTCTGATGTCCTACCGCAAAACCCTGCAGGCCTGCTATCTGGGATTTGTCACCCAGGCCATCTCCGCCAATTTCGCCCCCCTGCTCTTTCTCACTTTCCGGGATACTTGGGGCATAAGCCTGGAGCAGCTTGCCCTGCTTCCCATGGTCTTTTTCCTGACCCAGATTCTGGTGGACCTGGCCGCCGCCCGCTTCGCGGACCGGATCGGATACAGAACCAGCGTGGTCTCCTCCCAGGTGCTCTCCGCCCTGGGTCTTGCCCTTCTGGCATTTCTTCCGGGCTGGATGGCCCCCTTTCCCGGCATTCTCCTGGCGGTCATCCTCTACGCTGCCGGTTCCGGCCTGATTGAGGTCCTGGTCAGTCCCATTGTGGAGGCCTGTCCCTTTGAGAACAAAGCGGGCATGATGAGTCTTCTCCACTCCTTCTACTGCTGGGGATCGGTGGCGGTGATCCTGGGTTCCACCCTGTTCTTCGCCGCATTCGGGATCGGGGCCTGGCGGATCCTTGCCTGTCTCTGGGCCCTTGTGCCTCTTTACAATACCTTCAATTTCCTGAAATGCCCCATTGACCGTCTGGTGGATGACGGCAGCGGCATGACCATGGGACAGCTCTTCCGCCTTCCCCTCTTCTGGCTTCTGGCTCTTCTCATGGTCTGCTCCGGCGCCTCGGAACTGGCCATGGCCCAGTGGGCCTCAGCTTTCACCGAGTCCGCCCTGGGCGTCAGCAAGGCTGTGGGCGATCTGGCGGGGCCCTGCCTCTTTGCCGTGCTTATGGGCATTGCCCGCATCCTTTACGGGAAATACAGTGAGCGGACGAACCTGACGGTGTGGATGCTCGTCTGCGGGATTCTCTGCGTCGCCTGCTACCTTCTCTCCGCCCTGGCTCCCTCTCCCCTCCTGGGACTGGCGGGCTGCGCCCTGTGCGGCTTCTCCGTGGGCATCATGTGGCCCGGAACCCTGAGCATTTCCAGCCGGAAATGCCCCAGGGGCGGCACGGCCATGTTCGCGCTCCTGGCTTTTTCCGGTGATGTGGGCGGTTCCGTGGGCCCTTCCCTGGTCGGCTTTGTCTCCGGAGCCTCCGGAGGCGACCTGCGGGGCGGACTCCTGGCGGGGTTCATCTTCCCCGCCCTGCTCGTCCTGGGACTGCTGTTTCTCCTGAAAGGCGACAGAAAATCCTGAGCCGGACGTTTCATTTTTCCCGGAAAGCCCCGAGCACGGGGAAGAAGGACCTTTGCCCGGAAAACCACATTCCCCGATGCATTCAGGCACAGAGGACAGCGTCCGGCAGGCCATCCGATTCCCCTGCCCGGTCGGTGCCATCGCGCATCTGTCCGCCTGATGCCGAATCGTGCGGAACACATGCCAGATATGAAAGGAGACAGCCTATGCGCCCAGGGACACGTGTTCTCTCTCTTCTCCTCCTTTTCTGCCTCCTGCTCCTCCCCTCCGCGGGCAGCGCAGAATCCCTCCCCACGGAAGGGGAACAGCTGATCATCACCAATCTTCAGGTGGGCAAGGCGGACGCCGCCGTCCTGCAGTGGGGAGATCACGCCGGAATGATTGACGCGGGTTCCGACCAGTCCTTTCAGGTCATTCAGTCCTTCCTGGAGGAAAACGGGATTCACGCCCTGGATTTCCTGCTGCTCACCCACTTCGACAGGGATCATGTGGGGTCTGCCCCGGCTCTGATCCGGAGTTATCCTATCGCCCATATCTACCTCCCGGATTACGAAAGCGAAAAGAAATTCTACACGGCCGTAATGCAGGCCGTGCTGGGACGGGACAGGGTGATCACGGTCCGGGAAGCCATGGATTTCACAGAGGGGCGCTTCACCATGCGGATTTTTCCTGCCGACAACCCTGCCCCCCTCCTGAAAAGCAGCAGCAACCGGGACAACAACATGTCTCTGATCAGCCTCGTTTCCTTCGGTGAATGCCGCTTTCTGTTCACGGGGGATATTGAGAAAAAGCGCATCCGGCAGATCCTGAAAAGCGGGGATGACCTGCGGGCGGACTGGATCAAGTATCCCCATCACGGTGAATACGAGGAAGTTCAGCGGGAATTCCTGGAGCGGGTCAATCCGGCCTCCGCTGTCGTCAGCACCTCCCTGGACCGTCCCATATCCGACGACCTCCTGATGCTTCTCAATGAACTGAACATCCGACTGCACAGCACCGTGGAAGGTCACGTCACCACCCTGTGCGACGGAACCCACATCACGGTGGAATCCGTCCAGTAAACGGAAGATGACAGGCAGCAGGGACCGGTCCGTTTCCCCGACACGGCCCTGACACCGTATCTCCGGCCACACTCCGGGTTTACAGAAAGAGGGGGCTGTGAAAAAAGTCCCCGAAAAAAAAGAAGGATTCAATTGAGCTAGAAGCTTGATTGAATCCTTCTTTTATGATACAATTGATATATATTAAAAT
>CACYGY010000059.1:0-7411 GCA_902774025.1 uncultured Eubacteriales bacterium
CTGTCGGTTACTGCCATGCTTTCCGGCAATGTCCCGGATCCCCTCCGGCATCGCACTCTGCCTTTCGCATTCCGGATCGGCGGAGTGCTTTTTTCCTGCGGTTTTCCGGGAAAATCGCTGAAACCCGGAGGATTTTCCCTGCAGAACCGTCCTGTCCGGCGGACCGTCATGGTCCCGGCGCAAGTTGAACTTTAGATACTATCACATATTATGTGCCTAATCAAGTGCTGTTTTGACTTTCCTCTGAACTTTTCAGTCGTGCGGAATGGCTGTGACATGAAAGTGTCCTGCATGCGCTGTGTGGGGTGAGAAAACGAAACGACACCGGATAAGTCAGCAGATCCTTCGGGCAGTCAGGAATGCACCCGGTCCCGGTTGCGCTGAGGACCATTTTTCGAAAAGCGGGGCCGGTCCGTTCTGATCATGTTTTTCCTGTGTCAGCCATACGTTTTCCTTCAGGCGCAGCCCCTGATCCTTCGCGCAGAATCTGCAGAAGGCCGCAGAAGTCATATTGCAGGCAGAAACTCCTTTCCGCCTGCCTGTGAAATCCTTCCAGGCCAGTCATGACACCGGACTGAAGTGTACCGTTTCCCGTCCCGGTAAACCGGCACGCAGTACCGTCCTGATTTCCACTCCGCTGCGGTCCTTCCCTGAAATCTTCCAGGCAGACCCTTCCGGCGATCGTCAGAGACAATGTTTCCGGAGTATCTGATTCAGCCATTCGTTCCACCCTGATGCTGAAGTAAAAAACAGCAATTGCTCATGATCATATTCCGCTGGCATTGAACAACTTGTCAACCATTGAAATTCCTGTGCTTTTCAGTTCTCTTTCTCACGAAACGTCATTGATCCAGTGCAGGAATTTCTGAGTTCGGGATCGATAAGGGTTCTTTGGAGCAACCACGAACCGGCGGAGAAATAGGGGTAAAGGCTGTTTTGATGAATTTTCGGCTGCAGAACTGTTCCTTCGCCTCCTTGCCTGGAGAATTTGAACGAAAAAGAATCGTTTTGATCGACAGAATTTCCGGCCGCCGATCAGATCAGAGAAAAGCCCGATATTTCAATGCCTGACATTCAACTCCGTCGCAGAACTCATTGACTTTGCAGCGGTCCTGATCATCTGATGACTCCCAATCTGTTACACATTTCATGACTGTACCGCCTCTGAAAAGCAGCAGAGGCGAGACTGGAAAATCAGGGCCGACCCATCCGGATGAGGTTGACTGACGCCCCGGTTTGATGATGAGCCTGATTACCGATGTAGGTACCAAAAAAAGGAACGGGACACATATCTGTCCCGTTTCCAGGAAGGATTTGCATGGGATGTGACGAAATGAACACCAGACCCCCAGGAGAATCCGGATAAGCGCGTGCACGAACCTGTCCACGCAGCACACGCCTGAGATTCCGCCCGCCCGGAAAGGACAGGCAATGCAGGAGGAAATGAGTATGAAGTACACCCAGCTTGGCAAAACGGACATCCGCGTCTCCCGTGTTTCCTATGGCGGAATCGTATCCGCCGGATACTACGACCATGTTTCCTACCCTCAGGAAGGGCAGGATGCTTCGGACCGCTACGTCGCCTGGGCCGTGGATCACGGCGTGAACTACTTTGATGTCGCCCCGGGCTACGGCAATGCCCAGGACCAGCTGGGCATATCCCTTCAGCCATACCGCAAACAGGTGAGTCTTGCCTGCAAAACCCAGTTCAGGGACAGAGCCTCCGCGGAAAAGGACCTGGAGCGGTCCCTGAAGCTGCTGAAGACGGAATGCTTTGATGTCTATCAGCTCCACGCCGTCTCCTCCATGGAGGACGTGGAGAAGGCCTTTGCCCCGGGGGGCGTCATGGAACTGATGCGTACCCTGAAGGACCGGGGGATTGCCCGGTACATCGGCTTTACCGCACACAGTGAGCAGGCTGCCCTGCGTATGCTGGAGCTCTTCCCCTTTGACACGGTCCTCTTCCCCTACAACTGGTTCATGAACATGGAACACGGCATGGGGAATCGGCTCCTTGAGACGCTGAAGGAAAAGAACCTGGGCATTCTCTGCATGAAGGCCTTCATTGAGAGAAAATGGAAGGAGGGGGAAGACCGGGGCTGTTTCCCAAAATCCTGGTGCAAGCCCATTGACACGGACGCGGACCCGGCCTTCGGCACCGCCGCCATGAACTATGCCCTTTCCCTGGGCGTGGATACCCTGATCCCTCCGGGTAACTTCAAAAGCTTCAGCTTCGCGGTGGAGCAGATTGACCATTGTGATGGAAAACCGGATATGGATCTTCTGCGGAACCGTCTGGAAGAAGTCAGGGGCATGGAATTCTTTGCAGCCTCCCCTGTCTGACAGGGAGAAGGGAAATCCGTTCGGTTTCGTTCCCGGACGGCACAGAACAGGCATCCTGCCGCGCCGGAGCAGTCCGCATTCCTTGTCTTTCTGTGCATCACAAAACGGAGGGAAGGCGTTTTTGCCTTCCCTCTCCTTCTATTCACACAGGAATTCGATTCATATACTCCCCTGGCTTCCGGGTTTCCCATTAAAACCATTCCATGGCGTCCAGCACATCCTGGCAGGCAGCGGTGGCCAGCCCGATCACCCGGTCCGCCGCGCCGTAATACATGTGGATCGTATCACCGCGGAGCAATGCCCCGCAGCTGAACACCACATTGGGATAAAAGCCTTCACGCTCATAGTCCGCCCGGGCCGCCAGCACAGGCTCCCGGCTGACGGCCAGCACGCGGGAGGGATCCTGCCGGTCCAGGAGGGCAGCCCCCATGCTGTAACGGTTGCCCGCCTTGTCAGCCCCATGATACAGCACCAGCCAGCCCTCCCTCAGCAGGATAGGGACCGCTCCGCCGCCGCTGCGGGCATTGCTCCAGGGGAAGGTGGGCAGTTCCAGCGGTGCGAAGCCGCCCCAGTGCAAAAGATCCGGCGATTCAGCCACCCAGATGCGGGCGGTACCGATCTGCTTGGGGACGGGGCGTACCAGTGCCCGGTACAGGCCGCCGATCTTTTCCGGAAAAATAGTCACATCCCGGTTTTCGGTCACAAAGGCGACGCCGTGCTTTTTTACCCCGGCAAAGTCCCGGGTGGTGGCCAGGGCGGTGGTGATCCCGTTGCGGGATACCGCCGTATAGTTGATCCAGTAAGTCTCCCCGATCCGGGTGATCCGCGCATCCTCCGCGCCGAAGCCTTCCGCCGCGCAGTCCGGCCGGATCAGCGGAGCTGCATCCACCGTAAAGTGAACGCCGTCCCGGCTCCTGGCCAGACGCAGGTGGGAAATGGAGGTCAGGTATACATAGTTCCCCGCCTCGCGATCCAGAACCTTGCGGGGATCGGAAAAGTCATAGCGGGGATCGTCCAGCCGCAGCGTTTCGATCTCCACCCGCGCTCCCTCCGGCCCGGCAGTCAGCACCGGCACGTTGAGACAGCCTTCCGGGGCCCGGGGCGGTTTTTCCGCCACACGCATCAGCAGCAGTACCTGACCGTCATACTCCGCCACACCGGCGTTGAAGGTGCAGGCCACCCGGTAGCCGGGCAGCCAGGGCTGCACCTGATCCGGGGTGATCAGGGGATTTTCCGCGCATCGTTCAAATACCATGGCCCACCTCACAAAAGACCCGGGAAGGGATTGTCAATGGTCACACGGCCCTCATGGGTGTCCCCGACACCGCTGTACAGATCCACCCTGCCGTCCGGACGCAGCACGATGCCGGAGGTGAAGGCGCAGTCCGCCAGCTCCGGCAGCTTGGCCGGGGCGTCAGGATAACTGCCGCGGGTGGCGATGATGACAGGCTCTGTGGCCTGATGGGTCTCAGGATCAAAAATGAAGGCAACGTTCATGTACACGGCCAGCTTTCCGCCGTCACTCCGCGTGTCCTGATAGCACTTGTGGCCGATCACGCCGATGCGGCCGTCCTTCAGCAGATAGCACTGGTTGCAGCCGCCCCACTCGCCCCAGCCGAACAGGTTGCCGATCACGGGCGCGCCGGCGATCACCTCCGCGGTCAGCTCGCTCAGATCACGGATGACCGCAAAGCCAATGACTGCCCCGGAGCCGTACTTTTCCTCCACCTGCCTGCCCCGGGGACGGGAGAACACCCCGATGCGGCCGTCGCGCAGAGGCACCAGGCGGATATCCTTCATCATGTCCGGACCGGTGGTGAAATAGCGCAGTTCCTCCGGGGATCTGCCACGGTAAAAATAACCATACAGGGTTTTCAGCCTGCCTGCCTCCTTGAGAACGTGAGTGCCGCCCATCACCAGTTCCCCGTTCAGAAACTGGATATAGGGATCTTCCAGCTGGTAAATCATGGCGTCCGGCACCGCCGTCCATTCATCCGCTCCGGTACGGTGGAAAAGACGCACCCAGGAGGTGGCCCATTCATCCCGTTTTTCCACGCGGCCGTACATCAGCGTTTCCCCGTTCATCTCAAAGGGAATGGAGCAGTTGTAAACATCGAAGCCCTCCACGCCATGGAAGGTCAGCAGTGCGGATTCAAAGGGCCTGTTCCCGCGCTCAAAGGCGGCTTTCTTTTCTTTCATGCTCATCTGTTCGCTCCATGAAGCACAGTGCTCCCGCGTGGGGAGCACTGTGCATTGGTTGATGTGGATTATTTCAGGGAATCCTGGTAGGCAGCAAACTGGGTCCTGTACGCCTCGATCACGGTGTCCAGACCGGCAGCCTTCAGGCGCTCCAGCGCAGCGGGGAAGTTAGCGTCATATTCCTGCACGCCCAGGGCGATGGGAGAAATGACGGCGGCCAGCTCCGTCAGCACGTTGGAGTATTCGGCCTGCACATCGGTGGCGTCAAAGAAGAAGCCGCCGGCAATGGAATTCTGGGCATTTTCGGAGATGGTATACTGCGCTTCGATCAGGCTGGTGAAAGCCTCGGTGGAGGTGCGCTCCAGAGCCATGTTGCCGGCCATCCACTCGCTGAAGGACCAGTAGTTGGGATCAGAGGATTCCAGGCTGGCCTTGGCGATCTTTCCTTCTTCGGGAATGGTATAGTTCACGCCTTCAATGCCGTAGAAAAACAGGTCATAGTTGTCCTGGCTGGAATAGAGCCAGTTGAGGAACCTGACGGCTCCTTCGGGATTCTTGGATGTGGAGGGCACGGCATTGCCGTTCTTGAACGCCCAGGGACGCACGGAGCCCTTTTCGGGGTTGAAGCGATGGGCAATGACGCCGTCCTTGTCAATGTCGGGGAATTCGCGTTTGGTCACGGTGTAGTAGTCGGAGCAGCCGAAGGAGAACACGTAGATACCGCGCTGGATCAGGTCGGAGATCTGTTCCTGGGTGATGGACAGCACGTCGGGATCGATCAGACCGCGGGTGTAGGCTTCATGCATGAAGTCGCAGTCCTTTTTGAACTCTTCGGATTCAAACCAGGAGGAAATGGTGCCGTCCTGCCCCACCTTGATGAGGCTTTCCTTGACGGTGAAGGGGAAGGAGTCATAAGTGGAATGCAGCACGGTGGAGTGCAGGCTGGTGGGATCATAGGTGCCGCCGCGGAAGGTCAGGTAGGGGGTCTCCGCACCGTCATATTCGCTGATGATTTCTTCCAGGGTATTCAGCATTTCGGCGGGAGTGGCGGGCAGATCCTTGCCGTATTTGTCCAGCAGGTACTTGTTGGTCTGCAGGGTGCCTTCCACGCCCAGCTCAATCCAGTTGGCAGGCACGATGTAGCAGCCTTCGCCGATGCAGGCGGCTTCCATCACGTTCTGAGGAATGGTGGCGGTGATGGCCTGGCCGTATTCTTCAATGTACCTGGAAATGTCCATCAGGCCGCCGCGGGAATAATAGGTGGCGTAGCTCACGCGGTCCTGCATGACGTGGAACAGGTCAAAGGCCTCACCGGTGGAGAGCATCAGGTTGATCTTCTGATCCCACACATCCCAGGGAATGTACTGGACCTGGAGCTGGATGCCCTCGGCGGCCAGCTTTTCATTGACCAGACCGATGACGGTGTCGTAGGCGGCGGGCGCGGAGCCGGGCACCACATACAGCACGGTGGAGGGCGCTTCAGCCAGGGCGGGCACGATGCCCAGCAGCAGCATTGCCGCAAGAGCCAGGGAAAGGATACGTTTCATGGGACAACCTCCTTTATTTTTCCCGGTAACCCGGGATTGTCAAACCCGCATCCGCGGGCTGAACACCATTGTGACGCGGCGTCACCCCTTGACGGCGCCGACGATGAGGCCCTTGACGAAGTAGCGCTGCAGCAACGGATACAGCAGTACAATGGGGCCGATGGTCACGATGGACGTGGCCATCTTGAGCGATTCGCTGGGAGCCTTGGTACCTGAACCCATGCCGCCCATGATGGACTGCATATCCCGGATCATCTGGATCTGGGACCGCAGCTGCAGCAGCAGGTACTGCAACGGATACAGCGTGGGGCTGTCCACCAGCATGATGGCATTGAACCAGTCGTTCCAGTAAGCCAGACCGTAGAACAGCGTGACCGTGGCCAGGGCGGGAACGGAAAGAGGCAGGTAAATGCGGAAGCAGATGGTGATGTCGTTGGCTCCGTCCAGTGTGGCGGATTCCCGAAGGGAATCGGGCAGTCCGTCCATATAGTTCCGCACCAGGAACATGTTGAAGGGACTGAACAGCAGACTGGGAATGATGAGGGCCAGGAAGTTGTTGCGCAGGCCCAGATTCAGGCACATCATATACCAGGGAACCAGACCGGCATTGAAGGTCATGGTCACAAAGAAGTAAAAGGACAGCCTGCCCCGGTAGCGCACGTTCCTGTTGGCCAGGGCATAGGCACACATGGCGGTGATGATCACAGCCAGCACCGTGCCGCTCACCGTAACCAGCATGGACATCATGAAGCCGCGCATCACGCTGGAATTGCCATTGAAGATCATGCGGTAGGCACTCACGTCCCAGGCAGACGGGATGAACCGGTAGCCGTACCGGGTGATGGATTCCTCCGCGCTGAAGGAGACGCAGATGGCCAGCACCATGGGGATCAGGCAGAACACCGCGAAAAGACCGATGAACAGCACCATCAGCACATCGGCTGCGTTCCTCTTCTGCACGATTGACTGCATTTTCCTTCCCCCTCTCAGAACAGCGCGCCGCCGCCCAGTCTGTGCTTGACCAGCGCATTGGAGCTGTATACCATGATGAAGCCGATCACTGACTGGAACAGGCCGATGGCCATGGCCTGGGAAGGATCGCCTGTCTGCCGCAGCACGCGGAAAACATAGGTGTCGATGATGTCGGTGGTGGGATAAAGCACGCCGTTATCGCCGATCAGCGCGTAGATCATGCCAAAGTCGCCATACATGATCTTGCCGATGGACAGCAGCGTCATGATGCTGACGGTGGGCAGGATCAGGGGCAGGGTGATCTTGCGGATACGCTGGCCGCGGGTGGCGCCGTCCACCATGGCGGCCTC
>CACYGY010000059.1:7418-28316 GCA_902774025.1 uncultured Eubacteriales bacterium
ATAGATGCTTTCGTCAATGCCCGTGATGGCGGCCAGGAATATGATGGCGTTCATGCCCGCACCCTTCCAGATGCGCATGACCACCAGGATGGTGGGCCACAGCTCCGCCCGGGTATACCAGGAAATCTTCTTTTCCCCCAGGAAGGACAGAATGATGTTCATCAATCCATTCTTATTGGAAAAAACAGCCTGCAGCATGTAGGCGATGACAACCCAGCTGAGGTAATAGGGCAGCAGCATGAACGTCTGCGATACGCGGACGAACATCCGCAGGCGGATTTCATTGAGCATGACGGCCAGGGCCACCGACATGGCCGTGCCGGTGAGGATGAAAAGCAGGTTCAGATACAGTGTGTTCCAGATCACGCGGGCTGCCACCGTGCTTTTGAAAAAGAACACGAAATTGTCAATGCCCGCCCATTCGCTGCCCCAGATGCCCAGCTGATAATTGAACTTCTTGAAGGCGATGATCATATAGGGATAGGTCAGATATCCGAATATGAAAACAAACAGCATGGCCGGCAGCAACAGCCCGTAGGAGAATGGGTTTTTTCGGATATCCGTCCACAGGGTATACTTCTTCCCTGCGGTTTTCCGTACAGGGGGCAAGCTCATTTCGGCACCTCCCGGATGCAGTAGAAGAGAATCTGGCAACTCGTTCTGCGTGGTTCCATCTTATCGGCAGTCCGATCGGACCGCAATCCAAAATGGGCGCGATCATGTTCAATTCGGCGTCTTTTGCCACTGTTTCATCTATCAATTTCGCGTTATGACTATCAAAAAAGCGCGATTTCACTTTACCGTCCCCTGTGAAAGAGGTAAAATACGGGCTATCCGTCCGTTCAACCTGACGAATATGGAGGCGCACATGAAACGCTTTCCCGCCCAATTTGCCGCGGCGCGGCAGCTGTTCCGCTACAGGGTATACCGCCGCATATTGCTGTCCTTCATTGCGCTGGTGATCGGGATGATGCTTCTGGTCAGTCTGCTGCTGGCCCGGGTATACAGCATGTACAGCGCCAGTCAGCTCACCTCCTATTCCCAGGTGATGATGAGCCAGCGCGTGTACGGGACCGATCTTCTGTGGGAGGAAATGGAATCCCTGGCCTCCGCCATCTACACCAACAGCGACGCCCTGGCCTTCCTGACCCAGCGCAGCGATGACAAGATCGTCAAATACCATGCGGGGCAGGTGCTGGCCAGGTACAAGGCGCTGTATTCCTTCATTAAAAATATTACGCTGGTGAACGCAAATGCCGCTCAGAGCGCCAGCACCCTGAATTACGGGGATGACCTGGCCTTCTTCCGGGAGCATGCCGACAAGAGCCGCGTGGTATGGAAAGCCCGTATTATATCCGCCCCCAGCTTTCGCTATCAGAACCTGCCTGTTCTCAGCATGGTCTACCCCCTGCGTTCAGGCGCCTGCGGCATCATCATCGACATTGACCAGAAGCATCTGCAGTCGCTGCTGCAGTTTACCGATGTCGCCGCGGATGCCTCCACCGTCATCATCGACAGCAGCGGCACCGTGGCCTCTGCCACCTCGGAGGAAGCCTTTCTGTCCAGCTACGCGGATAACGGTTATTTCCCCCGCATCCTCCAGTCGGAGGATCAGCAGGGCTCCTTTTTATGGAAAGAAAACGGACGCGAGCAGCTGATCACCTGGCAGCATCTTTCGGACAAGGACTGGATCGTGGTCAGCACCATGCCCGCCTCCGGCCTGCTGTCCCGGTTCGGCGGCATCATCCGGCTGGTCATAGCGGGCTTTCTGCTGGTACTGGCGGGTGGACTGGCGGCCGCCTTCCTGTCCTCCCGCCGGGTCTACCGTCCCATCCGGGCCCTTGTGGACCGCATGATTCCGGACGAGCCGCTGGATGCTCCCAACGAGATCGAGGCAGTGGCCCGGAAAATCAATCTGATCCAACAGGATCACGCGGAACTGAAAAAGACCATGCACCTGACCATGGTGCAGCACCTGCTGTTTGGCATTCCCGTGAACATTGCGGGCCAGGATACGCCGCTGAATGGTGCACGTGCCTTCTGCGTGGTCACGCTCAAGCTGTCCGACCTGCCGGAGGACACTGCAGACAGCGACCAGCTGATCGTGGCAGCAGGCAATATCGCCGCCATGATGATCCAGGAGGCCTGTCCCTGCGAAACGGCAGCCTGGTCCACCAACGCAGTGATGATCCTGTGCCTGTCCGATGCTCAGCTGTCGGAGGAGATCCTGCTGATCCTGGAAAACGCCTGTGCCTGGTGCCGGGATCATTTTCACTGTCTGGCCTTTGCCTCGGTGAGCGGACCGGTAACCACACCGGAACGCATTCATGACGCCTATGCCGAGGCCCAGATGATCAGTCAATACACCTTTTTCGACCAGTCCCGGAGCGTACTGACCGCTCCGGTCATCCGCGACTGGCAGACCCCTGCCGAAATTCGCAAAGACTACTGGGTCCAGCGATTTTCCGCGGTTATCCGGGAGGGCGACGGCGATGCTTTGCTGCGCACCCGGGAAGAGTTCTTCACCCTGCTGCGCCAGCGTCCGCCCCGGCAGGCCCGCCAGGCTGCCGCCGATGTGCTGACCGTGCTGTCCGCGCGCCTGAACCCGGGGGATCACACGGATGAGGACGCGCTGCTGAGCGCTGTTCCCGCAGCTCCGGAATGGAATGAACTGATGCATCTCATTTCCGCCTGTCTGGATCGCTCCCTGCAGGCTGCGGCCGAGCGGGGTCAGGGGCCGCGGAATCTCCACCTGATTCAGGAAGTGTGCGCATTCGTGCAGGCGAACTATCCCGATCCCATGCTGAGCCTGCAGTCCGCCGCGGATACAGTGGGACTGTCCGCCAGCTATCTGGGGCGGGTTTTCAAGGCTCAGACGCAGCAGACCTTTTCGGAATACGTGACCGCCCTGCGCCTGGAAGAAGCAAAACGGCTGCTGATCGAAACCGCAAAACCGATTTCCGCTATTGCTCATGACGTGGGGCTGGAGAACCAGTCGTATTTTTCCAGCCTGTTCAGGAAAGCCTATGGCAGTTCCCCTAGCCTGTTCCGGCAGACCAATGCCTCAGGAGAATGATCTATGCCGCTTCCCCGGCGGCATGCACGTTCAGCGGACAGGTTCTGTTTTTGACTTCATCCGCCCGGCCTGCCCGGGATCCGTGAACTGACCACCGGCAGGAGGCTTCAGCGAAAAAAAACGTGGCCGGACGGCCGCACTGCAGCAGAAAGCTTTATGGAGAATGGCCACGGGAGATTTTTCCTGCCCGTGGGAAAAAGCCATCTGTGAGGTCATACGGAACAGCGGAGACGAAGAAAGTTCCGGCCCGGGGCCATTGGAGGGGATAGCGGTCGGTCCCATCGGGTTTCCCCGGGTTCCCGCCTCCTGTCCGCGACCGGAAATGGATACCGCCTGCCGGGTTTCTGATCCCCGGCAGCGTTTTCCTGTTGTGCAGCCTGCGTCCGGAAAGGATCTGACGGAACCGGCCCGGTCCTCCGGCTTCCTGACCGGCACCGTAAAATGCGGCAGAGAACCCGTCAAGGCCAGGAAGACTTTCCCGTGAAAATCAGGCGTTTCATGACGCACTCGGGCGCATGCACGGAGGCTGCACCGGGAAATATCCGTTCCCCGTCCGGAGGCATCCGGAGCATGTCCTTTTCCTCCGGTGCATGTCTGCGTCGGAATCCGGGCGTATTGAAAAACCATCCGCAGATTCCGCGGATGGTCCCTCTACTGTCTGAACCGTCAAACAAAAGCCCTTCCCTTCAGACTCTTGCAAACCAGGGCAGCGTATCCAGCGGCGCGGACACTCTGTGGACAGTAAGTCCTTCATACACCCTGCCGTCCGCACCCCGCCACCGTCCCGCGGGGAAACAGACATGCCTTGCTTCCGCCCCCTTTTCCACCACAGGAGCCACCAGAAGATCCCTGCCCACCATGAATTCGTCACGCACACCCTCCAGTCCCTGCCGGGGGCATTCGTACTCCAGGGCACGGATGACAGGCTCCCCTGTCACCCTGGAAGCCCTGACCACCTTCAGGATTTCACTCACCAGCTTTTCCCTCAGCCTTGCTGCCTCCAGGCACAGCCGGGCATTCTTCGGACTCAGGGCCCGCCAGGGCGCCCATGAAAACTGCATCATGGGAAACAGTGCGGAGCACTGGGCCATGCGCACAAAGAGTTCCTCATCCACACGGAAGTCCGTTTCGTGCCGGATGCGCCACTCTCCCCCGCCGATCATGTCCGGACAGATGAAGGGATAACCCATGAGACCCGCATTGACGGCACAGGGAATCAGGGCGCCCAGTCCGTCCCCGTCCCACCTGTGCCATTTGTCCCTCAGCCGCTGAATGGTGTTCCTGCCGCCCCGGCCATAGGTATCCTTGTACTCATGCCATTCACAGGCCGATCCGAATTCGTTCCACGCAAGGTTGAGGGCGTGGGGCGTAACACCCGGGGGCAGGTCGCCGTTTTTCAGACTGGCCCGGGAGTACCCGATCACGGAGCCGCCGTCAAACTTGAACCCGTCAATCCCCACTTCCTCCGTCAGGCTCGTGAGCTGCCTGTTGAGAAAATCCCGGTTATACCCGTCCCTCATGTCCAGAAGGGCGCTGTATCCGTCCCACCAGGAAAAAATCCCCACCTCGCCCCTGTCCGTACGCACGTACAGGTGACGGGCGGCTTCGGGATCCGACCCCGGCACGGGCAGAAGAGAACGCACATATTCCGGCCCGTCAGCGCTCACATAGGGCACGATCCAGAGCAGCACCCTGAAGCCCATGGTGTGAAGCTGCCGGACCATCCCCCGGGGATCCGGGAAACGGGCGGGATCGAAGGCCCATGTGCCGTAACGTTTCTGCCATCCCCCGTCAATGATAAAAATCCCGGGCTCATATCCGTTTTCCAGCCACTGCCGGGCAAAGTCCATGACACACCGCTGATCCACATCATAGGTGAACTCCATCCAGGTATTGAGCTGGGGATGCCGGAAAAAATCCTCCGGAAGCTCCCGTCCGTCACATGGAAAATGGGCCGCCTGAGCAGAGAGAAAGGCTTCCCTCAGGGTATCCCCTCCCCGGCTCAGTTCCGCCTCTCCCCCTTCCGTCCGGATCATCCCGTCCCCGAAGGTCACCCGGAAGGGTTCCTTCCCCCACAGAATCCGTCCGTGGCTGGACAGGTAAAGGGGCATGGCCTGATTGCTGGGGGAGGTTGAGGCGGTGATGAGATCCTCCGTCCACCTGTCGGACACCCCCAGAGGGTAACGGCTGTTGGCGCTGGTGCCGCCCCACCACACCTCGCCCTGTTCAAACTCAAATTTCATATCCTTCATCCCGCTCTCTTTCCCGCTCACGCTTCCGGTCCGCCTTTGCCGTATTCTACGGTCAGTCTCCGCCTCCGTCAATCCCACCGTTCCCATCCATTCCCGGATGTGCTATCATCCCCGGGAGAAAAGACGGGAAGGAAGTCCTGATCATGGAACACACCCAGGCATCGGTTCATGCCCTTGTATCCGCCCAGAGAGCCTTTTTCCGCACAGGCGCCACCCTGGACGTGTCATGGAGGATCCGGACGCTGAAAAAGCTGAAGCAGGCTGTCCTGGACCACCGGGAGGCGCTTGAGTCCGCCCTTCTGGAGGATCTGGGAAAAAGTCCCATGGAATCCTATCTGTGCGATATCGGTCCCGTCATCGCGGAAATCAATGAAATCCTCCGGAAACTGCGGAGATGGGCCCGGCCCGAAACCCATTACAGCGGCCTCATGTGCTTTCCCAGCGCCGTCACACGGGTCTACAAAATGCCCTACGGCGTTTCCCTGATCATCAGTCCCTTCAATTTTCCCGTACTCCTGACCCTCGGTCCTCTGGCCGCCAGCCTCAGCGCCGGAAACACGGCGGTGATCAAGGCCAGTTCCAAGTCGCCCGCCAGCACCCGGGCCATGGGGGACATGCTGAGGGAGGTCTTCCCGGAATCCCTGGTCGCCCTTCTGGACGGCGGACATGACGTGGCGGATATGTGCCTGCAGGAGCGCTTTGACAAGATCTTCTACACCGGTTCCCCCGCCGTGGCAGGCCATGTGCTCACCCAGGCCGCCAGGCATCTCACCCCGGTGGCCCTGGAACTGGGCGGCGAAACGGGAAACTTCTGCATTGTCCGCAGGGACGCAGACCTGCAGGACGCCGCCCGGAAGATCGCCTTCATGAAACTCCTCAACGCGGGACAGGTCTGCATCAACATCAATCAGATTGCCGTGGCGCGGGAAGTGGCGGAGCCTTTTCTGGAGGCGCTGAAGCGGGAATTCACGCGGCAGATCGGCGAACATCCGGAGGAAAACCCGGAGTATCCCCGCCTGATCTCCCCCGCCGCCTATGAGCGCTGCTGTTCTCTTGCGGAAAGGTACCGGGACCGGATTATCTTCGGGGGAAGCGGGAATCCGGAAAATCAGCGGTTCGCGCCCACCCTCCTCTATCCCGTGGACATGGAGGAGGACATTGTCCGGCAGGAACTCTTCTGTCCCCTTCTGCCCGTGGTGCCCTTCCGGGACGGTGAAGCGGACCTGCTCATGGAAACCATTGCCCGGAGAGAGCATCCCCTGGCCCTGTATGTCTTTACCTCCGACCGGAGATGGGCGCGGAAGGTCATGACCACGCAACAGTACGGCGGAGGCTGCATCAACGAGGTCTGCCTTCACCTGATGGTCCCCGGCGTGCCCTTCAACGGCACCGGACACTCCGGCATGGGCGCCTATCACGGGGAATGGGGCTTCCGGGAATTCTCCCATCCCTCCACGGTTCTGACAGGCCGCACCTTCTGGAATCTCTCCCTCCGGGAACATCCCTATTCCGGAAAGGCCGGAAAGAAAAAGATGAGGCTGCTGAAGATGGTGGAAAAATAGACTGCAACATAAAACGGTCCCGCGGGCAGTACCCGCGGGACCGCTTTTTTCACTTTGTGGTCTCAGAGCTTCAGCACATCGCTGTCCGTGATCATGTGGAAGCCCGCTTCCGTGAGAACCTTTTCCGCCTTCTCATTGTCCGCCACCCGGATGACCATGTAGGCATGCCGCTCGGTCCGGGCGCAGAAGGCATAGAGGTATTCCAGGTTGATCCCCGCGTCCTTGAGCACCGTCAGGACAGCGGCCAGTCTGCCGGGAGCGTCACCGATCTTCACGCCCACCACCTGGGTTTCCTTCACCGCATAGTTGTGTTCCTTCAGAACGGAGGTGGCCAGGTCATTGTCACTGACGATCATCCGCAGGATGCCGAAGTGTTCCGTGTCCGCAATGCTCAGCGCCCTCAGGTTCACCTCCGCCTGAGCCAGAATGGACGTGATGTCCGCCAGGGCACCGGATGTGTTGTCCACAAAGACTGAAAGCTGTTTCAGTGCCATTTCGCTCATCCTTTCCACTGTCTGTCGCTGGTGAGTTTCCGCTTGTCGATCACCCGCACGGCCTTGCCCTCACTGCGCTGGATGGATCTGGGCGCCACCAGGTGAATCGCCGGGTTGATGCCCAGCATGGACTTCATGGCGGTGGCCAGAGCCTTCTCCCGCCTGGTGATGCCCGCAACGGTGTCGGCGAACATATCATCGTCCATTTCCACCATAATGTCAAACACATCGGTATTGTTGGCCCGGTCCACGATGATCTGGTAGTTAGGCGCATAGCCTTCCTTCAGAAGCACCGTCTCGATCTGGCTGGGGAACACGTTGACGCCGCGGATGATGAGCATGTCGTCACTGCGGCCCATGGGCTTGGTCATGCGCATGAAGGTCCGGCCGCAGGAGCACTTTTTCCGGCTCAGCACGCAGATGTCCCGGGTCCTGTAGCGCAGGAGCGGGAAAGCTTCCTTGTCCAGGCACGTGAAAACCAGTTCGCCCTTGCTGCCCTCCGGCAGCACCTCTCCGGTGTCCGGATCAATGATTTCCGCCACGAAGTGGTCCTCATTGATGTGCATGCCCTGCTGCTCCTCACACTCGAAGGAGACGCCGGGGCCGGAGATTTCCGTCAGGCCGTAGATGTCATAGGCTTTGATGCCCAGGGCTTTCTGGATACCCTGGCGCATTTCCTCCGTCCAGGGCTCAGCGCCGAAGATGCCGGCCTTCAGGGGATTGTCTTCCGGTGCAATTCCCCGTTCCTTCAGACTCTCACCGATATAGGCGGCGTAGGAGGGGGTGCAGCAGAGCACGGTGGCCCCCAGATCCATCATGAACTGGATCTGCCGGTCCGTGTTCCCCGAGGACATGGGCAGCGTCAGACAGCCCAGCTTGTGGCTGCCGCCGTTGAGTCCGGGACCGCCGGTGAACAGGCCGTAGCCGTAGGACACCTGGCACACATCATCGCTCGTGGCGCCCGCGGCCACCAGAGCCCTGGCGCAGCACTCCTCCCACAGGTCCACGTCATGCTGGGTGTAGAAAGCCACCACCCGGCGTCCCGTGGTGCCTGAGGTGGACTGAATCCGCACGCAGTCCTTCTTCGGCACTGCCAGCAGGCCAAAGGGATAGTTGTCCCTGAGATCGTCCTTGGTGAGGAAGGGAAGCTTCCGAAGGTCATCAATGCCGTGGATGTCCTCGGGCTTTACGCCCATCTCATCCATTCTCTCCCTGTAGCACCTGACATGCTCGTACACATGCCTGACCTGTCTGACCAGCTTCTCACTCTGAATCTTCCGGATTTCCTCCAGAGGCATGGTCTCGATTTTCTCCTGAAAGTATCGCATCTCAGCCTCATCCTTTCATGTCCTGTATCCTGTATACAAACAGGGGTCCGGAGAGGGGACCCTCCCTCCCCTGCATGTCTGTATCTTCATTCACCCGGCCCGTCAGGTCCCCGAGTAGCCCGCTTCGAAGGCTTTCCGGTTCATCTCCAGGTATTTCGGGGGGATCGTCCGCTCCATGGCGGCGGCCCATTTCTCCTTTGAAATATTCAGACAGGCGGCAAAGCGTCCCATGAGCACAAGGTTCACGGCTTTGGCACTGCCCGCCTCCTCCGCCGGGGTCAGTGCGTCGAAATCATCAATGCAGAAACCCTGCGCCTTCAGATCCTCCAGCACGTCCGTGGGATATTCCGCCGCGCCGGTGATCACGGGCATGGGATCAATCTCCTGGGTATTGACAATGATCTTTCCGCCCCTGCGCAGGCACCCGGCGTACCGGGCGGCCTCAAGCTTCTCAAAGCTGATGATGTAATCGCATTCCCCTTCCGTGACAATGGGAGAATACACCTTTTCGCCGAAGCGCACGTAGGTTACGACGCTGCCGCCACGCTGGCTCATGCCGTGCACTTCGCTGACCTTCACGTCATAGCCTTCCTCCGTCAGGAGATTGCCCAGCAGACGGCTGGCCAGGAGACTCCCCTGGCCGCCCACGCCCACGATCATCACACTCTTCACGCTCATGCCTCTTCACCTCCGATGGCGCCGAAGGCGCACAGCTGCTCACACACGCCGCATCCAACGCAGAGGGTGCTGTCGATCCGGGCGCGTCCGTTCTTCATGCTGATGGCCGGGCAGCCCAGATTCATGCACCTGCGGCAGGAACGGCACTTCTCCGACTCCACCGTGAGGGGCCGCTTCGGCCTGACATACTTGAGCAGCACACAGGGCCTGCGGGAAATGATCACGCTGGGCTCCTCCACGGCCAGCTCCTCCGTCACGGCCTCCTCGCACTGCTTCAGGTCGTACGGATCCACCACCCGGACCCTGTTGATGCCAAGGGCATGGCACAGGGCTTCCAGATCCACCTTCGCCGCCGGGTCTCCCTTGATGTTGTAACCGGTGGTGGGGTTCTGCTGATGTCCCGTCATGCCGGTGATGGAATTATCCAGAATGATGACGGTGGAGTTGGTGGCGTTGTAGGCCACATTCACCAGGCCCGTCATGCCGCTGTGCATGAAGGTGGAGTCGCCGATGACCGCCACGGTCTTTCCTTCCGTCTCCTTCCCCCGCGCGGCATTGAAGCCGTGAATGCCGCTGATGCTGGCCCCCATGCAAAGAGTGGAGTCCAGTGCGTTCAGAGGCGCCACCGCCCCCAGGGTATAGCAGCCGATATCCCCCAGCACGGTGATATGATGTCTGGCCAGCGTGTAGAACATGCCCCTGTGGGGACAGCCGGCGCACATCATGGGCGGTCTGGCCGGCACCTGAGGCGCCGTGCCCTGAGCGTGAGGCAGTTCCCCCACATCCACGCCCTCCCGGAGGAAGGCCTCCCGAATGGTCTTCTGGCTGAACTCCCCGATGGGACTGAACAGCTCCTTGCCGCGGCAGGGGATGCCCAGGGACCGGACATGGTTTTCCATGACAGGGTCCAGTTCCTCAATGACATAGAGCCTTCTGACCTTTCCGGCGAAATCCCGGATCATCTTCTCCGGCAGCGGATTGGGCATGCCGATCTTCAGGATGCTGACGCTGTCCCCGAAAACTTCCTTCACATAGAGATAGGCGCAGCCGCTGGTGATGATGCCGATCTCACTGCCCCGGTCCTCCAGGGTATTGTAGGGGCAGTCCTCCGCAAGGGCCCGCAGCGCTTCCGTGCGCTTTTCCACCATGGGATGACGGGCCCTGGCATAGGCGGGCATCATGATGTACTTCTGGGGCTGCTTCACATAGGGCTTCAGGGGCGTTTCCTCCCGCTCCCCCATTTCCACCACGCACTGGCTGTGGGCAATGCGGGTGCACATTCTCAGCAGCACCGGCGTGTCATATTTTTCGCTCAGCTCAAAGGCAGAGCGGGCAAACGCATAGGCTTCCCGGCTGTCGGAAGGCTCCAGCATGGGCACCTTCGCGGCAATGGCATAGTGTCTGGAGTCCTGTTCGTTCTGGGAGGAGTGCATGGCCGGATCGTCCGCGACGCAGATCACCATGCCTCCGGTCACCCCCGTATAGCTCAGGGTAAACAGCGGATCCGCCGCCACATTCAGCCCTACATGCTTCATGGCGCAGGCGGAGCGCATGCCCGCCAGACTGGCGCCGAAGGCCGTCTCACAGGCCACTTTCTCGTTGGGGGCCCACTCCGTGTGGATATCGTCATGCCTGGACAGAAACTCCGTGATCTCCGTGGAGGGTGTTCCCGGATAACTGCTGATCAGACCCAGTCCGCCATGATACAGTCCCCAGGCCACCGCCTCGTTCCCTATCAGCAAACGTTTCATGATGCCTTTCCCGCGCCTTTGACTGCGGCGCGAATTCCCCTTTCCTTTTACCTGCCGGATTCGGCATTGACGTTCATCCTATACGCTATGAACGGGAAAGTCAATCATGGAAACAGTGAAGGAACAGGAGAATTCAGGAAAAAAACAGGAGACGGACGTCTGTGCGCCCGCTCCCGTCTTCATTTGGTTTTCCGTTCCCTCAGTTCAAAGGGGAATCAGTCCTGTCCCACGGTGATGAAGCTCACCCGGGCATTCTCAAGAGCCTTTTCCAGAGCCCCCAGAAGATTTCCGTGGGCGTCCGTCAGGGACATGGTGGCGCCGGTGAGGGCGTCCACTTCCGCTTTCTCCTCATCCGTCAGCGCATTCCACTTGGCCAGGTCCGTTTCGTTGGTATTGCCCTCAAAGATGACACGGCCGTTGCGGCTTGAAGCATGGACCGCCATGAAGGCCTGAATCTCCTCCAGGGTCTTTCCGGCAAAGAAGCGCTCAAAGATGTCCATCTCCTGCGCCCATGTGCCGCTGTTCATCTTGTAGAGATTTCCCAGCTCCCGCTTGGTGCGGAACAGAGGCAGCATTCCGGTGAAGGATTCCTCGGTCTGCTCCGCGATTCCGTCCACCTTGCCGTCGCCGTCATCGTCGCTGTTGTAGGTCTGGCCCGGCCAGCCGATGAACACGTTGTCCTCCGCGCTGTCATGGTTGGGGGTGATGATCTCCAGGATGTCCTCCTTCACGGCCACGGCCCTGGCTTCCGCGTCAAAGAGCGCGCCGGCCATCACCACATTGAAGGAGTACACGGGCACATCCTGATCGTCTTTGCCGGGGCCCAGACGGGGGGTCACCACCGTGCCCAGGCCGAGGCATGCCACCGCCTGATCCGCATCCACCGGTTCCTGACCGTTCATGGCCTTCCGGATGGCGCCCAGCAGGTCGCCGTGAGCGTCGGACAGGGACATGGTGGCTCCGGTGAGGGCGTCCATCTCCGCCTTTTCCTCCCCGGTCAGGGCGTTCCACTTGGCCAGATCCTGCTCATTGGTGGTGCCCTCAAAGATGGGACGGCCGTTGCGGTCGGAGCAGTGCTTTTCAAAGAACGTCTCGATCTCCTCCAGGGTCTTCCCTCTGAAGAAGGCTTCGAAAATGTCCATCTCCTGCTCCCAGGTGCCGCTGTTCATCTTGTAGGCGCTGCCCAGTTGTCTCTTGGTCTTCCATTCGGGCAGGTTTTCGGTAAAGTTCTCTTCGGTCTGCTCGAAGGTGCCGTCCACCGCGCCGTCCGCATCCTCGTCATTGTTGTACTTTGCCCCAGGCCATCCCGCCAGGACGTTGTCCTCGGCGCCGTCATGGTTGGGAGTGATGATTTCCAGAATGTCCGCTTCCATGTCCACAACGCGCTGCTCATCGTCGGTCAGAACGTAGGCCATCACCACGTTGAAGGAATACACGGGCACATCCAGATCGTCCCTGCCCGGGCCCAGACGGGGGGTCACCACCACGCCCAGACCGTGATTCAGGGAGGACACCGCAGAGGCTTCCGCAGCCTCCCCGGCTTCCTCTGTTTCAAGGCCCAGTGCGTTGAGCACGGCGGCAAAAACGCCCTTGCTGGTCCATGTGGCGCCGGTCACCGCTTCCACATCTTCCGCACTGCCTTCCTCCAGGATGGCAGCGATCAGGGTCTCCAGGGCCGCCCCGCCGATCTCGGGGGTTTCCTTCTCGCCGTGCACCTCAAGGTCCGTGATCACACCGTCCTTTACGGTGACCTCCACGGTGATCGTTCCGCCGAACCCATCCGCCGTGCCGGTAAAGGTCCCGTCCTCAGCCAGGGAAACGGCGGATGTGAGCACGAAGAGTGCGCACACCAGAAAAGAGAGTACTTTCTTGAGCATGTCAGATCCTCCTCATGTTGCTTTGTTCTTCGAAGCAGGGGGCTTCGTCCCGCGTTGTCTAAACCGATTCTACCGGAAAAGTGCTTTGCCCGTCAATGCCCTTCCCCATTGTATCCAGAGGACCGGGAAAACCCGGCGCCTGTTTCCCTCAGAGTTTCCTCACCCCCAGAACGATGTGGCGGTGGTCGCTTTCCCGGGTCCGGACCGTCTGCAGCGCGAAGCGGACCTGCTGACCGTCCCTTTCCCGGAGGAAGGGGATCTCAAGGCTTTCCCCCCGCTCCGCCATGCGGATCATCTTCGTCCTTTCCAGTGCCTCCCTCAGGGCGCGGGCATCCGGATCGGGAACGTCCCGGAGCAGTCTTTCCATGGCCTCCGTATAGAAGTCAGCGCAGCCGGAATGGATTTCCATCTCCCTGCCCCGGCCCGTGAGGAACTCCAGATAGAAGCCGGTGACGGCGTCTATATGGAAAATGGTTTCGAAATCACCGGAAAACGCTCCGGAGATGCTCACGAAGGTCTTCCGTCTCTCTCCGCCCTCCGCGTCCTTCTCCTCCCGCTTTTCCTTCAGGAACTGTTCAAAGGCCTCAGGGGGGACGGGTCTGGAGAAGTAGTATCCCTGCACCAGGTCGCAGCCCATGGCCTTCAGGACCAGATACTGTTCCTCCGTTTCCACGCCCTCTGCCACCACCGGCACCCGAAGATAGTCGGCAATATCGATGATCATCTCAATCATGCGCACATCCCGGGTCTCCCCGAAGGCACTGCGGACAAAGCTCATATCCAGCTTCAGGGCGTCAATGGGAAGGCTGGTGAGCATGCCCAGGGAGGAATAGCCCGTGCCGAAGTCATCCATCTCAATGCGGAAGCCCATGCCCACGCCCCTGAGCTCCCTGGCGGTGGAAATCACCTGGTCCGCGTCCCCCGTATAGGCCGATTCCGTGATCTCCAGCAGCAGATCCTCCGCGCGGATTCCGCTTTCCTCAAGAATGCCCCGGAAGATGTTCTTCAGATCCGGCGAGAGCATGTCAATCCGGGATACGTTCACCGACACGGGCACGGACCAGCCGAAACGGTCCTTCCACTTCCGGATCCAGGCCGCGGTCTCCCGCCATACGAACCTGTCCAGTTCCAGAATCAGGCCGTTGTCCTCCAGCAGAGGAATGAACACGCCGGGGCTGATCATGCCAAGCTGGGGATGGTCCCACCGCACCAGGGCCTCGGCACTGGCCAGAACGGGGGTGTCGGGACGGATATCAAACTTGGGCTGGAAGTAAACCATGAAGCGCCCGCTCTCCAGAGACGGCCTGAAATCCTCCAGAAGCCGCTCCCGGTAGAGCTCCGATTCATGCATTTCCATGTCATAGATTCCGATGGCCTTCAGATAACCGCTCCTGACCGTGTTCGCAGCCATCCGTGCATGGTCAAACCGGCGCTCGATCTCCAGCTTCCTGTCCACCCGGGCGTAAACGCCCAGGCGGAGCCGCACGCGGTTTTCCTCCCCGGACTCTTCCTCGTTATCCGCGGAAACCCTGTCCAGGATACTGGCATACTCCTCCCTGTGGGGGCAGTAGATGAGGAAAGTATCCGCCCCGCGGCGGCAGCCCACCCCGCCGATTTCCCGGGTCACCTGGCGGATGCGCCCGCCCAGGCGGGCAAGCACCCTGTCCCCGTAGGCCCTCCCGTAGCGCTCGTTGATCATGTGGAAATGATTGATGTCCAGCACAATCGCGTCCATGGGGATATCGGCGCTGTGCTGGTCGTACATGTGCACATAGCGGAAGAAATAGTCCTGGTTGAACAGACCCGTCAGCGCGTCCCTCTGGGTGGACTGGATGATGTTCCGCTTTTCGGAAAGCTCCACGCACCGGCTGACCCGGGCCTGAATGACTTCCGGAGATGGATAGGGTTTGGGAATGAAGTCAATCGCCCCGGCTTTGAGACACTCAACCTCCGTGCTCTGATCCGCGGTCATGACAATCACGGGGATCTCCCGGAGTTCCGTCTCCTCCTTCATGATTTTCAGCACTTCCATGCCGCTCATCTGCGGCAGCTGCAGATCCAGAAGGACAATGGCCAGGTCCTCCGTGTGCAGGCGGACCTCCTCCAGCGCCTCCAGACCGTCGGAGGCGTACAGGACCTCGTAATCCTCCCCGATCATCTGCCCCAGGATCATCTGGTTGATCTGCTCATCCTCCACGATCAGGAGTTTCCGCCGTATGCGGGGAATGTCCGATTCCATATCCCAGGGAAGAACGGTCTTCTCCACCTCTCCATCCTCCTTTCTCTCCACGCCCCCGGCGCTGTCCCGGGTCGGGGCACCCATGCTTTTCAGAAGTTTCTTTTCCTCATACATCAGGGCATCCGCCCGCTCAAACACATCATGGAAGTTCTGATCCTCTCCCGGCCTGTAATCGGAAAACCCGCCGGAGATGACCACTTCCCCCCTGCCGATATGCTCCACGGAACGGTCATGCAGCGTCAGAAGCAGTTCCCTGCGGATGATGTAGTCCCGGCCGGCGAGAAGGACCACAAACTCATCCCCGCCCGTGCGGTACACGGGGCTGTGCTGGAAGATATCGCAGATCATCCGGCTCGCCCTGAGGATATACTCATCCCCCGCCTTATGGCCCAGGGTATCATTGATCATCTTCAGCCCGTTCACGTCGCAGACCGCCACGGCAAATTCCCCCGCCGTCCCCTCCCCGATGGTCCTGTCATATTCCTCCTGCTTCAGGAGGAAGGCGTGCTTGCTCTTCACTCCCGTCATGGGATCCGTGAAGGCGGCGGTCCGGGCCTGGTCCCGCTCGTCCCTGGCATGCTTTTCCCACTTGTGCATGGTCCTGTAGTTGACCAGCATCACAAGAAGGGACAGGCCGAAAAGGCTCATGATCACGATCAGGCTGGTATTGTCCGCGTCTTTGAGGCGCCTCAGCTGTGTATTCAGGAAATCACGATTCTCCCCCGCATCCGCCCCGGCCCCCTCCAGGTGATCCATATAGCCCTGGATTTCCTCGATGATCACCCCGGCCCTGCTCTCATTGACCCGTTCCGTCCATGTCATGGCCATCATTACGATAAAGGCCAGCAGGGCAATCCAGACAATAATGGCCCTGCCGAAGTTCCTTGCGTGGTCCTTGCGGATAACCCGGTTGAAAAAGAGCAGGCCCAGGATGGACCAGGCGGTCATGAGCACATAGGTTTCCGTCTCCACGGTATAATCCCCGAAAAGGGCGGGGAAAAGCAGATACGCCATGAAAATGACCAGAATCACCAGGCAGAAGCCGCTGATCAGGCGGTTCTTTTTCTTTCCGTCCTGTCCGGAAGCCTTGAACACCGCTGCGGAGGCGAACCCGTAGAGGATCGTGGCGCCGATGGTGGTGGTGTCCACGATCCAGCCGATGGCGGTCCTGCCCAGGAAGGGAATGGGAATGGAAACCGCCAGAACCAGTAAAATGGCATTGACCGGAATCTGCTTGCTGTTCAGGCGCGCGAATTTTCCGGAAAGAATCCCGTCCTGGGCCACGGCATAGCACAGGCGGCTGACGGTGCGGAGCATACCGATCAGGCTGGTGAGCACCAGGCACATGAGAGAAGCCATCAGGATATAAATCCCCGTCTGGCCCATGTAGTGACGGGCTGCGTAAAAGGCGGGCAGCCCCTCGATCCCCTCGAACTCGTCCAGGCGGCTGATGTAATCCAGCCAGTTTTCACATCCCTCTGGATAGGCCGTGATGCTCAGCAGAATGACAAAAATGTACAGGGCCGTGGTGACAATGAGGGATATGACCAGAACCCGAAACATGCTGCTGTGCCTGAAGCGGTATTCAGCCGCGGAATGGGATACGCTCTCAAACCCGATGAAGGCCCAGGGAGAAATGAAGGCGATCCGGATCACCTGCCGCAGTGCGCTTTTGTCGGGTACAAAGGCCGGCTCCATGGTCCCGCCGCTGTCGTACTGACCGATCATGGAAATCACAAAACACACCGTGATCCCTGCGGTAAACAGGAGCGTCATGATCACCATGCAGCGTGCTGTCCCCTTTTTGCTGCGGATGCACATGAGGCCGATGAGCATGATGACTGCAAGGGTCACCAGGGTCTCCCCAAGATAGACGTCATAGCCGAAAATGGTATAGAGATACCCCACCCGGAACACGCCCCGCAGGAAGTAACGGGCAAACAGGGGGATGCTGGTGGCATTGGCCCAGAAGATGGAAATATAGACCAGGAACATGAACCAGGCCACCAGGAAGGCGCGGTCATAGCCGAAAATGTGCCGGACATAGTTGTACAGCCCGCCGGTCCCAGGATGGCGGTTGGCCAGGTAATGGTAGTGGCTGGCCACCATCAACATCATGACAAACCCGGTCAGCAGACCCAGAATGGAGCCCAGAGGTCCCGACTGGGAAAGATAGCTTCTGCTGGTGACCACAAGGGAGCCCCACCCGATGGCCGAGCCCACAGACAGGGCCCAGACCGCCAGGGGAGAAAGATAGGGCTGCATGTTCCCGGTCCTGGATGATTCCTTCATAGGACGTCTGCTCCTTCCGGCATACCCCGTGACGGCCCTTGATTTCCCTGCTCTCTCCATCAGGCGAAAGGTTCTCCCTGATTCCGCCTGCATGGGGAAACCCGGGCCGGAGGACACGGATTCACTGTCCCGATACGTCATTTTTCAGAATGGTCTTCCCCCTCGCTTCTCCGTCTTCTCACCTGCCGGGGGAATCTGTCAATGCATGATACTACAAACTGCTTTCCTTTTTCCATCCCCTGAGAAAAAAAGCCTGCCGGAAGGAACGGCCGCCTTCCCCGTCGCTCCCTGTTCTTTCCTCTGTTGCCCCGTGCTTCCGGAGCGGAGGCGTTCAGGTCTTCCCCCTGTTCCGCTTTCCCGTGTTTCATGGTATCATCAATGAAAGGCAGGCGGCATGCCCATCCCCGGCCTTCTTCCCCTGTCCCGGAATCAGACACGTTCCCGGCCGCCTGCCGGGATGGATGAAGGGAAGAAACCGGGACGTCTGAGGGAGGCACAAACCCGGAAGGGATTTCCTTCCTTTGATTGGGCGCCCCGGATCAGATTGTTTCAGACAGACGTATCTTCAGACGGTTCCGGAGGACAGGGCCCTGCCCGGAATGCCGGGGGAAAAGCGCCGGTGACGGGATCAGATGACCTTTCGCCCGCAGGGCACGGGCCTTCCTTCCGAAGCGAAACACAGGCCGGATCTGTTCTCCATCCGGTCCACCGGAAAGAGGGGAAGGGAGAGGGTTCCATGACAATCCGTTACGCATCCGAATCAGACTCTTCTCTGATTCTCACGTTCATCCGTGCCCTTGCGGATTATGAGAAACTTTCGGACCAGGTGGTGGCCACAGAGGAAGGACTGCGGGGGTGGATCTTTGAAAAGCGCAAGGCTGAGGTCCTGTTCGTCTGCGAAGACGGGCGGGAGGTCGGGTTTGCCCTGTTCTTTCACAACTTCTCCACCTTTCTGGGCCGATCCGGCATCTACCTGGAGGATCTCTTTGTCCTGCCGGAATACAGGGGCAGAGGGTACGGGAAAGCCCTGATCCGGGAACTGGCGCGGGTGACCGTTAAACGGGGATGCGGCAGGCTCGAATGGTCCTGTCTGGACTGGAACAGACCGGGGATTGATTTTTACCTGTCCCTGGGCGCGGTCCCCATGGAGGGATGGACCGTTTACCGCCTGACTGGAGATACGCTGCGGAATTCAGCGGACCTCCGGGACATGTGAGAGGCCGGAGCCGGCCACGAAAGGAGCATGAAGAGGATGGAAACGAAATATTACACGGTCATCCGCATCGACGGAGATTATGCCTGGCTGAAGCATACGGACGCGGAGGATGAAACGCTGTTCATCGCCAGAGCCCTGCTGCCGGATGAGACCGATGAGGGAACGAACCTGAAGTACACGTCCTTCCGGTATGAGGTCATCTGATCTCCCGTTCCGGGACGGTGGGGCGAGGACGGAATCCACAGGAGCATCCGGGCGTTGTTCCGGTCACGGATGACGGGATGCGGGCCGCGAAAAACCGGTCTGATTCCCCGGCAGGTTTCTTCGGGGATAAAAATGTGCAGCCGCCCGGCGTTTGGGAGAGACGCAGCCATTTCCGGCGGGACCGAATCCTCCTCTGAAACGGGAGAACTGCCTTTTCTCCGGAAGAGACCTGCCCTTTCCGGGAACGGCGATCGTCACGGGAAGTGCCGGAAGAATACGGCCTGCCGGGATTTGCAGTTCTTTCTTCCGGTACGGACCCCTGCGGTCTCACAGAATCCGTACAGAGGAGCCATTGTTTCCCGGGGATCGTTCGATTACCATAAAATGGTTCCGTTCAGATCCTTTCCCAAAGACAGATCCGAAGACCGGGCATGCATGATCGGAATCAGCTGCCTGACAGCAGGGAATATGGCCTTCTGCGGCCACGGATCGGACGGGAAGCAGAAAGCACTGCCCAAAAAAGAAACCACCGCAACCGGAATGAAAGCGGTGTTCCTTTTCCGGATGAGGTCCTGCATACGCTGATCCGGACAGAAAAAACACGAGAGAAGAGGGCAAAGACAGATCATGACGAAGATTCGAATCTGGAGGATCCTGCTGGGGTTCCTGGCAGCGCTGTGGTTCACGCAGGCAGAAGCGAGCGCTCTTCCGCCATCAATTGAGCAAACCTACATTCTGGGAGCCGACCTAACGATCCATGTCGTCTCTCAGTTTTCCTGCCCCAAGGGCATATTGAGTCAGGAGGGCTTGTATTATACTTTGACCGTTACAGGCGGCGGCACGCTGATGATCAATGGAGAATCCGATAAAAATGCTCTCCGTGCACATCTTGTCGTTGTAAACGCGAATGTCATCATCAACAGCGATTCTCCGAGTGAGTTTTGCGTGGACGGGAACATCACCGTCATAAGTGGCTCCGTCACCGTGAACGGTGGCTGCGGGGTCAATGGAGCCATACGCGTCTATGGTGGAAATGCCTCTGTCACCAGCGGCACGAATGTACCCGCCGTCTCCGGTTCTGTCCTCGGCGGATTGCGGGAGGAGAGTACAGACGGCAGGACCTGGTCTGTCATTCACGGAAGCACTTCCTCAAAACCGCATGTCAGGGTCGACAGCACCGTTCCTGTCCCCTATCTGGCCTGGGACGACACGGCGAACAGGGTGGTGGAAAGGACCGGCGATCAGGCCTGTAAGAACTATACCTTTCTCACCGCCGACACCACCACTCTTGAAGATGGCAGGTGGTACCTGGTGGGCGAAAGCATGGAGATCACCAGCCGTATCAAGGTCAACGGCACAGCGAATCTGATTCTCATCGACGGCATGACCCTGACCGCCGGAAAGGGGGTCGACACCACAGGGGCAACGCTCAACATCCACGCTCAGAGTGACGCCGGAAGACAGACGGGAAAGCTGACCGTTCCCCGGAATACCGATGACGGCTGCGCGGGTATCGGCGGCAGCGAAAGCAGTAATGGCGGTACCGTGAACATTCACGGCGGTACGATCAATGTTAACGGCGGGAAAAACGCCTCAGGAATCGGCTGCGGGAACAATGGCCACGATGGTGGCGTGAACATATACGGCGGTACCGTCCGTGTCACGGGCGGGGAAAACGCCCCGGGGATCGGCGGTTCCAGTGCGGTGGTCACCATCTGCGGAGGCACCATTGAGGCAAAAGGCAGCGGGACTGGCACCGGCATCACCGGGAACACCCGTATCAGAGGCGGAGAAGTCACCGCGGAGGGCAGGAATGGCATTCGTGCCGACACGGTTCAGGACATTACCATCACCGGCGGCACGGTGACCGCCAAAGGCGGTATCCTGGCCAGCGGAATTGTCTCCGTCACCGGCGGCACCGTGATCGCT
>CACYGY010000060.1 GCA_902774025.1 uncultured Eubacteriales bacterium
GCGATAAAAGCGCGATATTTCCAGATAATTACCAGTTGTTTTCTTCTGTTTTCATAATGTTAGATATTTCTTTAGGTACGACGCACGGGAAATCAACGTTTACAGGAGGAATTCACAATGGAAAAGACCATTGATGACAGAAGCAGCGAATTATGGTATGAACTGCGGGCGAAGATTACATCCCCTGCCTGAAAGTGCCGGCTCAGGAAGAAAGGCCTGTCGGTATTTTGAGGTCAGTGGCATCTCCGGTACATCAGGAAGGAGTGCAAAGCCCTGTACAGAGAACGGTTGTCCAGTGGCGGGCTGAGCACCTGACGTGCCAGAATCAACGAACAGGCGGCGGCGCAGATGCGCCTGCTGATCATGCAAACAGCCGGGTGTGAGGGTGTCACCGGACAGCTCAAAGCGCATGATCCAATGCCCTGCTCGCACGATCTCATATTCCCTGAAGCAGATCCATTCCGTCCCTTCCGGATGATGGTCAAAGTTCCCGGATATGTCAATTTCTTCCCTGCAATGTTGATGACAGTTGAAAGAACAACGTGAAGGAAGCCGGATCCCAGAAAGCCATGACCGGCGGGGTCATTGTGGACGCGCTGACCGCTGGTCGCGGCAAAAAGCTGCGGAAGAATAAAATATGCAGCAGATGAGGGAAAAACGGTCAGAGCGGCATCCCCCCATGTCCGCTTTGTTTGACGGCAGCCTTCCCACCGGCAATCATCAGGGGATGTCTTCACGTGACCGATCCCACAGGGCGGGTGGCCATGTCCACTTTACGTTCTCAGGCGGGTATGGTAGACTGAAAAAAAAACAAGGAGGGCCTTTATGAAAGCATGCATTCGTCTTTTCCTGAGCGCTGTCCTTTGCATTTCCCTGTTGGGTGCCGTTCCGGCTTCTTTCGCGGAGAGCACGCCCGTCCGGGTGGGCGAACTGACCTGGCTGCAGGGGGACAGTTCGGAGCGCACCGCGTCCCTGGCGGAGATCGAGAAGAAAGTCTCCGCCCTGACCGGATCCGATTCCGGCCAGACGGAGCCGTCCGGTGAGGTAAACCTGTATTCCTGCGAAAAAGAGATCGTTTATTTCGACGATCTGTCCTCCATGCTGATGGCGCTGGAATCCGGAGATATCTATGCCGCCGGGCTTTATTCCAGCGTATGCCGGTACATCGCCCATCGGAATGATCATTTGAGCATCTACGGCGGAGATTCCTTCAACGCCTCCAACCCGCAGACGGAAAACCGGGTCCTGATGCTCAACCTGATGGACGCCTTGTTCTCGGTCGATTTCTCGTTCCTGTTCATGGAAGCTAATGAAGAACTCAGGAATCTCTTCAACGGCGCGCTGCGGGAGATGCGGGAAGACGGAACCTTCGCACGACTGCTGGAGAACCAGGTGGCCAACGCGTTCTTTGATCCGGAGACAGAGCCCGTCCCCGTAGAGACCAAACCTGTGGAAGGTGCTGAAACGATCCGGGTCGGCATCACGGGTGACCTGCCCCCGGTGGACTATTTCACGCCGGACGGGCAACCCGCGGGATTCAGCACCGATATTCTTTCCGAAATCAGCAGCCGGATCGGCAGGAACATTGAGTTCGTGAGCGTCAGTTCCGGTGCCCGCCTGCTGGCCCTGACCACGGGACAGGTGGACGTCATCTTCTGGGCGCGCAACCACGCGGAGCGCGACACCCTTACGGATCCCCTGGCCTGGTCCGTCCTGCTCAGGGATCACCCCAACCTGACCAACGACCTCTCCGAGGAGGACGAAACCCGGATCCGTCAGTTCCGCAAGACGATACGCGCCATCCGTTCTGACGAAAATGAGGCGATGGAAGGAACCATCCTCTCCGATCCGTTCTATTCCGACTGGTATGCCTACCTGATCCGCAAATGAGCGCCGGAACGGAACCGTTCCGGATTTCGGGTCATGGTTGAAAGAAACGCAGATCATGCGGAGAACCCCGAAGAAATCATGACATCCCTGTTCTCCTTCTTTCAATGTCATGATCATCTGAAAAGCGATCATGTTCCGGAAGGACAGCATCACCTGAGTGGCTCCTCAGGTGATGTCTTTTTTTCGGTCAATGAAGCCCACTCATGAATCCGGCAAATGATCTGACCGTCGGTGTGAACCGTTCCGATGATCCGAACGGTTCGTCGCTGGATGTTTCGAACCGTTTGTTCTGACAGCCTGGTCAAAATGTCCAGCTGAATTTCATTGTATGAAACCCCAGGAACCTTTGATCATCGGGCTTCCGACATTTTTGACATTCGGAAACGGAACCGTAATGGTGCTCCGTTCCGGAGGTGCAGCCCTCTCGTTGGTGCACCGTGCACTTTTCCGCCAGGGGTGCACCATGCCGGGAACCTTGATCAAAAAGGCTCCGGACGATGCTTTCTTCTGGTCTCGTCCGGCAAAGAGGTGACAATACGAACGGTGCTCCTGCCTGATGGAGGTTGCAGGCAGAGGAAACTCTTTGAACTTTCACCCCTGGAGCCTTGGGAGAAAAGGTTCTCTATATCCGTGTTCACTCTTTCCTGTAAATATATTATAAGTATATTATCTTTACGCACGGGCTGCTTTATGGTATGATCATGCAAGAAGTGCCTGTCCGTAACGGACGGATCAGTCATACGGTCAAAGCAGAAAGTGCTCCCCTTGCAGCAGGAAACTGTGCTCGATGCAGTCAAATTGAAGCGGGTACGGCAGAATCGTTGCAGGAGGTGTTCTTTTATGTCACAGGTTTTGGTGAATTTCAGAATGGATGAAGAAGAAAAATGAGAAAATGCATTCCGACTGCGACCATACAATCTGGGAGGGTATAACGCTGCACGGATACCCCGTCAGGACATATTCCCGCGGAAGGCTCGTATACATAAACGGCAGATTTGTCGGGGAAAAGGGTTGGGGCAGGCTCGTCCGGTGCAGCCTGGCATAACCGCTTGATCCATTCCGACCCTGCCCTTCACCGGAAGACGTTTTCCGCCCACGGCGGGCCTTTCATTTGACAGGCTTTTCCCTGAATTCCTGCGTGAACCTTGCCGCGGGTCCGGGTTCCTTCCGGGGACAGCCGTCTGCTCTTCCGTAAACGGTTTCGCTGTCATCCCGGGACGCCTCCTTCCGCCTCCCGCCTGTTCCGCCCCCGCGCAGACGCAGACGGACCCCGCTTCACGGGATGAGCCGTCACCGGGTGACTTGCGTCCCCGGCCGGCCGCTGATACAATGAACTGAGAAAAACATCACAGGAGGTCCTATGCTTCAGCAAGTCATGACAGAGCCCGGCAGAATCGTTTTCCGGGACGAGCCGGTCCGGGAGCCCGGGAAGGGCGAGGTTCTGCTGAAAATGATGCGCATCGGTGTGTGCGGGTCTGACATTCATGTATGGCACGGAAAGCACCCCTTCACCTCCTACCCCGTCACCCAGGGGCACGAGGTATCCGCGCGGGTTGAGCGCCTGGGGGAGGGGGTCACCGGACTGCGGGTGGGACAGAAGGTCACCGTGGAGCCCCAGGTGGTCTGCGGTCAGTGCTGGCCCTGCCGTCACGGCAGATACAATCTCTGCCAGTCCCTGAAGGTCATGGGTTTTCAGACCACTGGCATGGCCAGTGAGTTCTTTACCGTGGACGCCTCCAGGGTCACGCCCCTTCCGGACAGCATGAGCTATGATGAAGGCGCCATGATCGAGCCCCTGGCGGTCACGGTCCACGCCGCCCGCCGATACGGGGACCTGACGGGGGCGGATGCGGTGGTTCTGGGAGCGGGGCCCATCGGCATTCTCCTTGCCCAGACCCTGAAGGCCCTGGGCGCCCGTCGGGTCATGGTCACCGACATCTGCGAGGGAAGGCTGGAGCTGGCGGAAGCGTGCGGCGCCGACCGGGTGGTGAATACCGCGAAGACGGACCTGGAAGAGGCCATTACCGGCTTTTTCGGTCCGGACAGGGCCGATGTGATCTTCGACTGTGCCGGCTGCGACACCACCATCAACCAGGCGATTCACTGTGCCCGCAAGGGCAGCACCATCATCCTGGTGGCGGTCTTCGCGGACATGGCCAGAGCCGATCTGGCCGTCCTCAACGACCATGAACTGGATCTGAACACGTCCATGATGTACCGCCATGAGGATTACCTGGAGGCCATTTCCCTGGTGGAATCCGGCCGCGTCCGCCTCCGTCCCCTCATGACCCGCCACTTCGCCTTCAGGGATTACGCCCGTGCCTACCGCTTCATCGATGAAAACCGCATGGAATGCATGAAAGTCCTCATTGACCTTCAGGAAGGCGACGCATAAGAATCCCCGGCTTTCCCCTCACGGAAAGCCGGGGTTTTTCATTCCTTTTTCAGTCCCGCCGCCATCGCGCAGCGTTTCAGGGCTTCCTCCACCGGGAGAAAATGAATGCCCATTGCCCGGATTTTTCCGCAGTCCATCCACAGGTTGTGCCCGGGAGGAGCCGGCAGCACCGCCTCCTTCCGGCCCAGGAAGCGCAGAAGCCCCTCCGTCAGCCGGTCCATGGAAAGATTCGTCTCACTGCCGAAATTGTACACGCCCCCCGGAAGGGACAGGGTTTCGGGCATATGCTCCGCCAGCTCCCGCAGCCAGGTCAGTCCCCGGAACTGTCTGCCCATCCGGATTTCCCCTTCGTTTTCCAGGACGAGCTGCATGTAGGTGCGCCTTTGGGCGGGCATGTCGTACATCCACTGGGCTCTGAGAATCACCGCGTGAGGGCAGGCCTCCAGGACCCGCTCCTCCATCTCAAGCTTGTGCCTTGCATAGGTATTGGCGGGCCTTGCGTCCCCTTCCCGGTACGGGCCTTCCCTTTCCGTGCCGGTGTAGACCTGGTCGGAGCTGAAGAGGACCAGTTTCCGCTCCCCGCAGTTCCGGGCAAGGCACAGGGGAAGCAGGACGTTGGCCCGCAGGGAGGCTTCCGGGTCCCTTTCGCACTGGCCCACATCCGAAATGGCGGCCGTATGGATCACTGCCTCCGCATCCGCTGCCTCCAGCCACCTTTTCACGCCGTCTTCGCTCCAGTCCCGCAGGGAAGGGGCTCTCTGCATGTCCGGAAAGGCGCGCATCAGGGCCTGGCCCACCAGTCCCCGGCTTCCGGTGACGAAGGTTCTGCTCGGATTTTCCTTCATGACCCTGCCTTCACTCCCTCCCGCATCATCCTGAGCAGCGGGGGCATGACAATGTCATTGCACTGCCAGGTCACCACACCCTGAACCTCTTTGGGAAAGCCCTCCAGCATATAGGGCACATGATTGGACACGGCCATGACCTTCAGGCCCCGTCGGACCAGTTCCCGGGCAAGGTCCGCAAGGGCGGCGGGGTCGCTGAAACGGTTGACGCACAGAACCGCGGCCGTCAGCCCTTCAAAGTCGGAAGCGGCCGGATGACTCCCCAGGTATTTCCCGCCCGCCTCCTCGCTCAGGACTCTTGCCACATTCAGTCCTTCCTTGTCCCCGATGCGGAACAGGGGATTCTGCTCCTCCCCCGCAAACCCGGTCTTTTCATCCGCTCCCGGGAACCCGGGGCCTTTAAGGGCAATGACCGCCTTTTCCATGACGGGCACCGTATTCCGCTCCCGGTCCCCTGCCCAGTCGGGCTCCGGGGCGTCCTCCGGTCCGGGGAGGGACAGCTTGAGACGCCTCAGGCGGGCCATGCTCCTGTCCATCTCTTCCCGGTTCAGCCTTCCCTCCTCAAGAGCCTTCCGGACATTCTCCAGAATCCCGGGGGTTTTCTCCGGATTCTGGCATACCATGCCGATATCCGCCCCCGCCTTCAGGGCCAGGACCGTGCTTTCCTCAATACTGTACATGTCCGACACGCCCCGCATCTCCAGGGAATCCGTGGTCACCACCCCGTCATAGCCCATCTCATTGCGGAGAATGTCCGTGAGAAAAGTGCGGCTCACGGTGGCGGGCACCAGGGGGCTGACCATGGAGGGCACCAGAAGATGGGCTGTCATCACGGCCTCCGCACCCTGCGCCACAGCCGCGCGGAAGGGCAGAAGGGCCTTTGTGCGGATCTCCTCCTCGGACATGTCCGTGCGGGACAGTTCCAGATGGGAATCCGTCACCGTGTCCCCGGCCCCGGGAAAATGCTTGACGCAGGATCCCACACCGGACCTGCGTACGCCCTCCATGAAGGCGCAGCCGAAGCGGGCCACCTCCTCCGGATCGCTGCTGAAGCAGCGGTTCCCGGACACGATGTTCCGGACATTGGTGCAGGTGTCCATCACCGGGGCCAGGTTCAGGTTGATTCCCAGATACCGCAGTTCCCTTCCGATCTGCGCCCCCATGCGCCGGGCCCATTCCGGGTCCTTCGTGGCCCCCAGGGCGGCGGCGGCAGGGATATGCCCCCGGAAAGGAGCCAGACGGGATACGCTGCCTCCCTCCTCATCCAGCATGATCAGGGGCGGAAGACCCGTCTCCTCCAGGATCAGCTTCCGGATCTCCATGCACATGCGCCGTGTCTGCTCCAGACTTTCCAGGTTGCGGCGGAACAGGATGATATTGCCCACACCGGTTTCCCGCACCAGCTTCCGGATGCTCTCCGGCACCCCGATTCCCTCAAAGCCGATCACCAGATGCTGTCCCAGCCGTTTCATTTCCTCCAGCATGCTGACTCCTTTCACACAAGACCGTCCAGAATCTGCCGGCGCTGCCCGGCGTCGGCCGCAAAGCATGTGGCGTGGTCCTTCCCGATCCTGGCTCCCCTTGTGATGCTCAGGGCCTCATAGTAGCGCAGGTAGGGGAAACTCTGGGAGTGCTCACTGAGCCACAGCTCCTTCACCGCTTCCTTCCACACCGGGAAAGCCTCCGTCACGTCAAACCAGTAATAGGGCACAAACCCCTCCTCGTCCTCCCAGTTCTCCGCGTACATGAAACGGCGGATTTTCGCCGGGGGCAGGGGCCGCTCAAAGGTGGGGAGGGAGGCGTAGAAGATGGCGTCATCCGTCAGCTGATGGGCGATGACATGGTCCCTGTGCAGGCTCATCTTCCAGTGGGACAGAACGGCGTTCACCTGATATTCCCGCATGAGATCCGCAAGGCGCATCACGTTCTCTTTTGTTTTCTCCAGCTCTCCGTCGGGGCTGTCCAGGACAATGGATACGCCTCCGATCTTCCTTGCGAACTTCCCGGCGCACTCCACATTGTATTCCCGGAATTCCGCGATATCCCGGCCCCTGGGAGCCCCACGCTCCCCGGCGGTCAGGTCCACGATCACCACCCGGTCCCCCGCCATGGCATGCCTGGCCAGGAGCATCCCCATGGTCAGCTGGGCGTCCCCCGTATGGGCGCCTACGGCCATAATGGTCGCCATATCCTCCTCCGCCTTTCCCGCTAGATTTTTCTGTCCATGATGGCAAAGCAGCGCCGGGGCTCAAACCCCGCGGTGCGGTAGATCTTCTGAGCGTGATTCTCCACCCCGGTAAACAGGCTGGAGAACCGGGCCCCTTCCTCCACAAAGGCACGCATCAGGAGGTTGAAGAGCACCGTGGCGATCCCCCTGCGCTCATAGAGGGGATCCGTGCAGATGCCCGTAAACCAGCCCCGCCCGCTCTCCTGCATGTCCACGGGACCCGTAAAGCCCACCATATGTCCGTCCTTCACGGCAGTCAGAAGCGTTCTGGGCCCCTTCGGCCTTCTCCCGTCGGGCCAGAAGCGCTCGTCCCGGTTGGGCTCATGCCTCTTCCAGGCCTCCAGTTCCGTGCGCAGCACCGAGCGCCAGTAGTCCGAGTCCACCCTTGTGCACATTTCGTCAAACTCGCAGGGCACCGTGGGATCATGGACCCCGGCCTCAATGCCCTCCGCCCGGAGCCTTTTCCGTATCTCCTCCACCTTTTCCGGGAACACGTAGCCGGAAAGGTCCAGGTACATGGACACTTCCCGGTGTCTTTCCTCAAACCCCCGGCGGCGGAAGAAGCCGGCTCCGGCGCAGTCCGTGTCCAGCCCCGGCATGTTGTTGTGATCATGCCCGGGGGTGCCGGGAATGGTCCAGGTGATCTGCACCGGATTCAGGCTGGAGATCATGAGATGCTCCCCGCCCTCCCCCCGGGCTGCGTCCGTGAGACGCTGAAGGAGGGAGGTGCCCACGCCCCTTCCCCGGTACCTGGGATCCACCAGAAGGGTGGTCAGATAGGCATATCCCGGCCTGGCCAGCTGAAAACTCATGGGGGGAACCCCCTGGATCAGGCCGAGGACCTCTCCGCCCTCGGCGCACACAAGGCAGAAGGCCTCCCGGCGGCCCTCCCCCCGCATGAAAAGCTCCCGCAGCTTCTCCGGCGTGACCCGGGCATAGAGGACCTCCCCCCGGTCCACGCAGAGATTCCAAAGCGCCGCCATCCCCGGATAATCCGACAGCTTCGCAGTCCGAATGGTCATCCCATCACGCTCCGTTTCCCTGACACACATGGGCGTTTTCCCGTGTTCAGTTGTCTCTATCTGAACTTATGGTACTGTCTTTTCCCCCTTCTGTCAACGAGCCCTGAATCTTGAATTCTCCCCTTCCTTCCTGTATAATGGCCCTGCGTTTCTTTGCGTACAACTGAATGCTGGAGGTGTTTGCATGCTCAAGGACTACAGGCCTGAAAAGCCTGAAGACAAGGCTGCTCTGTCGGAGGAGATCGACGGGCTCAGGAGTACCCTCACCGGTCTGCAGCAGACGATCCGGGACAAGGGCATTCCCATTCTGGTGCTCATTGAGGGATGGTCCGCCGCCGGCAAGGGCAGTCTCATCAAGGAGCTGATCAGTGAGATTGACCCCCGTTTCTACAAGGTGTTCTCCGCCCCCCTCACCCCGGAGCGGGACATGCGCTATCCCTTCCTCTATCCCTATGCCACCGCCATCCCGGAAAACGGACAGATCCTGTTCATGGATTCCGGCTGGATGGAGGACGCGGTGCGCAAGTCCCTCAGACGGGATATCAGCGGCAGCGAGTACAAGCGCCGTGTCCGGCAGGTCAATGAGTTCGAGAGACAGCTGCGGGACGGGGGCTATGTCATCCTCAAGCTCTTTCTGCACATCGACAGGGATGAGCAGTTCAGGCGCATCATGGAGCTGCGCTCCAACCCGGACACCGAATGGCGGGTCACGGAGGACGACCTGTGGCAGCACCGGGACTACAAGCGCTTCCGGGAGGCCTACGACGACTTTATGGAAGCCACCAGCTCCATCCTGCCCTGGCACCTCCTGGACGGCAGCCGCCGGAAGGTTGCGGTCAGGGACGCCCTGAAGCTTCTGGTGGACCTGACAAAGCGCGCCCTGGACAACGGCCGTTACTGCGGCGAGCCCTTTGACGAGAACTTCCCCCTCCTGAAAATGCCCCTGCTCCGGGATGTGGACCTGAGTCCCACCATTGAGGATGAGGACTACAAAAAGAAGCTCAGGAAGCTCCAGAACCGCCTGGACGAGCTGCACAACGTGATCTACCGCAGGAAGATTCCCGTCATCCTCTGCTATGAAGGCTGGGATGCGGCGGGCAAGGGCGGGAACATCCGCCGGGTGGCCTATCCCCTGGATCCCCGGGGCTTTGACGTCATCCCCATTTCCGCCCCGGAAAAGCATGAGCTTCACAGGCATTTCCTGTGGCGCTTCTGGACCCGTCTCCCCCGGTCCGGGCATATCTGCATCTTTGACAGAACCTGGTACGGCCGGGTCATGGTGGAGCGTCTGGAGGGCTTCTGCTCGGAAAAGGACTGGAAGCGCGCCTACAACGAGATCAACGAATTCGAGCGTCTCCTCACCGACTGGGGCGCCGTGGTGCTGAAATTCTGGATTCACATTGACAAGGAGACCCAGCTGGCCCGCTTCACCGACCGGCAGAACACCCCGGAGAAGGCCTGGAAGATCACCGATGAGGACTGGCGGAACCGGGAAAAGTGGGATCTGTACGAGGAAGCCGTGGATGAGATGCTCCAGAAGACCTCCACGGAGAATGCGCCCTGGATCATCATTGAGTCCAATGACAAGAAATACGCCCGCATCCGGACCCTGGAGATCATCATTCAGGCTCTGGAAAAGGCGATTGAGGAGCGTGGAGCAAGGGATCTTCTCTGATCCCCGCCCGTAAGGAGGATGCCGTCTTGAAGGAGATTCAGGGAAAGTTCGCCCAGCTCTCCATGGGGGATCCCCAGACCGTCAGTGAAATCTGTCACGCCCTGTCCAGTCCGGTCCGCCTCAGCGTCCTCCAGGCCCTGAGCATGAAAAGCAGAAGCGTGGGCGAGGTGGCGGAGGAGCTGAACCTTCCCTTTTCCACCGCGGCCCAGGCCATTCAGGTCCTCCGTCAGGCGGGCCTGGTCATCACGGAGACCCAGCCGGGCATGCGGGGCACCCTGAAGGTCTGCTCCCGGCGCCTGGACCGGATTTCCATTGACCTGGTCCCCCCGGAGGACGAGCCGGAGCAGTGTCTGACCTTTTCCATGCCCATCGGGGGCTACAGCTCCGCCGAAGGCATCCGCCCCACCTGCGGGCTGGCGGGCATTCACAGCGCCATCGGCCTGATGGATGTCCCCGCCTCCTTCTATCTCCCGGACCGCTTCTCCGCCCAGCTCATCTGGTTCCAGCAGGGCTTTCTGGAATACCGGTTTTCCGCCATCGATCCCCGGTTCGCGGACATCGACTGGCTGGAAATCTCCTTTGAGGCCTGCTCGGAGGCGCCCATGTACCGGGATCCCTGGAAGAGCGACATCACCGTCCGGGTCAACGACCATACTCTGGGCACCTGGACCTCCCCCTGCGACTGCGGGGGAAGGCGGGGCATTCTCACCCCCCAGTGGTGGGGGGAGACCAGCACCCAGTTCGGATTCCTCAAAACCTGGCGGGTGGATGCCACCGGTTCCTACCTGGACCGGGCCCGCATCAGCGGGGTCTGCCTATCTGACCTGGGCCTGGATCCCTACCGGTACATCCGGGTTCAGATCGGCGTCTCCCCGGAGGCGGAACACCTGGGGGGCCTCAACCTCTTCGGGGAGGCCTTCGGGGACTATCCCCAGGCCATCCGGCTCCGGGTGGGCTACCACATGCGCACGCCGTGAGTTTTTTCGCCGCCTGCAGATTCCTGCCGGCGGTGTTCTTTATTCCAGAATCTTTGTAGCAGTCCCTCACTCCTTTCCGACTTTTGCAGAATGCGAAAAATGGGGTTGACAGGGGTATTTCCATGTGATATTTTCCCGTTACCGACACACGTAAGCCAAATTCACCCAAAACCCCGTTCCGGAAGCCATGGAGTCCGTATCCTGTTTATTCTGCATTTTATGGAATAAACGTTTCTGTCTGAAGGGAGGCTGCCCCAATGCCCTGCTCCGTTCCCCGCCCCGAGCATCCGCGTCCCGATTTTCTGAGGGACACCTTTTACAACCTGAACGGTGAATGGTCCTTCGCCTTTGACGACGAAAACCTGGGCATCCGGGAAAAATGGTATCAGCCCGGGCATGCCTTTCCCCTGAAAATTCTGGTCCCCTTTGCCTATCAGACCCGGGCCAGCGGACTCGGGCCCACCGATGCCATCCATCCCCGCCTGTGGTACCGCCGCAGTCTGGTGCTCCCCGAATGCATGCAGGGCCGGCGGATCCTTCTGCACTTCGGCGCGGTGGATTTTGAGGCCGGAGTCTATGTGAACGGGGAGATGGCAGGCACTCACCGGGGCGGGTACACCCCCTTTACCCTGGACATCACCCCCTTCCTGAAGGACGGGGAAAACGACCTGTGCGTATCCGTCACGGACCTTCCGGACTGCACCCAGCCCCGGGGCAAGCAGTACTGGGACACGGGAGTCATGGGCTGCTGGTACACGCCGGTGAGCGGCATCTGGCAGACGGTCTATCTGGAAGCCGCGGGCCCTGTGGCCCTTGAATCGGTGCGGATCACCCCCGACCTGGACCGGCACGAGTGCACCCTCTTCATGAAACTGGACCATGTGCCGGAGGAAGGGACGGAGACGGAAGTCACCGTAAGCCACGCGGGACAGGAAATCCGCAGGGTCACCTCCTCCTTCCCGGAGCAGCGCCTCACCCTGCCGGTGAACCTGGTGGCCCGGGACCATCTCATTCCCGTCTTTCCCTGGTCCCCGGATCATCCCGAGCTCTATGACGTGGACGTGGTGATCCGCAGGGACGGTCAGGTGCTGGACCATGTGCGCACCTATTTCGGTCTCCGGAAGATCGAGGTGCGTGGCGGCCGGGTCTATCTCAACAACACGCCCCTTTACCAGCGCCTGATCCTGGATCAGGGCTACTGGCCCGACACCCTCATCACCCCGCCCAGCGACGAGGCCCTTCAGGAGGATATCCGCCTCACCCTGGAAATGGGGTACAACGGCGCCCGGAAGCATCAGAAGCTGGAGGATCCCCGGTATTACTACTGGGCGGACCGCATGGGGCTGCTGGTGTGGGGCGAGATTCCAAGCCCCTACGCCTTCACCCCGGACACGGTCACCAATCTTTTTGAAACCTTCTCCGGGTTTATGGAGCGGGATTTCAACCATCCCTGCATCATCACCTGGGTGCCCCTGAACGAGAGCTGGGGCGTGCGGCAGATTTTCACCGACCGCAGGCAGCAGGCCCTGGCGCGGATGCTCTATCAGACCGCCAAGGCCCTGGACGGCACCCGTCTGGTCTCCGTCAACGACGGCTGGGAGCAGGTGGAAACCGACATCTGCGCCCTGCACGACTACGCGGACCGCGGGGATGTGCTTGCCGCCCACTTCGCCTCCCGCGCTCAGGTGGAGGAGCACGCCTGCGACTGGCGTCCCTGCTACTGCGAAAACGTACGGCCCACGGGCCAGGAGGCCTTCCTGGTCACCGAGTACGGCGGCATCGCCTTCTCCACCATCGGCCTGCAGGGGAATGTGGAGGGCATGGAGAGCTGGGGCTATCATGACAAGGTGACGGACGAGGAGGCTTTCTTTACCCGCTTCCGGGACGTCACCGACGCCATCCGGGCCATTCCCTACTGCCAGGGCTATTGCTACACCCAGCTCACCGACGTGATGCAGGAGGTCAACGGCCTGCTCACCCCGGACAGAAAGCCCAAGATGGACGTGGAGCGCTTCCGGTCTCTCAACCGGAATCCCGACATGCTCACCAACCAGTCCGTGTAAAGGATGCTGCCGTCCCCCAGGGACGGTGCACATAGAAAAAGGAGGTATCCCCATGAAGAAGTTCCTGTCTCTGATTCTGGCTCTGGCCATGGTGCTCTCTCTGGCAGCCGTGGCGCACGCGGACCCTGTCCAGATCACCTACTGGTCCGTGTTCACCGGCGCTGACGGCGCCACCATGCAGGGCATGGTGGATGCGTTCAACGCGTCCCAGGACGAAGTCTTCGTCACCCACACCCCCATGACCGCTGACGATCTGTATCAGAAGGTGCCCCTGGCCGTGCAGACCGGCACCGGCATCCCCTCCGTGTGCATCGTGCACATCGAGCGCATCCCCAACTTCGTCGCTCAGGAAATGATCTATCCCTATGATCTGGACCTGATTGCCGAAGCCGGCGTGAAGGAAGAGAACTACAACTCCGCCGCCTGGGAGCGCACCGACATCGATGACGAGCACTACGGCATCCCGCTGGACGTGCACTCCTATGTGACCTACTACAACAAGACCCTCTTCGATCAGTATGATCTGAACAGCTATGTGGAAGACGGCTATCTGACCTTCGACGAAGTCAAGGAACTGGGCGACAAGGCCAAGGCCGCCGGCTTCACCGGCTATGTCACCGACCTGGGCTGGATGCGCTCTCAGCTGCTGTGCTACTACGGCCAGCTGGATCCCGAGCTGACCCTCAGCAAGGACGGCATCGAACCCTGCATCAACAATGACAACATGCGCAAGGTTTTCGAGACCATGAAGGACCTGTGGGAAGGCGGCTACACCTCCGTCAAGAACACCGACTATTCCTCTGAGTTCTACAGCGGCAACATGCTGGTCTGGTCCGAAGGCATCTGGATGAAGGCCGCGGCTGTGGACGCCGGCATCGATTTCGGTATGCTCCCCGCCATCTGCTACAGCCCCGAGACCTGCATGAGCTGGACCTCTTCCCATAACTTCGTCCAGTTCGCCGACGAGAACCGCACCGAGGAAGAAGACCTGGCCGTGGCCAAGTTCATCAACTTCATGGGCGAGAACTCCCTGACCTGGGCCAAGGACGCCGGTCAGTGCCCCGCTCACCTGTCCATCAACGACGTGGCTGAATTCACCAGCTATCCTCAGGCTTTCCTGGCGGATCCCGCCCGTGCCGATGAGCTGGCCATCTACAAGTATCTCTACTGGGGACTGTTCGACACCGCTTTCTCCCGCGTTGGCTGGGACTTTGTGGACGGAACCATCTCCATTGATGATGCTCTGGCCCAGATCGATCAGGAAATCCACGACGCCATCGCCGCGCAGTAACGGATCATTCCTTTCGGGGGCGGAGGGGAAACCCTTCGCCCCTGTCTTCATCTTTCAAAGCTCAGTGAAAAGAGGTGCGATCGCATGCGTCAGCTTTCCCCGGAGAGCACGAAACAGCGCTTTACGCCCGGAATCATCTGCTCCATGATTCTGGCCGCCGCCTTTTTTGTGCTCTTTGCGCTCTCCGGCGTGGATGCCGCCACCACGGTGAAGGACACCACGGTGAGCACCACCATGTCCCTGCCCCAGCTGTTCTTCTCCCTGTCCAGCGCCAGTATTCTGCTCATCCCCCTGTCTCTGGTCTGCATGATCTGTGCCCTCATCGCTCTGATCAACCGCCAGAGGAACGTGGGCATGATGTTCTCCCTGGTCTCCCTGATCTCCTTCGGCCTGTTCATGATCTTCTTCTCCGGGGAGAGGATCAACTCCGCCCTGTACAGCCCCCTCAGCGACGCCCTGAAGGAAGCCGGAGTCAAGTTCAAGAAGCGTGACGTGGACAGCATTGCGGTGACCTTTCATCCCACGGTCTATCTGACGCTGGCATGCGCCGGACTCGTGGCCGGTCTGAACCTCCCCCACCTCACCCGGGAGAACGAAAGACGGCTTCTCCACAGGGACCTGCTGCCCTATGCCTATATCGCGCCGCATCTCCTGTTCTTCGTGGTTTTCTTCATCACCCCTGCCGTTTACGGTGTCTATGCCGCCTTCACCAAGTGGGACCTGTTCAACGAACCGGTCTTTGTGGGGCTGGACAACTTCAAAACCATGCTTCTGGAGAGTGAGAACACCTATTACCGGCAGCTGCGCAACGGTCTGTGGAACACCATCAAGTTCGTGCTCTACTCCGTGCCCTTCTGCATCCTGGTGCCCCTGGTGCTGGCCGTTGCCCTGCATACCAAGGTCAGGGGTTCCAAGTTCTTCCAGGCCCTGTACTATTTCCCCTCCCTTCTGTCCATCACCACCGTGACGCTGAGCTGGCGGTACATGTTCAGTCCGGACTACGGCGTGGTCAACCGCTTCTTCGGTTCCACTGAGAACTGGTTCACGCCGCCCTATTCCTGGGCCGTCATTGTCATCGTCACCGTATGGTGGTGCACAGGCGCCACCATGGTCATCTACCAGAGCGCCCTGGCCTCCATCCCCCAGGACCACTATGAGGCGGCCGCCGTGGACGGAGCCGGCGCATGGCAGAAGTTCCTGCACATCACCCTGCCGGGCATGCGCTATCCCCTGATCTACACCTTCGTCACCTCGGTGATCGCGCAGTTCAACATCTACGGCCAGCCCCTGATCCTCACCGGCTTTGCCAACCGTGAGGCCAACGCCGTGCTGCTGATGTATATCCAGGAAAACGCCGTGAAAAAGCAGGTGGCCGGCATGTCCGCCGCCATGGCTCTGGTGCTGGGCCTGTGCATCATGATCGTTTCCTTCTTCCAGCTCCGGCTGATGCGCAACAACGCGCCTGATTGAGAAAGGAGGAGTCATCATGGTATCCGGAAAAGGCGGAAAGCGTCTGGCGCTTATTTTTCTGATTCTCCTGGGCATCTCCTGGATCGTGCCCATTCTCTGGCTGATTCTCAACTCCTTCAAGACAGATTCGGACTTCATCACCAGCTTTGCCACAGTCACCGGTCCCTGGGATTACCTGACCCGGCTCTTCCCCAGGCAGTGGACCGTTGTCAACTATATCGAAATGTTCGTGGGCGGCAGCGGAACCAACACCACCTCCAACATTCTGGCCATGTTCCGCAACTCTGCCATCGTTTCCGTCACCGTCACGGTGTGCTCCGTCATCATCACCTCCCTCTCCGCCTATGCCTATGAACGGCTGCACTTCAAGGGCGGCGAGAAGATCTTCTGGGCGCTGATGTACATCAGCATGTTCCCCAATGTGGTCAACCTCCTGCCCATGTTCCGCATTGCCAACGCCCTGGGCTGGGTCAACAACCTCAACGCCCTGATCTGGCCGAGTCTGGCGGGTGTGTTCAACATCTTCCTGATCCGCAATTTCATGCGGGGCATTCCCAAAGTGCTGGATGAGGCTGCCACCATTGACGGAGCCAACTCCCTTCAGGTCTACTTCCACGTCATCCTGCCCTCCATCATGCCGGTGATGATCGTGGTGGCCCTCTTCTCCTTCAACGGTGCCTGGAACGACTTCCTCTGGCCCACCATCGTCATGACGGACGTGGAAAACCAGACATTGACTGCGGGTCTCCGCCTGCTCAGCGGACAGTACGAGCAGAAGTGGGCCCACATGATCGCCTCCTGTCTGGTATCCATGGTGCCGCCCTTCGTGCTCTATCTCGTTGCCCAGAAGTATTTCCTCCAGGGCATCTCCGTACAGGCCGGCGTCAAAGGCTGAGAGAGGAGGATCTGCCATGCAGTGGACCGCAGTTCTGCTTCTTGTCTGTCTCATCTTCGCCCTCCCCCTGTCGGCCTCCGGAGAAGAGCTCCCGCTCCTTGACGTGAGTGAGGTTCAGGACCGGTTTGTTTCCAATCCCCGGAATGTGAAGGATATCGGCGATCCCTTTGTCCTGAGCCTGGCGGACGGGTATCACGTATACGCCACCGGCGGTCCCATCGGGTTCTTTACCTGGCAGAGCGGGGACATGAAAACCTTTGAACGGAAAAAGGCCCTGCAGAAGCTGGACTGGGCATCCGGTGACTACTGGGCTCCCGAGGTCTTCCCCTGGAAGGACGGCTATGTCATGCTCTATACCGCCCGGGAGCGCAAAAGCGGCAGTCTCCGCACCGGCATCGCCTTCGCGGACTCGCCGGAAGGTCCCTTCACGGATCCCCTGGGCCATCCCCTGATGGACCTGGGCTACGCCACCATTGACGCCACCCTGACCACAGATGCGGAAGGCAGTCCCATTCTCATTTTCGTGCGGGACTGTTCCGAAAACATCGTGCAGGGACGGGGAGAAAGCCATATCTATGGTGTGAAACTTTCGGATGATCTTCTGAGCATTCAGGGAGAACCGGTCCTCCTCCTCACCCCTCAGGGGGACTGGGAAATCCGCTCCGGGGACACGAGATGGAACGAAGGTCCCGCCGTGGTGCGGTATATGGACCGGTGGTACCTCTTCTACAGCGTCAACGGCTACTGGATGAAGGAATACTCCGTCAGTGTGGCATCCGCGGATTCGCCCCTGGGGTCCTACACCCGTCAGGACACGAATCCCCTTCTGAGGTATGTGGAAAAGGACGGGAATGTCATCGTCTCCGGTCCCGGGCACAATGCCTTCTTCACCTCCGGAGAGGAGCTCTTCACCTCCTATCACACCCACACCTATCCCCAGGCGCCCTCCGGCAACCGGCAGCTGTGCATTGACCGGGCCGGCTTCCACAGGGACGGAACCGCCTTTATCGCGGGACCCACCCTGGCCCCGCAGCTCAGGCCCCTCCATGAACTGCACTGCCGGAACGCCATGCCCCTGGCCTTCTGTTCTGAGGATCCCCAGGGCTTCCTTGGAGACGGGGACCCCGGATACGCTCCCTCCAGCCTTGCCTATCGCTGGAAGGGCCGGTCCCTGAAGGCGGAATGGGATCAGCCCGTCAGCTCTGACCTCATCGTCATCTGCCCGGGAAGCAGTCCCCTGTCCGGTACCCTCACCCTCAACGGAACCTGGACCTGTTCCGTGGAATTCACCCCGGAGGGGATCCCCGGAGAATCCCTGATCCTTCCCTTCCGTGAGATGGAGATCACCTCCATGGCGCTGGATCTGGATACCCCTGGGGAGATCGGCGAGATCTATGTCGTCGTTCCCGAATCCTGAGGAAGGTTCCCTCCCGATGCGGCACCCGCGCCGGGACAACGGCTCTGATCCGTTCCCTTTCCGGCAGGCCCCGCTCCTTAAAAGCCCTGCGTTCCGGCAGTGCCTTTTCCGGGAAGGATCCATGGTTCAGCGCTGTAATCTCTTTCAGAACAGCCTTTCACAGGCTTGAATATTGACGCAGAAAAAGGATTCAGTCAGGCTTTCTGGTCTGACTGAATCCTTCTTCTTTTCCGGGACTTTTTCACAGTCCCTTCCTTCTTCATCCCGTTATTTCCCGAACCGCCTCCACGCCTCCACGTGCAGATGACGGCGGAAGGGGAAAAACTCCGGTGTATCCCGCTTTGGATAAACCCGGTTGGTGAGCAGCAGCAGATAATAGCCGCTCTCCGGTTCCACCATCAGGGACGTGCCGGTAAAGCCCGTATGCCCGAAACAGTGGTCCGGGACGGCGTCTGAGAAGAAGCATTCCGGTGTGCCCGCCAGCTGGAATCCCAGTCCCCTGTGGGCTTCCTGGCCCGGTGTATCGTTATGAATGGCCCGCTCCATCGTCTCCCTCTTCAGGAATCCCTTTCCCATGCAGGCCAGCATTCCCGCGAAAAGGATGCCGTCCTTCAGGGGCATGAACACCCCCGCGTTTCCGGAAACGCCACGGAGGAACCGGGCATTCTCATCGTGGACCACCCCGATCCAGGGCCTGCCGGTTTCCCTGTTCACCTCCGTGGCGGCGCAGACGGCGGAAGCGGGAGGGCAGTATCCTGTTTCCGTCATGCCCAGAGGCTGAAAAACGCGGTCCCGGGCCAGGATATCCAGTCCCTGCCCCATCCTTTTCTCCAGCATTTTTCCAAGGAGAATATACCCGATGCAGGAATACACCGCCTTTTCCCCCGGCCTGTTCTCCAGGGGATGGGCCATAATGGCGTCCACCGCGCCTTCCGGTCCCTCGCATTCCTCTTCCAGCCAGAAGTCCGGGGGGAAGCCTCCGGTGTGATTCATCAGCATCTGGACCGTGATCTCCGCCTTGTCCTCCGGGGCCTCGGGGAAGAAATCCCGGACCTTCTCCTCCAGGCGGATTTCGCCCGTCTCCAGGGCCTTCAGGGCCAGCATGGTGGGTCCGAGAATCTTGGAAAGACTGGCCATGTCAAACCGGGTATGAGCGTCGGCGCGCCCGTCACCGGGCACCGGCGCCTCCCCTACACAGACCTCCGCCAGCACATCCTCCCCGCATCCCATGGCCGCGCAGGCGCAGCCATAGTGTTTTTCCTCCAGGCCCTTCTCCAGACAGGCCCTGAGCCATTCCGTCATTTCACTCTTCATGACTGTCTCCTTCCGATTTTCTTCTTTTTTTCCGCGGCACCGCCGCAGTTGTCACGGGATATCCCGCATGATATACTTCTGTCCATCCGATACCCTGAGGGAGGTCTCAAAAAAGTGGAACTCAAAAAACTGGATACCGAAAAGCGCAACCCGCGCACCATGCACATTGACACCCTGCCCACCCTGGACATGGTCACGCTGATCAACGAAGAAGACCATCTCTGCGCCGAAGCCGTCCGGTCCGTCCTTCCTGAGATCGCCCGGAGCGTGGACGTGATCTATGAAAAGATCCGCACGGGGGGACGGCTGTTCTATGTGGGCGCCGGCACTTCCGGCCGTCTCGGGGTTCTGGACGCCGCGGAATGCCCTCCCACCTACGGCGTGAGTCCTGACCTGGTACAGGGTCTGATTGCCGGTGGTCCTCCTGCCTTCCTCAAGGCAGTGGAAGGCGCCGAGGACAACCGTGACCTTGGCCGTGAGGACCTCATCGCCCACGGATTCAGCGCCGGAGACGCCCTGGTGGGCATTGCCGCCAGCGGACGGACTCCCTACGTCATCGGGGCCATGGACTATGCACGGAGTCTCGGGGCCCCGGTCATGGCTCTGGTGTGCACGGGAAACAGCGAGATGTCCCAGCACGCAGATATCACCATGGCTCCCGTGCCCGGACCCGAGGTGGTCACCGGTTCCTCCCGCATGAAAAGCGGTACCTGCCAGAAACTGGTCCTGAATATGATATCCACCTGCGTCATGATCCGTATGGGCAAAGTATACGGGAACCTCATGGTGGATGTCAAAGCCAGCAACGAAAAACTGGTGCACCGGGCCATCTCCATTGTCATGACCTGTGCGGACTGCGATGAGCGGGAAGCGAGAAACGCCCTTGAGCAGTGCGGTTTTTCCTGCAAGACCGCCATCATCATGATTCTCCTGAAGATGAAGGCGGAGGAAGCCGAAAAGGCGCTGCAGGCCTCGGAGGGACGGATCGCCGAAACCCTGAAGAAGGCATAGGCCCCCTTTTCATGTCCCCATGACAGGATTCTCCGGACATCAGAAGTCCACTGGCTTTCTGAACCTTATCGTCGCCTCACGCAGGGATGTTTTCCGGGGCAGCCCACCCCGGGCACTTCGGGTGGTGATCACAGAAATAAAAAGAAAAGTTGCGTTAGGTGCGGGACGAAATAACGGGGCGCGTAAACACACGAGACCCGCACCTACGCAAGCTTTTCTAGTTTGAACATACCGCAACGCAACGTCAGGCAACCATTCCCCATCCCATGTTCGGAGAGACATACCGCAACGCAACGTCAGGCAACCATTCCCCATCCCATGTTCGGAGAGCACTGGTTGGTAAAGATTGGGAAATGCCATGGTAAGAGGCCGGGTTGGGTAACGGTACGCTCTATATGTAGAAACTTTCACAAACCCTTGAATTCATTGTCATAAGGAACTAATCATCAACCTCAGCACAGCAAAGTCGGCAACCGTAGTGCTTAACCCATTTCACAGCACCAAACAATCACACTTGAAGGAGGAAACGATGATGAAGTCCCTGTATGAAGAACTTGGTGGCACCTACACCCTTGGTGATGATGGCTTGCTGTATCCCGATTTGGCAATCGGTGATAAGGACCCGCGTCCCATTGGAAAATGGGGCAGGATGCACATGAAATACCTGGAGGCAGAACATTCAGGGTTGTACGAGCGGCTCATCCTGAACGGAGCACTTTACAGGCATCTGGCGGATGCGAATGAAAGAGCAACAAGCATGCTGGAAATGCTGGTTAAGCAAATGGCAGTTCAGGAAGGCATCACCGAGAGCCTGAAGAAAGCACAGCCCCTTGAATGGGTCAGCCGAATGAACAGCATCCGCAACAGAGCGGAAGAAGTCATCCTGCATGATGTCATTCTAACCTTATAAACAAAAGTGCCGGCACGACCTTCCAGGTTGTGCCGGCATAATTGTGTTGCTGATTATGCTGCAAAAACGCCGGATGATTTTGGGCCGTTCAGAACCATACAATATATAGTACTTAGCAGGATTTGATCAATCAACATATGGTATGGTATGAACCCGTTTTCGATTCTAAGAGACCGAAATTCCAGCAAACGAGGATTGGGACCATCTGTATGGAGAAAAAACGCTCTCAGGGCAAAATCAAGGTAATTGGTGGCAGTTCATATATGGCAAACCGCTGTTGATAGTCGTCTGCTCTATCTCTGACCCAGCCCAGATTGCGGTCATTGCCTTATAGCTGATTAGCTCAGAAATCAAGTAAGGATTCTTTCCATTCGGTCTCTTGATGTTCGGGCATTGCGCTAACCTCCTGTTTACATGGATTCAACATCTCAATATCCCTTGATTTTTCATGATCCTATATTTTCATTTCGACCATGCCAAACAGCAGCAGCGACGCGTCCAGCAGCACCACAAGCAGCCGTCCCCGGCGAAAATGCCGGAGACAGCGGCCAACCCTGAATTTGCGTGGCCTGGTTTGCCTTGGCTGCCATTGCTGCATCGCGTTTCTCCTGACAGTTGGCAGGGCATATCAGCGTTTTCTCTGATATGCCCTGCCGAAAATGTGCTTATTTGCCGTGGGCTTTCTTTCGCTTTCCGGCGTGGATGGACAGGGGAAGGAGGATCAGACCAGCCAGCGCGCAGCCAAGCCAAAGGGCCAAATCGGCGTCGTCGCCCGTTTTGGGCACCTTATAGTTGATGATGGTGCCCCCATTGTAGCAGCGGTCGGTTACGTCCGCGTACGCGCCCACGTTTTCATAGCGAACATTGTAGCCTTCGGGCACTTCTTCTACCACATAGTAGCAGTCCACTGTGTGAGAGAACCAAGCTTCATAATACCATTCTGTTTCGCTTTTGATCGTTTTGTTGAATCCCTTTTCCCGCTTAATGCCCTCGGGGTTGCAGAAGGTCCAATCGAGGCTGTCCTCCGCGCCTCCCTGCCACAGTTTCGTGAAGCTGAACCTGACGTCGTAAACGGGCTCGGGCTGTTCTTTTTCCTTGACTGTGAATTTTGCCTGCGCGCTGCCGTCGGCAAAGCGGGCCGTAAGGGTATGCTCGCCCGCGGCAAGCCCTTCCAGATAAGCGCTCTTCAGGCTGATGTTTACGCTGCCCGCGGTGGCGGTGTAATTTCCGTCCGCCACCGAAGCGCTGTCCACCTCGATGCCGGTAAAGGCGGCGAAGGTTTTGCTGTTATCCAGCATGCCCGTCACGGTAAAGTCAAGCGCCGCGACGCTTCCCTTTGTCCAGAACGCGCTGTCACCCTTGGTAAAAACGTACGTCGTGTTCACCGCAGCCAAGAAGGTGTAGGTAAAGGTCGTGTTGCCGATGATCGCCGCGCCGGCGGGATCGGCGTTCCACGCGCCGCCCTCGTAGTTTGCGGCGGGCTGCATGCCGGTGGGTATCTGCGTCGGGCGCTGGCCGTCCTCAACCTCCTCGGTCTTGGGCGTCGTCGTGCCGTCCGCCCAGGCGCCGTTCACCACCACGTAGGTTACGGTGTAAGCGGTCGAGGGCTGCGCCTGCGTGAAGGTGTAGGTAAAGGTCGTGTTGCCGGTGATCGCCGCGCCGGCGGGATCGGTATCCCACGCGCCGCCCTCATAGTTCGCATCGGGCTTCATACCCGTGGGAATCTCCGCCGGGCTCTTGCCGTCCTCGACCTCCTCGGTCTTGTTCGTCTTCGTGCCGTCCGCCCATGTGCCGTTGGCCACAATGTAGGTCACGGTATGCTTGGTTGTCGGTGTCGGCGGCGTTCCCGTAACGGTGAGGCTCAGCGCGACGGAAAGCGTCTTATCCGTGCCGTCGTTGTAGACGACCGTCAGCGTCTCGCTATAGTCGTTCGCAGCAATGTCGCTTTTCGGATTGACGGCGAGGTTGATGCTTTCGCCCGCGAGCAGCGTATAGGGCAGCGTAACAGGCTTGGCGCTCGCGTCCATAGCCGTCGCCTCAAAGGCCGTCAGGCCGCCAAGCGCGCTAATCGTGACGCTCGCTGCCGTGTTGTTGCGGATCGTGACGGGCTTGGGGGTAATGGGGGCGTAGCCCTGCTGCACCGAGCCGAAGCTCAGGCTGACGGGGTCTGCCTCTACCTGACCCGTCGGTGTCGGCGGATTCGTGTTCTTCTCGACCGTGATACTCACCGTGCCGGTGTAGTCTTTATACTCTGACTTGCCGTCACCGTTCATATCCACCTTGTCGATACGCACCGTGATTACCACGGTGCCGGGGTTATCGCCGGATGTCAGAGTCGTGCCGGAGAGGGTGGCGTATTCGCCGCCGCTCTTGATGGAGAAGGTCGGGGTGCCCTGCGCGCCGGAAACAAGCTTGGAAAGATCAAGCGTGTTGCCGCCCGTGGTGAGCATGGCTGTCGCCGTGATGGTCGGATTCTGCGCCACAGCGGTGACCTCCAGCGTGCCCAGGCTTTCCGTTATGCTGTAGTTGCGGGCGTTTGCCGTGCCCCAGTTGATGGTGTAAGCGTTTTTCGAGGAGCCGACATAGGTTTGGCTGCCGCTTGTCGTAAGCGTCGCCGTCTCGCCACTGATCAGACCGGTGATCGTCCCTGCTGCGGTCAGCGCCTCGCCGTTGTATTCCCTACTGGCGCTGTCGGTGGTGATGGAAAGAGTCGCAGGTGTGACGGTCAATGTGTAGGTTGCGGTCTTTACCGGATAGCCGTCAGCGATCGCCTTGGCGGTCACCGTAATGGTGCCGAAATCCCTGATCTGCGGTACCGCGCTGCTCCAGGTCCAGCCGTTGTCCCTGCTGTATTCGATCTCAGCGCCGTCCACGTTCGCCGTTGCGGCCGCACCGTGCGCTCTACCGTCATATACACCCGAATAAGGCGTAACGGCGAGCGGCAGGCTGTCGGATGCCGTGATCGTGAAGTCTCCGTTCTTATAGGTAACCGTGTAATTGCCCTGCTCCGCTTCGCCTGCCGCAACGATGGCGCCGGTGTAGGTTCCCACCGCTTCGTTCGTGTCTGCGCCCGGTCTGGTGACGCTGTAGGTGATCGTGTCAGTGCCGATCAGTCCGGTCACATCCGAGGTAAATTCCGGATCGGCTGCACCAAACTGCTTGCTGCTGTTGTTCGCCGTGACAGTGACGGCCTTCGGGCTGATTGTCAGCTTGCCGTCATTGACCTTGACCGTGCCGAGCGTATAGCCGTCCGGCAGCGTGACCTCGAAGTACTCCGCCTTGAGGCCCATATAGTAGTCGCCGGCGTCGGTCTTTTTGATGCTCGCCGCGTCCGCGTGGGCGCTCTTGAGCGTGACCGTGACGCCGCTCACGTCGCCGTCGTCGCTGTCCTTGGCGGTGAAGCCAAAGCCGCTGACGCTCTTCTCCGTGCCGTCGTAGTCCGCGCTGGCCGTATTGCCCGTGACGGTGACGTTGACGGGCTTGCTCACCGGCTCGGGCTTAAACTTCGCCGTCAGGGTAACGTCGCCGGAGGGCTTGTAGATATAGGTCGCCGCGGGGCTGACAAGCGTCGTGCCCAGATACCAGCCGTCGAAGACGTAGCCCGGGTTCGCCGCGGCGGTCAGCGTGACGCTCTGGCCGGCGTCCACCGTGCCGCCGCCCGTGACCGTGCCGCCTGCGGCGGGGTCGGCTTCGACGCTGACGCTGTACTGCGTCGGCTTCGGCTCGAACTTCCAGGTAAAGGTGGTCGTGCCGGTGATACTGACCGCAGCGGGGTCGACCGGGGCAGTGCCGTCGTCCTGATACCACGCACCGGTATTCTTATGATCGTCGTCCGGGGTCATGCCCTCGGGTACGTTCGCGGGGCTTTGCCCGGCTATGACGTTCTCGGTCGTGGCCGTGCCCTCCGCAAAGCTGCCGCCCTCAATGGCGTAGCTGACGGCGTGGGTGGTAACGGGCGTGTTATCCTTCCATTGTGCATAAATCGTAGCATTAGCGCCAAGGACTGTACTTGTATCAACCGCCGTTCCACCGCTTTTCTCCGTGTACCATCCCATAAACTGCATATTGTCATTTGGATGCGCCATAGCCGCCGCACCAGGCAGGGATGATGTCAGTTTTCCGTCCCTCCCGATTGTAGCGGTGTCCGTCGGCTTACCGTTCACCGTTCCGCCGTTTGCGTCAAGCGTAATAGAGTAGGTTGTCGGTGTATTATCCGAAACGCGGATCGTATAGGTAGTCTGCTGACCCTCGTATGTAATAGTCAGGGTCTTACTCTGTGTTGCGGTGGTGGAATCGAAGCCGCTGACCATTCCCGCCGTCACGGGGATAATCTCGTGTGTGCCATCGGATTTTTCCACCCTGATTTTCATCCCGCTCACATCCAACATTTCATTTACTTTATAATCGGTCTTGCCGGGAGTATCAATGGAAATGCCGGTGACCGTTACCGGCTTAAACTTCACCGTGACGCTTACGTTTTTCGCAGGCATGGTAAAACTCTTGGTACTTGTGATGTTGGTTTCGTTTCCGCCCTCCGGCTGATATGTGATCGTGTCAATCTCGTAATCGTAATTCGGCGTAGCAGTGACGGTGATTATCGTACCTGCCGTTGCTTCAGTCTGGGTGGCGGATGCTGTTCCGTTTCCGTCGGTATTGACCGTCACGGAATAGATCTTCTTGAACGTCGCTTTGATTTTCGCGCTCCCGTCGCCGATGGTGAATATCGCGGTATTACCGTTTACGCCGGAAAGCACCCCGTTACCCGAAGTATCAACCACCCATTGATCGAACTCATAACCGCTGTTCGGTGTGGCTGTCAGCGTCACCGACGTGCCCTCTGCGCCGGATGTCGGACTTGCTGTTCCGCTTCCGTTTCCGTCATTTGTGACCGTCACGGAGTACGTACCTGCGGGAATCTGTTCAAAAACAGCTCTCACCTCCACGGCCGCATCTCCGATGGTGAACCTGTTATTGGAAACCGTCACATCTCCGGAAACAACCTCCCACCTCTTGAACGCAAAACCACTGTTCGGTGTCGCGGACAACGTTACTTCCGTGCCCGGAATTCCGGATGTCGGATTTGCCGTTCCCGTTCCGTTTCCGTCGTTTGTAACGGATACGGAATGTGTCTTATGAACCGTAATCTCCTGTATCGTTGTCCTTGTCACACCGCCTTCGGTGTAGCTGATGGTAATGGTTGAAACACCCGCCGCAAGAGGACCGGTTGGCGTATAGTCATAACGCGTGACCGGCGCGGAAGAACCGTCGCTGTACGTTGCCGTCACCACCATCCCGGCTCGATTAAATTTCTCGCCGGCAGCATAGATTTTTTTTGTCGGCTCTGTCGTCACCGCGATACTGCTTAGTGTGATCTGCCGGAATGTTGCCTGAACTGTTGCGTTTTTGTTCCCAATGGTAAATGTCGCAGGATTAGCGGTCGTGTCGGAAAGCGTCCCTCCGCCACCGGTAACAACCCGCCATTCCTTGAACTGATAACCGCTGTTCGGTGTGGCTGTCAGCGTCATTTCCTCATCCTGCGCACCGTATGCCGGACTTGCCGCTCCGCTTCCGTTTCCGTCATCTGTGACCGTCACGGAGTACGTGTTTGCAGGAATCGGCTCAAAGATTGCCTTAACCTCCACATTTGAGGTCCCGATGGTGAACTTGTTATTGGAAATCGTCACATCTCCGGATACAACCTCCCACCTCTCGAACATGAAACCACTGTTCGGGGACGCGGACAGCGTTACCTCCGTGCCCTGGATTCCGGATGTCGGATCTGCCGTCCCGCTTCCGTTTCCGTCGTTTGTGACATCCACTGTGTAGGTTTGCTGTTGTGATGATATTTCGATGTCAATTCTTATACTACTTCCAGAAGTTCCATAATACGGTGTATAAGTGATGACCGCCACGTTATCACCTTCCGCAAACGCGCTGTTTTGTGCTCTTAATGTAT
>CACYGY010000061.1 GCA_902774025.1 uncultured Eubacteriales bacterium
GCCGTGCGGAAGGCCGTATGGAAGGAGCCAATCTTCTGGGTGTGCTGGTAACAAAGCTCCTCGCCCTCGGAAGACTTGAAGACGTGAAACGCTGCGCGGTGGACCAGAAATACCGTGAAAAGCTGTACAATGAATTTCAAATTGCGTGAAGCCGTAAGATTCTCTTCGGACGCAGGAAATCGCGCGGCGTGAGAAGGCAGAGTTCAGCGTAAATCGCAATACCTGAGACGTTTAAGCCGGGAAAGGAAGGGTGTTGTGTCGAATATCGGTGAGGCAATCCTGGAGAAAGGCCGAATGGAGGGCCGTGCGGAAGGAGCCAATCTTTTGGGTGTGCTGGTAACAAAGCTCCTTGCCCTCGGGAGACTTGAAGACGTGGAACGCTGCGCGGTGGACCAGAAATACCGTGAAAAGCTGTATAATGAATTTCAAATTGCCTGAAGCAGTGAGGATTCTCACGTTAATCAACTGATCAACTTTTTTCCATCAGTCGCGTATCCACTGTAGTCCATCTGTATAAAATGACACCGAAGCACTGGAAGTTCTTTGGAAAAATATGGGGAGTACTATCGCGAGACAGCGGAAGTAGAACGCTCTGAGGAGGAACAGCTATGGGTATTCTTGAAAAAATGAGCCTTGCAGGCAAGAAGGGCTTTGTCACCGGAGCAGCTCGCGGCATCGGCAAGTGCACCGCAAAAGCTTTCGCAGAGGCCGGCGCTGACATCGCTATCGTGGATCTGGATCTGGAGACCTCGCTGCAGACCGCAAAAGAGATTGCCGAGGCGACAGGCCGCAAGGTCATCGCCCTGAAGTGCGACGTGACCAGCGAAGCCGAAGTTCAGGCCATGGTGGATGCTGTGGTTGAGCAACTTGGCGGTCTGGACTTCTGTCACGCCAACGCTGGCATTTGCATCAACGCCCCCGCGGACGAAATGACCTATGCGCAATGGAAGAAGAACCTGGACGTCAACCTGAACAGCGTTTTCCTCACCGACACCATTGCCGGCCGCTACATGCTCGCGCACGGCGGCGGCTCCATCATCAACACCGCCTCCATGTCGGCCCATATTGTCAACGTACCCCAGCCCCAGTGTGCCTACAACGCCTCCAAGGCCGGTGTGATTCAGCTGACCAGGTCGCTGGCGATCGAATGGGCAAAGAGGGGCGTCCGTGTCAACTCCATCAGCCCGGGATATATCGGAACGGACCTTGTACTTCAGTCACAGACCCTGATCCCGCTTATTGAAAAGTGGAATGCGATGGCACCGATGGGAAGGCTTGGGAAACCGGAAGAGCTTGAATCGATCTGTGTATACCTTGCGGGCGATACAAGCACATTTACCACCGGTTCCGACTTTATCATTGACGGAGCGTTTACCTGCTTCTGATCAGCGGCGTACGGATCATTTTTAAAAGATTTGGGCCGCATGCAGATGCATCACAATATGATCGAACATTACTTTTTGCCGGAGAGTCGGAAATTCTGCGGATCGATTGACTGTTTCTTCGCTGATTCCAGCAGGAAACAGTTTTTCATTGCACCAATTTACGTAATACCTTTCGCCCATCACACAGCTGTTGGGCTGCACTGGTCATTTCATCGATCTTCTTTGTATATTCGGCCTTATCGAAATCGGTCGTGCGGACATCTGCGTCCCGGTGGGCGTTCATATCTTTCTGATCAGTCATATTCTTCCGGCGTCGGCCGTCCGTCGGTACGATTTCTCCAGTGGTTTCATCTGCACATCTGATCAGGGTTCTTCTCAGCCTGAAGATGCGGAATCCTCTGCGGCGGATCAGGAGAAGATGTTCAGGGAACAACAGACTGCCTGATGGCTTTTCAGTTTCGTGGCAAAGAACGGAATTGTTTTGGAAATGTTTTTCGAACGTTTCCCGCTTGACAGGGAAAATCGTTTGGGTTATTCTTCCGGCAACGCATGGATCGGGAAGAAGTACACGCACAGGAAAGCCTGAAGAGAGCTGCCGGGTGGTGCGAGGCAGAGGCGGATGAGCGATGGAATACATCCCGGGAGCGGCGCACCGAAAAGTGATGAGTAGGCTGCGACGGAGTCCGACCGTTAAAGCGGAAGGGTATTGAATGATACCTGCTAAGGACATGTCCGCGAGGGCATGCCAAAACAGAGGTGGTACCGCGAAGCTGATGATTGTCAGCCCGCCCTCTTGTCCCATGACAAGACGGGGCGGGCTTTTCTTTGGCCTCTCCGTCAGAAAAGAAAGGAGAGGTTCTCATGTTTCTCAAGATCCTGATGCTGGTTCTCTTTTTCGGTCTCATGCTCGGTGTGGGATGGTACTGCAGAAAGCATTCCACCGATGTCAACGGTTTTGTGCTGGGGGGCCGTTCCGTAGGTCCCTGGCTCACAGCGTTCGCCTATGGCACTTCTTACTTTTCTGCCGTGATTTTTGTGGGATATGCCGGTCAGTTCGGATGGAAGTACGGCCTTGCTTCCACATGGGTGGGCCTGGGCAACGCCTTCGTAGGTTCTCTTCTTGCCTGGGGCGTTCTGGGGCGCAGGACCCGTCTCATGACTCAGCAGCTTAACAGCCGCACCATGCCGGACTTCTTTGAAAAGCGGTTCGACTCAAAGGCGCTGAAGATCGGAGCTTCCCTGATTATCTTCGTCTTCCTGATTCCCTACACTGCGAGTCTTTACAACGGTCTGTCCCGTCTCTTCGCCATGGCGTTCAACATCGATTACACCCTGTGCATCATCATCATGGCGGTGCTCACCGGGATCTACGTCATCGCGGGCGGATACATGGCCACAGCCATCAACGATTTCATTCAGGGCATCATCATGCTGGTGGGCATTGCCGCGGTGGTGGCGGCGGTTCTCAGGAATAACGGCGGTTTCCTGGGCGCCATCCAGAACCTGGCACAGGTGGAGGATCCTTCCGTATCGAATGTTCCGGGCGTCTTTGCTTCCTTCTTCGGTCCGGATCCCCTGAACCTCCTGGGCGTGGTGATCCTTACCAGTCTGGGTACCTGGGGCCTGCCTCAGATGGTGCAGAAGTTTTACGCCATCAAGACGGAGTCGGATATTGCCAAGGGCACGGTCATTTCCTCCATTTTCGCACTGGTAGTGGCCGGCGGGTGCTATTTCCTGGGCGGTTTCGGCCGGCTGTATGCTGACCGCATTGACATCGCGGTGGACGGATATGACGCGGTGGTGCCTACCATGATGGAATCTCTGTCTCCCTTCCTGATTGCCGTCATTGTCATCCTGGTGCTCTCCGCATCCATGTCCACTCTGTCCTCTCTCGTACTGGCATCTTCTTCCACCCTGACTCTTGACCTGATCAAGGACAATCTGGTGCATGACATGGATGAGAAGAAGCAGGTGCGGGTCATGCGCAGCCTGATCGTGGTCTTCATCCTCATTTCCGTGATCCTGGCCGTGATTCAGTACAGGCAGAACGTCACCTTTATCGCGCAGCTCATGGGCGTGTCCTGGGGTGCTCTGGCGGGCGCCTTCCTGGCTCCCTTCCTCTGCGGTCTGTACATGCGCCGCACCAGCAAGGCGGCTGTCTGGGTCAGCTTTGTCTGGGGCGCCGGCATCATGGTGGTGAATCTGTTTGCCCGTTCCGCCTTCCCGGCTCTGCTTCAGTCTCCCATCAACTGCGGTGCTTTCGCCATGCTCTCGGGCCTGATCATCGTACCCCTGATTTCCATGTTCACCAAAGCACCCCGGAGAGAAACGATTGACTTTGCCTTCGCGGCTTATGACCGCAAAGTCACGGTGCAGGCAAGGAACGCTCTTGGAGGCGATTAAGACGCAAGGAGGAGGAAGCGTTACTCCGCTTCCTCCTCATACACGGAACGGATGCCGAAGTTTTCCGTTCCCGGCATGCGCATGTGAATGAAGTCACTGTGGCATACCTGCCCGTCCCGGGTGAAAACATCCGCGTGGGAAAACACCATGTGACGGCCGTAGCGGTCCACACTGGCCTTGCAGATGATCTCGTCTCCCTGCGCACTGCGCATATAACTGATGTTCCCCTGCACTGTGGCACCCCCGTCGCCCCAGGAAGCGGCGGCCAGGGAGGCCATGGTGTCGCACAGAGCGTAGAGAACGCCCCCGTGTACGATCTGATTGGTGTTGCGGTGCCGGTCTTCCACCCGGAGCCTGCCCTCGGCGTAGCCGGGCTCCAGGCGGGTCAGCTCTACACCCAGATCCGCGGTATATCCCAGAGTGGCGATTTCCTTCCGGGCTGTCTCCTCATTACGGGACACAATCCCGGGATTGATGTCTGCCACGAAATTCCCCCTTCCCTCGGAAAGTGAAACCATTATAACGCTTCCCGGATACCCGGGAAGCGGAATACAGAAAAAAGACCGGACCACAGGAGGAACAGACCATGCCAATTACGGAATACCTGGAAAGAAACCGGAAACTTTATGGGGATGAAGTCGCCCTGGTGGAGCTCAACCCGGAACAGCCGGATACGTGCCGCACCACCTGGAAGGAGTATTCCCTCATCCAGCCCGCGGTGAATGCTCCCTACCGCAGGGAAATCACCTGGCGGGTCTTTGACGAGAAAGCCAACCGCTGCGCCAACCTGCTTCTGAGCCGGGGCGTCGGACGGGGGGACAAGGTCGCCATCCTCATGATGAACTGCCTGGAATGGCTTCCGATTTATTTCGGGATTCTCAAGGCGGGAGCGATCGCGGTTCCCTTTAATTTCCGCTATTCCACCGATGAGATTCAGTACTGTCTGGACCTGGCGGAGGTGGATGTCCTCCTTTTCGGACCGGAGTTCATCGGACGCCTGGAGCCCATTGCGGACGGCACCACCGGCTTCCCCAAGGCGATTCTCCATAAGCACCGGGCCCTGATGCATGCCGCCCTGGTGGAGCAGAAACATCACGGCACCTCCCGGGAGGACTGCTTCCTCTGTATCCCGCCCCTGTACCACACCGGCGCAAAGATGCACTGGTTCGGCTCCCTTGTGGCCGGGTCCAGGGCAGTGCTGCTACGGGGTACGAAGCCGGAATACATATTCTCCGCCGTGTCCAGGGAACACTGCACCATTGTATGGCTTCTGGTGCCCTGGGCTCAGGACATTCTGGACGCGCTGGATTCTGGCAGTCTCCGCATGGAGGATTACGACATCGGTCAGTGGCGCCTGATGCATATCGGTGCCCAGCCGGTGCCTCCGTCTCTGGTGCGGCACTGGATGGAATACTTCCCGCATCATCAGTATGACACCAACTATGGCCTCAGCGAGTCCATCGGTCCCGGCTGTGTGCATCTGGGTGTTGAGAATGTCCGGAAGGTGGGTGCCATCGGGGTGGCCGGCTACGGCTGGGAAGTCAGAATCGTGGATGACGAGGGCAACCCGGTGAAACAGGGCGAAGCCGGTGAACTGTGCGTCCGGGGCGACGGCGTCATGGTGTGCTACTACCGCAATCCGGAAGCCACCCGGGAAGTGCTCACGGAGGACGGATGGCTGAAGACCGGGGATGTGGCCAGGGAGGATGAGGAAGGATTCATCTATCTCATCGACCGGAAGAAGGATGTGATTGTCTCCGGCGGCGAAAACCTGTATCCCGTCCAGATCGAAGACTTCCTGCGCCGTTTTGACAAGATCCATGACGTGGCGGTCATCGGCCTGCCGGACAGCCGTCTTGGAGAGATCGCCGGAGCGGTGATCAGCATCAAGGAGGGCATGACCTGCACGGAGGAGGAAATCCTGGAGTTCTGCAAGGGTATGCCCAAGTACAAGCGCCCCCGAAAGATCATCTTCGCGGATGTGCCCAGGAATCCCACGGGGAAGATCGAGAAACCTCTTCTGCGCAAGACCTATGGGGAGGAATTCCTGGTGGCATACGAGAACAACAAGTGAAAGGACCTGCCGGGTCATCCGGCAGGTTTTTCATCGGAAAACGCCCAGCCCGCAGCCCGTGAACACGGGAAAGAGAATCCGGGTCTTCCCGGGCAGGTTCATAGGCGGCGGAAGGCATGCAGTCTGTTTACCGGCTTTCCGGGCAATGAAACGGGGCGGACAGGCCTGAGGGAAAAGTGCGGAACATGAAAGGGCCCTCCGGAGACCGTAACAGAACGGGACCGGCGGGATTTTCCCGGATCCTGACGCAGGAAGCGGTTCACTTTTCTGTCCGGCTGTACCGGATGGAATGCATGGTTTTCGGAGAGGACCGGAACCGTGTTTCGATGCCGGATTTGCAAGGCGGACAAAAATGTCATAAGATACCGCCTGTGGAGAGGGAGAGAGGGAAGAGTATGGGAAAATGGTACGCCGTACGCAGAGGCCGGGTGACCGGTATCCTGGAAAGCTGGCCGGAATGCAGGAAGTCCGTGACCGGGTTTCCCGGCGCGCAGTTCAAATCCTTTAAAAGCCTGGAAGAAGCCAGGACCTATCTGGAAACCGGGGAAGTGTCCGCCTCCGGTCCGCAGAAATTCTACGCCGTTCGGGGAAAAGGCATGTATCCGTCCTGGAAGGCATGCCAGGAGGCTATAGTCGGCGTGTCTTCTCCCCAGTACCGTGTCTTCGGGACCCGGGGGGAAGCAGAAGCGTGGATGCGGGGAGAGGATTACTGGGGAAACCTGGTGCAGGAAAGCCTGAAGCAGGGATATCTGCCTGCTTTCACGGACGGATCCTTCATGATGAACCGGAAAATCTACGCGTGGGGCGTCGTCCTGATCCCCCGGGACGACCGGACGGAGATTCTTTCCGGTTGCGGCAGCCGTGCGGAATACTGTACCATGCGGAATGTGAGCGGGGAAGTCTACGGCGCTCTTGCCGCCATGCTGTGGGCACGGGATCACGGGTGGCGGGGGGTGCACATCCTTCATGATTATGAAGGCCTTTCCAGATGGGCCGATGGGGAATGGAAAGCCGTGTCTCCCATTTCCCGGATGTACCGGGAAACCCTGGAGGGTTTCCGGAAGGAAGGGCTTCAGCTTCGCTTTACCCACGTAAAGGCCCACAGCGGGATCCGCTGGAATGAACTGGCGGACAAGGCCGCAAAGGAGGCGGCGGAGTGGGGCGAAGAGGAGGAAAGCGAGGAAACGCTCCGGAAACTCGGGGAAATCCGGGAGCGGGGAAAACAGGAGGCGCTGAATCCATGAAGGGACTGGCGGGATTTCTTCTCTGTCTTTTGCTGCTTTTTTCCGCTCCTGCCCTGGCAGATGAATGGCTGGATTATCCCTGGGATCAGGAGACGGCGCCCACCTGGGGGGCGGAGGCGTGCTACACGGAGGACGGATATGAGGACCGTTCCCTGAAGGTCCGGATGGAATGGATCCAGGTGGAGGAAACACCGGTTCTGCTGGTGCGGGTGAAGATCGCAGATGTCAGGCAGTTCCGGACGGCGCTGTCCGCCCCCTTTCCCTCCCGCACCACCCGGTATGTACCGCAGATGGCTCAGAGGGTCCGGGCAGTGCTGGCGCTGAACTCCGATAATTTTGCCTATCACACCTCCGGGATCGTTGTGCGGAACCGGGAGGTGCTGAGAATGCAGCCGGACAGGAACCGGGATACCCTGATCATCGACGGGGAGGGCAATTTCCGCTTTCTCAGCCCCACGACCCGGAAGGCCTACGATACCTTTGAGGGGGAGATCCTCCATGCCTTCTGCTTTGGGCCCGTCCTGGTGGATCAGGGCCGGATGCGGGACACGTGGGATCTGAAAATCAAGGACCGGGCCAGGGAAAAAAAGCTCCGGCGTATCGCCATCGGACAGACGGGGGAGAAGGAATACATCATCATTGCCTCCCAGGGTCCGGAGGACGATCCCGGCTACGGTCTGACTCTGCTGCAGCTGGCCAGGGTCTGCCGGGACCAGGGATGCCGGATGGCCTATAACCTGGACGGAGGTGTGTCCACCTCCGTGGTTTTCCGGGGGGAAAAGATCAACTGCAAAGGCAGCGGGCGGGCTGTGGGAGACATGATCTTCTTCGCCTCCATTGACAGGGACGCCCTGGCCATGGAGCTGGGCCTGGAACCGGATGAGCTGCTGGACATACCGGACTTCTGAGGAGGAGAGCATGCGGCACATACCCGAAAAGGATATCCGGGAGCTGGGGGACATCCGGTTTGAGCCGGCTCTGGAACGGGCCCTTCAGCCCTGCGAGGACTATGATGTAAACAGGTGGCTCTTTGTGCCCAATGCCTATACGGAATACCGGTATATCCTGGGTACCCGGGGCCGCAGTCCCCTGATCTGCGTGGGGATCAATCCCTCCACCGCAAGGCCCGATGCCCTGGATCCCACCCTGAAAAGCGTGGAGCGCATTGCCGGGGCCAACGGGTTTGACTCCTTCCTGATGTTCAATGTCTATGCCCAGAGGTCCACGGACCCGGACAGCATGGAAAGGGAGATGAACCCGGAACTGCACCGGGAGAACATGAAGGCCTTCGCCTACCTCCTGACGCTTTCCCGGCATGTCTGGGCGGCCTGGGGGACCGTGGTGGAAAGGCGGCCCTACCTCATGGACTGCGTGCGGGACATGGTCCGCCTGGGGGAGGATGTGACCTGGTATGCCTGCGGGAAACGGACATCGAAGGGGCATCCCCATCATCCCCTGTACCTGAAAAGTACAGAAAAACTTGTCCCCATGGACATGCATGCGTACCTGGAAGGGTTTCCGGGGACTTGACAGGGAAGGGCGCTTTGGGTAAGCTTTCCCCTGATATCTTCAAACCGATGAGGCGAAGGACAGACGGAAGGAAGGCCTGCAGAGAGCGGGGAGGCTGGGAACCCGCGGCCGTTCACCGGCTTATGGATCGCCGAGGGAAAGGGGAAAGGGCAGGGCCCGAGTATCCGGACCGTTCACCCGCGTTAAGGGGAGGGCTGGGCCCGTGAGAGGAAGCCGGAGACGGCTTTGAAAAAAGGTGGTACCATGAGTTGTGAAGACTCGTCCTTTGGGACGGGTCTTTTCTGTATTCAGGAAAGGAAGTGTTGGTGTGCATCAGGAGTTTCTGATGGGAAACGAGGCCATCGCCAGAGGCGCCATTGCCGCGGGGGTCCGCGTGGCCTGCGGGTATCCCGGAACCCCCTCCACGGAAGTGCTGGAAACGGCGGCGAAATGCCGCCGGGAGGACATGTATGTGGAGTGGTCCGTCAATGAGAAAACGGCCATGGAACTGGCGGGAGGCGCCGCCATGTGCGGGGCCAGGACTCTGGTGACCATGAAGCAGATGGGCCTGAACGTGGCCGCCGATCCCCTCATGTGCCTGGCCTATCTGGGGGTGAAGGGCGGTCTGGTGGTGCTGGTGGCGGACGATCCCGGCCCCATTTCCTCCCAGACGGAACAGGACAGCCGGCATTTTGCAGCCTTCGCCAAGGTGCCCTGCCTGGATCCCTCCACGGCTCAGGAAGCCTATGACATGGTCTTCCGCGCTTTTGAACTCTCGGAAGAATACCGGACGCCGGTGATTCTCAGGACCACCACAAGGGTTTCCCACGGGTATGCTTCCATCCTTGTGCGGGACGAGGCGGAATATGAACGGCACGATGCGGAGGGTTTTGTCAGGGACCCCCGGCGCTGGGTCATTTTTCCCGGACTCTCCAGAATGAACCATGAAAAGATGGAGATACGCAACCGGGAACTGCGGGACCGGTTTTCCCGGGATCCCCTGAATCTCTCTCTGGAGGGAAGCCTGTCCCGGGGCGTTGCCTGCGGGGGCTTCAGCTACACCTATGTCATGGAAAGCCGGAGGGATAACCCGTCCCTTCCCGTGCTGAAGATCTCCACGCCCCATCCCTTCCCGGACGCGCTGGCCGCGGAATTTCTCAGGGGAAAGGAGGAAGTGCTCTGCGTGGAGGAACTGGACCCGGTGATTGAGGAAAATCTCATCCGGGTCTGCGGGCAGTGGGGACTGAAAACCCGGATCCTGGGCAAGGGCAGCGGACATATGCCCCTGGCCGGGGAAAACAGCCGGGATCAGGTGAGCCGGGCCATCTCCCTTTTCCTTGGAAAGGAGCAGACCGCCGACGCACTCCCGGATCTTCCCCCGCTTCCCGTACGCCCTCCCGTCCTGTGTGCGGGCTGTCCCCACCGGGCTTCCTTCTACGCGGTGAAACAGGCCATGAAGGGGAAGAAATGCATTTTCTGCGGGGATATTGGGTGCTATACCCTGGGCAATGCCCAGCCCCTGGACATGGTGGATACCTGCCTGTGCATGGGGGCCGGCCTCGGCATCGCCCAGGCGGTGAATCATCTGGAGCCGGACACGAACTGCTTTGCCTTTGTGGGGGACTCCACCTTCTTCGCCTCCGCCATCCCCGGGGTGGTGAACGCCGTGTACAACCAGGCGGATATGACCCTGGTGATCCTGGACAATTCCACCACCGCCATGACGGGACATCAGCCTCACCCGGGCACGGGCTGCACCGCCATGGGACAGGCGGTGGACAAGGTGGACATGGAGAAAGTGCTCAGAGCCATCGGGGTGGAGGATGTGCGGGTTCTGGATCCTCTGGACCTGGAAACGGCCGTGGAGAACGTGCGGGAGCTGGCGGAGGGGAAGGGCGTCAGGGCCGTGATCTTCCGCTCTCCCTGCGTGGCCCTGTTCCGCTCCGCAAGGAAGGTCAGGGTGGATGCGGACAAATGTATCGGATGCAGGAAATGCATCCGGGAAATCGGCTGTCCGGCCCTGTCCTTTGACGGAAAGCACGCCGTGACGGACGGGCAGTGCAACGGATGCGGGCTGTGTGTGAACCTGTGTCCGGTGAAAGCCATATCGGGAGGGATGGAGCATGCGTAATCTGATTCTCTGCGGTGTGGGCGGACAGGGAACGGTCCTGGCTTCCCGCCTCATTTCCGACGCCGCCATGCACCGGGGCATCCCGGTGATGAGCGCCGAGACCATCGGCATGGCCCAGAGGGGCGGCAGCGTCTTCAGCCACGTGCGCCTGGGGGAAGGGCTCTATTCCCCCATGATCGCCCCGGGAGAGGCGGACCTGATCCTGGGCTTTGAGCCCGGGGAAACGGTGCGGATGCTTCCCTATCTCCGCAGGGGCGGACAGGTGGTGGTGAGCACCCTGGGGGTGATGCCCGTGACTGCCTCCCTCTCTTCCCAGGCCTACCGTCCGGAGGAAATGGTGGATTTTCTCAGGTCCCATGTGGAGCACCTCTGTACTGTGGACGCGGAAAAGGCCCTGCGGGAGACAGGCTCCCCCCGGGTCCTGAATCTGATCCTTCTGGGAGCGGCGCTGAGGGCGGGAGCCCTGGGCCTTGAGGAGGAGGACATGGTGGAGGCCATATGCCGCCGGATCCCCCCGAAATATCAGGAAATGAACATTCAGGCCCTGAAATGGGCAAAGGTGTGAAAGGAGACGGATCATGAAGATTTCAAAACAGCAGCTGGAACAGGTGAACGGCCGGATTGACGCCCTCCTGAAGGCAGGCAGCTTCTACGGGAAAAAACTCAGGGAAGCGGGCATCAGTCATGTGGATTCCCCGGAACACTTTGAGGAACTTCCCTTTTCGGAAAAGAGCGATCTCAGGGACGCCTATCCCCTCGGGCTCATGACCGCTCCGGAGAATGAGATCGTCCGGATCCATTCCTCCTCCGGCACCACGGGTCTTCCGGTGATCATCCCCTACACCGCCAGGGATGTGGAGGACTGGGCCATCATGTTCGCCCGGTGCTATGAGATGGCGGGGATCACCTCCATGGACCGGATTCAGATCACCCCCGGCTACGGCCTGTGGACAGCAGGCATCGGCTTCCAGGCCGGAGCGGAGCGCCTGGGGGCCATGGTCATCCCCATGGGTCCCGGCAACACGGAAAAGCAGCTCACCATGATGCAGGACATGAGGAGCACGGTGCTCTGCTCCACTTCCTCCTATGCCCTCCTGCTGACCGAGGAGATCGAGAAGCGGGGAATCCGGGACAGAATCTGCCTGAAAAAGGGCGTCATCGGCTCGGAACGCTGGGGCGACAAAATGCGCCAGAGGATTCATGAGGGCCTTGGGATTGAACTGTATGACATCTACGGCCTGACGGAAATCTACGGACCGGGCATCGGCATCAACTGTGCCTGCAACCAGGGCATGCACTACTGGGACGACTACCTGTACCTGGAGATTGTGGATCCCCAGACCCTCAGACCCGTGCCGGACGGGGAGATGGGAGAAATCGTCATCACCACCCTGGTGAAGGAGGGGGCGCCCCTGATCCGCTACCGCACCCATGACCTGAGCCGCATTATTCCCGGCCCCTGCCCCTGCGGCAGCCCCTATCCCCGCCTGGACACCATCATGGGCCGCACCGACGACATGATGAAGATCAAGGGCGTGAACGTCTTTCCCAGCCAGATCGAGGAGATTCTCCGGGATTTCCCGGAGGTGTCCAGCGAGTACCAGATCCGGATTTCCCATCTGGACGGAAGGGATACCATGCGCATCTATGTGGAGACCAACGGCAGCGTGAACTTCCTGGACCTGGCTGACCGGGTGGCCGCGAAGATCAAGGCCAGCATCGGCTTCACCCCCCTTGTGAAGGTGGTGGAGAACGGACTTCTGCCCAGGAGCGAAAAGAAGACCCGCCGGGTCATCGATGAGCGGTACGAGTAAACGGGCTGAAAAAACAGTTGTGCTTTTTCCGGGACTGTGGTACAATGCCCGGGATTACGCACCCACGGGTCGCGGATGCTTGTGTCTCAGGACGGCCGTCCGCCAGGATCCGGGGGGAGGATAAAACAAGGAGGAAACCCGAATGGCAGTTATTTCCATGAAGCAGCTGCTGGAAGCCGGTGTCCACTTCGGTCACCAGACCCGCCGCTGGAACCCCAAAATGGCTCAGTACATCTTCACTGAGCGCAACGGCATCTACATCATTGACCTTCAGAAGACGGTCAAGAAGGTGGATGAAGCCTACGCTTTCGTGCGGGACACCGCCATGGAAGGCAAGAGCGTCCTGTTCGTGGGCACCAAGAAGCAGGCCCAGGAGTCCATTGAATCCGAGGCCAAGCGCTGCAACATGTACTATGTGAACAACCGCTGGCTGGGCGGCATGCTCACCAACTTCCGCACCATCCGCACCCGTGTGGAGCGCCTGAACCAGATCGACCGCATGGAGGCCTCCGGCCAGTTCGACGTCCTGCCCAAGAAGGAAGTGGCCAAGCTGAATCACGAGCGTGAGAAGCTGCAAGCCAACCTGGGCGGCATCCGCGAAATGCGCAAGCTTCCCGGCGCCCTGTTCGTGGTGGATCCCCGGAAGGAAAACATCGCCGTCACCGAAGCCCGCAAGCTGAACATCCCCATCGTGGCCATCGTGGACACCAACTGTGATCCCGATGAGATCGACTATGTGATCCCCGGCAATGATGACGCCATCCGCGCCGTCAAGCTCATCGCCGGCAAGATGGCCGACGCTGTCCTGGAGGGCAAGCAGGGCGAACAGTCCGAGCCCGAGGAAGCCCCCGCTGAGGCTCCCGTCGAGGAAGCCCAGGAATAACGCGGGATATGCAGAAAGGATGAATTGAGTATGGCAGCTGTAACTGCTCAGATGGTCAAGGAACTGCGGGAGCGCACCAATGCCGGCATGATGGACTGCAAGAAGGCCCTTCTGGAGTCCGACGGCGATATGGACAAGGCCATTGACTGGCTCCGGGAAAAGGGACTGGCCCAGGCCGCCAAGAAAGCCAGCCGGATTGCCGCCGAGGGCGTGGTGGCCCAGTATGTCACCCCCTGCGGATGCACCGGTGTCATCGCGGAAGTCAACTGCGAGACGGATTTCGTGGCCAAGACCGAAAACTTCACCAAGTTCGCCAACAATGTGGCCAAGCACATTGCCAAGGCGGATCCCGCGGATGTGGACGCCCTCATGGCGCAGAAGTTCGTGGATGACGAGACCAAGACCATTTCCGACCTGGTGAGCGAGGCCACTGTGGCCATCGGAGAGAAGATTTCCGTGCGCCGCTTTGCCCGCTTCAAGACCGAGGGCGTTGTGTCCACCTATATTCACCTGGGCGGCAAGGTGGGCGTCATGGTGGAAGTCTCCACCAGCGAAGCCGGCCGTGAAAATGAGGACGTGAAGCAGTTTGCCCATGACCTGGCCCTGCAGATCGCCGCAGCCAAGCCCGAGGCCGTGCGCCGTGAGGAAGTGGACAGCGGGAAGCTGGAGAAGGAAAAGGAAATCCAGCGGGCCAAGGCCATCGAGTCCGGCAAGCCCGAGAAGATCGTGGACCGCATTGTGGACGGCCAGATCGAAAAGTATTACAAGGAAGTGTGCCTGCTGGACCAGCAGTTCGTCAAGGATCCCGACAAGGATGTCAGGACCCTGATGGCGGAAGTGTCCAAAAAGGCCGGTGTGGATCTGGATGTGGTCCGCTTCGTGCGTTTTGAGCGGGGCGAGGGCATCGAGAAGCGCAAGGATGATCTGGCGGCGGAAATCGCAGCCATGCAGAAGGCCTGATTCTGCGGCCTGAAAAAGGGAACTGTCGGGGTACAGTTCCCTTTTTTCTGAAAGGAGCGTATATGCAGTATCGTCGAGTGGTCCTGAAGCTCAGCGGGGAAGCTCTGAAAACAGGGGAAGATCTGTACGACTTTGACCGTGTGCGCCAGGTGGCCGGTGCCATCCGGGAAATGCGTGACCTGGGCGTGCAGCTGGGGGTTGTCATCGGGGCCGGCAACATCTGGCGGGGCCGGCAGGGTCCTGCCGCACGGATGGATGCGGTGGTGGCGGACCAGATGGGCATGCTGGGCACGGTGATCAACTGTCTGTGCATGGCGGATGCACTGAAGAGCGAGGGTGTGGACGCGGTGGTGATGAGCGCCGTGGATATAAACAGGTTCTGTGAGCCCTTCCACGCCCTGAAGGCCCGGGAATACATGGAACAGGGCCGGGTGGTGCTCTTTGCCTGCGGCAGCGGCAATCCCTTCTTCTCCACGGACACCGCCGTGGTGCTCCGGGCTCTGGAGGTGGAGGCGGATGCCATTCTCATGGCCAAGAATGTGGACGGCGTGTACAGCGCGGATCCCGGGAAGCATCCGGAAGCCAGACTCCTCAGAGAAATCACCTACCGGGAGGCCCTGGAGCAGGGCCTGCGGGTCATGGACGCCTCCGCCTTCCAGATGTGCGCCGAGAGGAACATGAAGGTGGTGCGGGTCTTTGCCCTCTCCGATCCCCGGAATCTGGTGCGGGTGCTTCAGGGGGATGACATGGGCACGGTGGTGCATCCCTGATGCCTTGCCATACGGCGGAAAAGAGGGTACAATAGGCCCAAGACGGAAGAACTGAAGGAGGTCAGGCCAATGACGGTGAAAGAAATCCTGGATCAGGCGAAAACGAAGATGGGCAAGTCCTGTGACGTATATCAGCGGGACATGATCGCGCTGCGAGCCGGGCGTGCCAATCCCCAGATGCTGGACCGCATTATGGTGGACTATTACGGTACACCCACGCCCATTCCTCAGGTAGGCGGCGTGTCCTCTCCCGAGGCCAGACTGCTCCTGATCAATCCCTGGGAGGCGAAGATGATCCCCGCCATTGAGAAGGCGATTCAGAAGAGCGATCTGGGCATCAACCCCACCAACGACGGCAAGGTGATCCGCCTGGTGTTCCCGCCCACCAATGAGGAGCGGCGCAGGGAGCTGACCAAGGTGGCCCGCAAGGGCGCGGAGGATACCAAGGTGGCCATCCGCTCCATCCGCAGGGACGCCGTGGAACAGTTCAAGAAGCTGAAGAAAGCCAGTGAGATCACCGAGGACGATCAGCGGGATGCGGAAAAGGATATTCAGGAACTGACGGACAAGGCCATCAAGAATGTGGATGAGATCTGTGCCGCCAAGGAAAAGGAGATCATGGAGGTTTGAATCCCCGTGATCTTCTGGGCCTCCCCCTGGAGACGGCGCTTGAACTGCTTCAGGGCGGGGAGGGCTGGACCGTGGTGGAAACCCGGAGCCCCCGCCCGCGGGAGGAAGGGAAACGCCGCGTGATCCGGGTGCGGGAGCATACGCTGGTGGTGGGTATCTTTGAGGATCATCCCCTGCGTGATCAGGAACAGGCATCCCAATAGAGCATGCGCAGGTCCCGTCGGGGGCTTGCGTTTTTTTCCAGAAGGCGGAAGAGGAGGAAGGAAGATGGGTTTTTTCCACAGACCAAGGATCGCGGTACGTCCCATGGAACGGAGTGAGTTTCAGCGTCTGCCGGAGCATGTGGCCATCATCATGGACGGGAACGGCCGGTGGGCGAAAAAACACAGGCTCAGCGTGAGCCTGGGTCATCGCCAGGGCATGGAAACGGTGCGCAGCGTGATCCGCCATACCAATGATCTGGGGATTCAGTCCCTGTCCCTGTATGCCTTTTCCACGGAAAACTGGTCACGTCCCAGGCAGGAAGTGGAAGCCCTGATGCAGATCCTGGTGGAGTTCATCACTGCGGATATTGACAAGCTGGATGCCAAGAATGTCCGGGTCCGGATGATGGGGGACAAGGGAAGACTCCCGGAACTCCCGCGGAACGCGATGACCGATGCGGAGGAGAGAACGGCGGGGAACACGGGAATGAACCTGAACCTGTGCATCAACTACGGAGGCAGAGACGAACTGGTGCGGGCCGCCCAGACGCTGGCCCGGGCCTGCGCAGGCGGGGAGATGGAAGCGGAGGCCATTACGGAAAAAGCCTTTTCCGAAGCCCTGTATACCCGGGGTCAGCCGGACGTGGACCTCATGATCCGCACCAGCGGAGAAATGCGCCTGAGCAATTTCCTTCTGTGGCAGTGCGCCTACGCGGAATTCGTGTTCCCGGAAAAGCTCTGGCCGGACTTTACGGTCCAGGATTACGACCGGGTTCTGACGGATTTCTCGGGACGCCAGCGCCGGTTCGGTGGCAGGGTCTGAAGGAGGATATATGAAACAGAGGCTGATCACCGGTCTGAGCATGTTCGCGTTCGGACTGCTCATCATCTATTTCGGCGGGACCGTATTTGCCGTGTCTTCCATTGTCTGCTTTGTGTTCGCACTGTATGAGGAATTTCATGCCCTGTCCGCAGCGGGGCACAGGCCGGTATCCTGGCCCACCTGGCTGGCCATGACGGTGAGCATCCCCCTCGGCCTGATCTTCGGTTCCCAGACGGTGCTGCCGGTTCTGGTGGCTGCCACCTTCCTGATCACCGCCTCCGTTCTGTTCCGGAAGAACCCGGAACTGGAGGATGTTCTCATGAGCGTGACCCCGCTCCTGTCCGTGGTGCTGCCGGGGCTGTGCATCATCAGCCTCACCACCATTGAGCCCCTGTCGGTGCAGCGGGTGTATCTGGCGCTCCTGGTGGTGGTGCCCGTGGGCTGCGATTCCTTTGCCTACTTTGCGGGAAAGCGCTTCGGGAAAACGCCCTTCTGCCCGGAAGTGAGTCCCAAAAAGACGGTGGAGGGAGCCATCGGAGGCATGGTGGGAGCCATGACCGGCGCCATGCTGGTGTCCATCTTTGCCCGGGTTCTCTGCGGGCCCGCAACCCAGCCCCTGCTGCCTTCCTGGCTGCAGATGGTGGCGATGGGCCTTGTGGGCGGCGCCGTCTCCCAGGGGGGAGACCTTTTCGCCTCCCTCATCAAACGGCATTGCGGGGTCAAGGATTTCTCCAATCTGTTTCCGGGCCACGGCGGCATGCTGGACAGGCTGGACTCCATCCTGTTCATGTCCGTGGTGGTCTTCTGTTTCCGGATCGTGACGGCCTGAGGAGACAGCTATGAAAAAGATATCCATTCTGGGTTCCACCGGTTCCATCGGCACACAGGCCCTGGAGGTGGCCCAAATGCACCCGGACCGCTTCCGGGTCGTGGCTCTCACGGCCAGGCAGTCCAGGGAACGGCTTTTTGAACAGGTGCGGCAGTTCCGTCCGGAGATGGCGGGCTTTTCGGAACCCATTCCCACGGAGGAGATTCCGGAGGACCTCCGTTTCTGCCGCTGGCTTATGGGCCCGGAGGCCCTGCATGCCGCGGCTGCGGAGGTGGAGGCGGACCAGGTGCTGGTGAGCATTGTGGGCATCGCAGGTCTGCGCAGTGTCATGGATGCCATCGGGGCGGGAAGACAGGTGCTGCTGGCGAACAAGGAAGCCCTGGTCACCGGCGGCCACCTGGTGATGAAAGCCGCAGAGCAGGCGGGCAGACCCATTCTTCCGGTGGACAGTGAGCACAGCGCCATTTTCCAGTGCCTTCAGGCGGCGGGACCCAATCGTCCGGTGCGTCTGTGGCTGACCGCTTCCGGCGGCCCCTTCCGCACATGGAAAAAGGAAGACATGGACAGGGCCACCCGGGAGCAGGCCCTGAAGCATCCCAACTGGTCCATGGGGGCCAAGATCACGGTGGATTCCGCCAGCATGTTCAACAAGGCTCTGGAGATCATGGAGGCCCGCTGGCTTTTTGACATGCCTCCGGAGAGGATCCGGGTGGTGATCCATCCCCAGAGCGTGCTTCACTCCGCCGTGGAGTTTGAGGACGGGGCGGTGCTGGGGCAGATGGGCGTGCCGGACATGCGTGTGCCCATTGCCCTGAGCATGGCCTGGCCGGAGCGGATCGCAAACGGATCCCGGCCTCTGAACCCCTTTGGCATGAACCTGACCTTTGAGGAGGGGGATCCGGTGAAGTTTCCGGCCCTGCGCCTGGCAGGGGAATGCCTCAGAGCGGGCGGTGCCGCCTGCACGGTGCTCAATGGTGCCAATGAGGTGGCGGTGGCGGCTTTCCTGGAGAACCGGATTCCCTTCGGAGGCATCAGCCGGGTGGTGGAAGCGGTGCTGGAGAAAACGGCCGGTCTCAGGGCGGACAGTCTGGGAGACATTTTTGAAGCGGATGGCCTTGCCCGCGCACGGGCATGGGAGATGATCGGGAAAGGAACGAACGGATGGTTCTGTCCATAATTCTGGGGATTCTGCTGCTGGGCATACTGGTGGTGGTGCACGAATGGGGACATTTCATCACCGCCAGGCTCTGCGGCATTGAGGTGAAGGAATTCTCCGTGGGTTTCGGCCCCAAGCTTCTGTCCCGGGTGGGCAGGCGGGGCTGCCGGTATTCCCTCCGCCTGATCCCTCTGGGCGGGTACTGCATGTTCTATGACGAGATGGGAACGGAGGCGGCGGAAAACCCCGGCGGGGAGGCGGACAGCCGGTCCTTTCCCCTGCAGAAACTGTGGAAGCGCATGCTCACCATCCTCATGGGTCCTGTCATGAACTTCGCCCTGGCTTTTCTTGTGCTCTTTTTCATCATGGTCTTCACCGGCGTCTATGCCATTCAGCCGGGAATCCTGGAGGTGACCCCGGGCGGGCCCGCCATGGAGGCGGGTCTCATGGCGGGAGACCAGATCCTGGAGGTGGACGGACGGGACATGAGCGGCAGGAGTCTGGATCCCTTCCTGGAGGCGGTCCGTGACTATTCCGGCAGCGGCAGCCTCAGCTTCCGCGTTCTGCGTGGGGGAGAAATCCTGACCCTTCCGGTGACCCCGGCATGGGACGGGGAACAGCAGGCCTACCGCACAGGGGTTGTGGTCCGGGGTGCCATGGCGGTGAAGCCGGAGGCGGACGGGACCCTTACGGGCGTGATGATCCGCATGTCCCTGTGGGAGAACATCGCCTATACCTGGAACTACTGTGTCCGCTCGGGCGGCCTGATCCTGGAAAGTCTGAAGAAACTGGTGACCACCGGGGAAGGCCTGGAGGAAACATCCGGTCCGGTGGGGGTGGTGTCTCTGGTGAGCCAGGAGGTTCAGCGGGGCGGCCTGCCGGTATTCTTTGATCTTCTGGTGATCATTTCCATTAACCTGGGCATCATGAACCTCCTGCCCATTCCGGGCCTGGACGGGTCCCGGCTGATCTTCCTGGTGCTTGAGGGTATCCGGGGAAAACCGGTGCCCCCGAAGTATGAATCCATGGTGCACGCGGCAGGCTTTATCCTTCTGATGCTCCTCATGCTCTTCCTGACCTGGCGGGACATTTCCCGTCTGCTGGGATTCTGAGAAAGGAACGATATGCGAAGAACAGTGCAGGTAGGCGGACTGCAGCTGGGGGGAGGACACCCGGTGCTGGTGCAGTCCATGACCAATACGGATACAAGGGATACGGAGGCAACCCTGGCACAGATCCGGGCCCTTCACGCCCATGGCTGTGATCTGGTGCGGGTCAGCGTCTATGACGAGGCGTGCGCCCGGGCCGTGCGCACCCTGGTGGACCGGTCCCCGGTGCCCCTGGTGGCGGATATTCATTTTGACCATCGTCTGGCTCTTCAGGCCATGGAAAACGGGATCAGCAAGCTGCGGATCAATCCCGGCAATATCGGTGGAGCCGAGCATGTACGGGCCGTGGCCAGCTGTGCCCGGGCGCATCATGTGCCCATCCGCATCGGGGTCAACAGCGGCTCGGTGGAAAAGGATATCCTGAGACGGGAGGGGGGCGTGACGGCCCGGGGCATGCTGGACAGCGCCCTGAACCATGCCCGGCTTCTGGAAAGGGAAGGCTTTGAGGACATTGTCCTGTCCATGAAGGCCAGCGACGTGCGCCTGACAGTGGAGGCCTACCGTCTGGCCCGGGCGGAGTGCGACTATCCGCTGCATGTGGGCGTGACGGAGGCGGGCCTGCCGGGACAGGGGACCATCAAGAGCGCCATCGGCATCGGTGCTCTGCTCCTGGACGGCATCGGGGACACCATCCGGGTGAGCCTTACGGGGGACCCGGTGCCGGAGGCGGATGCGGCCTGGGCGATTCTGAAGGCCCTGAACCTGCGTGCTTCTGGTGTGCAGCTCATTTCCTGCCCCACCTGCGGCAGGACGCAGATTGACCTGCCGGAGATCGCCAGGCGCGTGGAGGAGGGTCTGAAGGATATCCGCGTGCCCATGAAGGTGGCGGTCATGGGCTGTGTGGTGAACGGCCCCGGGGAGGCCCGGGAGGCAGACATCGGCATCGCCGGGGGCAGGGACTGCGGCGCTCTGTTTATCAGGGGCCGGGAACCCCGGAGAGTGGAAGGGGACCTGGCGGGTATCCTGATCCGGGAGGCCCATGCCCTGGCCCTGGAAATGGAGAAGCATGCACTGTGAAGAGATGATGCAGGCCATCTACAGGGAACTGCCGGATCTGGAGGGACAGCTGGACCCGCCCCGGGCGGTGTATGTCCGCAGTCAGGACAAGGTGTATCTGACCTTTACCAGCCGCTCCCTGGTGGATGAACAGGCGTTCCTCCGGATGGAAAGGATCCTGCAGCGCCTTTTTCCCCGGAACCGTCTGGCTCTGCGGGTGGTAAGCCCGGAACTGGGCCAGGCGTTCCTGAAGGATATCGGTGCCTATTCCCAGGTGCTGGTGGATTTCCTCCGGCGCAATTATCCCGCCAGCGCAAGCTGGGCGAAAGAGATTTCCTGGAGGGCCCAGAAGAACCTGGTGACCCTCACCTTTCCCAATCAGTTCGCCATGGATTACATGGCCAGAAATCAGGTGCAGGAAAGAATGCACCAGGCGATCCGGGATATCTTTGCCCTGGACTGCCGGGTGGAGCTGGAGGTGGACGGGGATCAGGAAAAGCGTCTGGAGGAATTGCGCAGGGAACGGGAGCGGATTCTTCAAAAGGCCTACACAACCCGGGAACTGGAGGATATGGCCCGGAAGGCGGAGGGTACGGAAAGGACGGAAAGCGCGAAAAAGAAACCCAGGGGCGGGGAAAATCCTCAGGGAAAGCCTGTTCTGGGCCGGAGCATCGCCGACCGTCCGGTGCCCATGCGGGAGCTGACGGCGGAGTCCGGCCTTGTGGTGGTGCAGGGAGATATTTTCAAGCTGGAAAGCCGGGAACTGCGGGGCGGGGAAACCCTGCTCCTCATCTTTGCCGTGACGGACTATACCTCCTCCATCGTGTGCAAATCCTTTCTTCATTACCGCAAGGGTTTCGGGCGCAAGGGCGGGGAGCCGGAAACACCCATTACCCCGGAGGAGCGCAGGGCGGTCATGGAAAAGGTGGAAGCGCTGAAGGTGGGCATGAACGTCCGGGTCCGGGGGGAGTGCACCTTTGACACTTTTTCCCGGGAACTCTGCGTGACCGTGCGTGACCTTGTGCCCATGGACAAGCAGGAGCGGCGGGATGAGAGCCCGGAAAAACGGGTGGAACTGCATATGCATACCCAGATGTCCGCCATGGACGCCCTTGCCTCCGCGGAGGACCTGGTGGCCCGGGCCGCGGCCTGGGGACATCCGGCGGTGGCCATCACGGATCACGGTGTGCTGCAGGCCTTCCCGGCGGCCTTCCGGGCAGCGAAGGGAAAGATCAAGCTGATCCCTGGCTGCGAGGGCTATCTCATTCAGGATCCCCCCGTGGTGCGGAACGCCACGGATCGGAAGAGCGGGGAAAGCATTGTCGTCCTGGACTTTGAGTCCACGGGACTCAATACCCGGGTGTGCCGGGTGATTGAGATCGGTGCGGTGCGCCTGAGGGCTGGCAGGGTGGAGGACACCCTGTCCCTGCTGGTCAATCCCCATACCCCGCTGCCTCCGGAGGTGGTGAAGCTGACGGGGATTACCGACAGCATGCTGGCGGATCAGGAGGACGCCGCCTCGGCGATCCCGAAACTCATGGAATTCATCGGGGACTGTCCCGTCGCGGCCCATAACGCCGCCTTTGACGTCTCCCTGCTTCAGGCAGAACTGAAGCGGCTGGACAGGTCATGGGAAGGTCCCGTGCTGGATACCCTGATCCTCAGCCGGAAACTCTATCCGGACATGAAGAGCCACAGGCTGGGCAGCGTCTGCAAGGCCCTGGGCGTCAGCCTGAAGAATGCCCACCGGGCGGTGCACGACGCCGCGGCTACCGCGGAATGCCTGGCCAGGATGCTGGAGACATGCGGGGACAGAGGACTGGAGACCCTTCAGGACCTGAATACCCTCAGGGGCGTGGCTATCGGGGAGAGCTACCATATCATTCTGCTGGCCAGAAACCAGACGGGGCTTGTGAACCTCAACCGCCTGGTGTCCCTGTCCCATCTGGAGCATTTCCGCCGCCGGCCGCATATGCCCAGGGAGGAGATTCAGAAATACCGGGAAGGCCTGCTTCTGGGCAGCGCCTGTGAGGCGGGGGAGCTCTTTCAGGCTCTCCTGAAGGATGAGCCCTGGGAAGTGCTCAGGGAAATCGCATCCTTTTATGATTACCTGGAAATCCAGCCCACGGGCAATAATGAGTTCCTCATCCGGAACGGCACCGTGGACAGTGAGGAGGATCTCAGGGAACTGAACCGGAAAATCCTGCGTCTCGGGCAGGAGATGGGCAAGCCCGTGGTAGCCACGGGGGATGTGCATTTCATGGACCCCCATCACGCCCTGAACCGGGCTATTATCCAGGCGGGCATGGGTTATGAGGACTGCGATGAGCAGCCGCCCCTGTACTTCAAGACCACCCAGGAAATGCTGCAGGACTTTGCCTACCTGGGCAAAACCCTGAGCCATGAGGTGGTCATCGACAATCCCCGGCGCATCGCGGACATGGTGGACCCGGACATCCGTCTGTTCCCGAAACATCCCAAAGGGGAGGATACCTTCCAGCCTCTGTGGGCGGAGGCGGCGGACGCCATTCAGGACATGACCTGGTCCATGGCCAGGGAGATGTACGGGGAAAACCTGCCCGGGATCGTGCGCGCAAGACTGGAAAAGGAACTCAAGTCCATTGTGGGCTACGGGTACTGCACCCTCTACAATATTGCCCAGAAACTGGTGAGCAAGTCCCTGGAGGACGGGTATCTGGTGGGCAGCCGGGGCAGTGTGGGTTCCTCACTGGTGGCCAGAATGTGCGGGATCACGGAGGTGAACGCCCTGCCCCCGCATTACCGCTGCGTCAGCTGTCACCGGGGTTTCTTTGACGTGGACCGGACAAAATACCACGTGGGGGTGGATCTGCCGGACAGGGATTGCCCCGAATGCGGGGAAAAGCTGACGAAGGACGGCTTTGACATTCCGTTTGAAGTCTTCCTGGGATTTGAGGGCGACAAGGTGCCGGATATCGACCTGAACTTCTCCGGCGAATATCAGAATCGGGCGCACCACTACGTGGAAGAACTGTTCGGACACGACCATGTGTTCCGGGCCGGCACGATTTCCGGTCTGGCGGACAAGACAGCCTACGGCTACGCGGTCAAGTATCTGGAAGAACGGGGTATTCAGGCGGGCAACACGGAGAAGGAACGGCTGAGCCTGACCTGCACTGGTGTGAAGAAAACCACCGGCCAGCATCCGGGCGGCATGGTGGTCGTGCCGCTGGAATACGAGATCTACGACTTTACCGCGGTGCAGCATCCGGCGGACGACCTGGAGAGCGACTTTACCACGACCCATTTCGACTTCAACAGCATGCACGACATCCTGGTGAAACTGGACTGCCTGGGCCATGACGACCCGACGATGATGCACGAGCTGGAAGGGCTGACGGGAATCAACTTCCGGGATGTACCGCTGGACGATCCGGGGGTGCGGAGCCTGTTCACCTCCCCGGAGGCGCTGGGCGTAACCACCGAGGATATCCTGTGCAACACGGGGACCTACGGTGTGCCGGAATTCGGCACGGGATTTGTGCGGGGCATGCTGGAAGAAACGAAACCCCATACGATGGAGGAACTGCTGCGGATCTCCGGCCTGAGCCACGGGACGGACGTGTGGCTGGGCAACGCGCAGGAGATCATAGCCTCCGGAACGGCCACGCTGAGCGAATGCGTGTGCTGCCGCGACGATATCATGAATTATCTGATTGACAAGGGCGTGAAGCCGAAGCTGGCCTTCACGACAATGGAAAGCGTTCGGAAGGGCAAAGGCCTGAAGCCGGAAATGGAACAGGCTATGATCGAAATGCAGGTGCCGGATTGGTTCATGGACAGCTGCAAAAAGATCAAATACATGTTCCCGAAAGGGCATGCGGTGGCCTATGTGACGATGAGCCTGCGGGTGGCCTGGTTCAAACTGCATGAGCCTCTGGCTTACTACTGTGCGTATTTCACGGTCCGCGGCGACGGCTTTGATGCCACGACCATGATCGTGCCGCCGGAAGAGGCCAGAAGAAAGATTACAGAGATCCGGAACATGGATTCGCCTTCAGCGCGGGACAAGGACACCGCGACCTGTCTGGAACTGGTGCTGGAGATGAACATGCGGGGGATCAACTTCCTTCCGGTGGATCTGTACAGAAGCGATGTGCACAAATTCCTGATTGAGGACGGGAACATCCGCTGCCCGTTTATCAGCCTGCCCGGGCTGGGAGAAAGCGCGGCGATTCCCATCGCGGAGGCCAGGAAGAACGGGGAGTTCTTAAGCATTGAAGACCTGAAGAACCGGGGAAAAGTGGGGGATTCGGTGATTGAAATCCTGAAAAGCCAGGGGGCTTTGCAGGGGCTCGATGAGATGAATCAGATCAGTATGTTCCAGTGGTAAGGGGGCTTTCCGATCGTGCTCCCGGACCCTTGCGGGGAAGGAATACAGGCT
>CACYGY010000062.1 GCA_902774025.1 uncultured Eubacteriales bacterium
GGCACATGGCCCGCTGCCGGTGTTGCAACGTGCTTCTGCTCCATCACTTCATGGCAGACATCACAGTAAACAACCAGATCATAGCCGCCTTCCTGTGTGCAGGTGCTGCTGACAACGTTGATCTGTGTGGAATTCCCTGCCCTGTGACCCGTGGCGGGGACGGTAATGAGGATGTCGCCGGGACCGCACCGGGAGCACTCCTCATAGGCCTTCCCGGACTGGGTGCATGTGGGTGCCTGAACCGTCACGAGATGAATATCATGCCCCAGGGGTTCAATGGGGTACATCTCCACCTTGTCGCCGCAGATATTACAGACCACGGCCATCGTACCGGATGCCACGCAGGTAGGTGCCTGAATCACCAGTTCGTGCGTACTGCCGTGGGTGCATGTTCCGGAGGCGGAAGCGGCAGTGAGGCAGAGGACCGCACACAACAGAAGGAGAAGGAACACACTTTTGTTCTTGGTCATTCAAAATCTCCTTTTTTCCGTTTGTCGATATAAAAAAACATGTTCTTTCATAATGATATATGAAGAACCGCGCTTTGGCAAGATGTGTTCTGTCATTTGTCCCGCGGCAAAGACAAAAGGCAGCCATCCCGCTGCTCTTCCGTGCCTGATCTCTCCCCGCATGGTCCGGATATGACTGCCATCCGGCGCAGGGATTGTTCTTATTCTGCTGCCGCATCCCCGGCCCCTGTGCCAAAGGCATGTCACACCTCAGTGTTTCATGGCGGTGGGCATGAAGGATTCGGAGAAAGGATCCCCTCCATGGAAAACGGCCCCGGTTTCAGGGACGGCACTCTGTCAGTGCGGGTCCCATGAAGCCGGAACCGTATTGTTTTCTCACGGCGCCTCCGTTCTGCGAATCCGCCGGAAGGGATGGAAAGAAAGGGTTCATGACTTTCTTCGCCTCAGCCCTCCCCGCGTCAGGATCCTGCATGCTTCACGGATCATTCCCGGTATTCCAGCCGTCATCCCCGCTCCCGGGATCCTGCCGGGAAGCAGACCGGGTTATGGCTAGCCGGGGGCTGCACTGCCGCAGGTCTGCTCCTTCATCGCCGTCCTTTTTCCCTTTGTCCTCCGCCGCACCAGCATCCACGCAGCGAACCCTGCCAGGGCGGCAAGACTGAGGATGATGCCGGGGGTCAGTCCGGCAGGCCAGTACCGGAACTCCAGGGTGTGCTCCCCCATTTCCAGATCCAGGGCAATGAAGGCGTGTCTGAAGTCCCGGCATTCCGCCTTCCGGCCGTCAACGTACACGGTCCAGCCTTCATCGCAGGGGATGGTCGTCAGGAGCATCTGCCCCGGCTTTTCCACGCTGATGCGCCCGGCAATCCTCGTATCCCCGTGCTCCGTGATCTCCATGTTTCCCCTTTCAAGGAGCTGCATGGCCCTGTCGTACTGCGCGTAGTCCATGACCGCCGGACAGACCGTGACGGCCGTCAGGGCCCCGTCATCGCTCAGAACACGGACCTCATCCCCTTCCCGCACATCCCCCGCGTCGATGATCTGCGGGAGCTCGAGGTTGCCGTACCATTTGAACAGGATCCGCTCTTCCCCCCGGGTAATCTCCACGACACAGCCCTGAGGACCGGTGGGAAGGAACAGCAGGCATCTGCCGTCCTCCCGAATGGTAAACTGCACCAGGCTTCCTCCGTAGGTATTCATGACATGGAAGACTTCCTCCACCCCGCAGGCCGCCCGGATCAGCTCATTCTGCAGCCGGAAGGGCTCCAGACGGATGGCCGGAACATCCAGAACCGCCCGGTCCGCGAGAAAGCCCAGGGACAGGGCATACCGGTTTTCATACAGAAGCAGGTTCCCCGATGCGGCTGCCTGCGTCATCAGCACGTCGTTCTGCACCGTATCAGCTATCTCATACCGCACCCCCAGCAGCGCCTGGGTCACGGGGGTATGGCCCTGGTAGGAAAAGGCATTGAGGCTTCCCTGCATCCCCAGGTCACGATAAAGATCGGAATTGCCGGCAATGGTGGTGGACGAAAAGACGGAAGCGCCCGGATAGCCGTTCCAGGCTCCGTCATTCTTTGTCCTTCCCGCCGTCTTCTCCACCCGGTAAAAGGAACCGTCATCCACCTGTGAAAGCATCTGCGCGATCTCTTCGCTGTCCGATACGTAGGCCTCCCGGTCGGTCACGGAATAACCGGTGCTGCTGGTATTGATGACGATCTCGCCCACGGAGGCCATGAGCAGGACGACCAGGGCCAGCGCTTTGGGAACCCTGGGACTGCGGAGCATCAGGGCGGTCACCAGGTAGATGAGGATGAATGCCGCTCCGATGCACGCGTTTTCCAGTGTCGGCCCCTCTTCCGGGTACAGGGTCTGAAAGAGGAACACCCCGAAGACGCCCGCCGCGGCGCACAGCACGATCTGCGAAGTGCGGAAGGTCCGGATGCGGATCACGGCCTGGTAGCCCATGACCAGGACCAGAAAAATGTAGATGAAGGAATAGCGGCAGGGCAGGCTGTTGGGATAATGAAACCCGTGCCAGATGTACGTGGGCACGTTCAGCATGAAGCTCGCGGCCAGGATGCAGACAAGAATGGTCCTGCCGGCCTTTTCCCGGGGCGGGATCCGCCGGCTGAGCCAGTACAGCGGGACCAGAAGGAACAGCGCCATGGTCGCATAGATATTCGGGAAAAAGCCGCTGAACATGGCCGGTTCCGTGTTGATGACCGACCTGGACAGCATCTCCAGCAGGTTATAGTAGGCAATGACGAAGTCGGGAAAGGGAGAATCGGAGGAGGCCGTCAGGAACAGGTTGAAAAGCGCCGGAAGCACGAGAAACATTGCCATGCAGCCGGCAAGGAGGGAGGCAGCCGAAAACATGAGAACCGAATTCAGCGCCTCACGCCATCTGCGGAAATGATGCTCACAGACCAGAAGGCGGATATAGTCCATCACCAGAAAGATGGCGATCATGATGGAAATGTAATAGTTGGAAATGATGCAGACGGCCAGGGTAATCACGTACATCGCCGGACGGCGTTCCTTCACCAGTTTTTCCAGCCCGGCAAGGATCAGCGGAAACAGCACCAGGCAGTCCAGCCACATTACGTTCCAGCTGAAGGCCGCCATATACGCGCTCATGGCATAGAAGCATCCGAAGATGGCGGCCATGCAGTCGCATCGCCGGAACCTGCGGATCACATACCACGCAAAGGCAGCGGACATCAGGCCGGATTTGAGGATGAGCATGAGATTCATGAACTCCGGGATCAGGGTGTCCGGAAAAAATGCCGACAGCCAGTTCACCGGAGAGGCCAGATAGTAGGCATACGTACTGGCAAAATTGTTCCCCAGTCCGATATTCCAGGAATACAGCAGGCTCCCCCCGGAGAAAAGCCTGCGCCGGAATTCCCTCATGAACGGCGCGTACTGGTGATACATGTCACTGCGGAGAAACATGTTTCCACCGGCGGGAAACACGCCCCTGGCGATATAGATGCACACAAGGATCAGGACCGGGATCACGAAGGCCGTGATGACCGGAAGATGCCTGATCCGGTTCTGTTCAGGATGATGCGCTTTCCGATTTCTCTGCAACCTCTGTCGTTTCCTTTCCCGGCTGGTTCTTCCCGTTGTTTTTCGGGCTTCCGGCATTTTCAGCATGTCCGGTCTCTTCGTTTCCGATATTCGTCACGTCGGTGATAAAGAGCGGGCGTTTCTTGGACTCCATGAAGATCCGGCCGATATAGTCCCCCAGAACGCCCACCGAAAGCAGGATGACGCCGCCCAGAAAGAGCACCGCCACCAGGGTTGTGACGTATCCGGGCACATCGATGCCCCGGATGAGCGTCCGGATGATCAGCACCAGGATGTAGAGGATGGCCAGGAGGCAGACAACGGCCCCCGCCGCGGAAATGATGCGCAGGGGCACCACGCTGAATCCCGTCAGCCCGTCCAGGGCATAGAGGAAGAGTTTCCGCATATTCCACTTGCTCCGGCCTGCCTCCCGCGGTCTCTGCCGGTAATCCAGCCACCGCACGCGAAATCCCACCCAGGCGAAGAGCCCTTTGGAGAAACGCTGACTTTCGCTCAGGCTCAGGACGGCATCCACAAATTTGCGGTTCATGCACATGAAATCGGTGGCGCCCGACTCGATCTTGACCGTCGACATGGCGTTGATCAGGCGTGTGAAGGACCGGGATATCCAGGAGGCGCGGCGTTTTGCCCCACAGGCATCCGCTTCGCCCCCGCCCACGCACCGGACCATCTCCGGGATCAGCTCCGGCGGATGCTGAAGGTCCGCGTCCATCAGAATCGTGAGATCCGATGCGGAATGAAGCAGCCCCGCATAGATGGCAGCCTCCTTCCCGAAGGATCTGGAAAAGGAAATGTACCTGACGGTCCTGTCCGCCTCCGCCATCTCCCGGATCACTTCAAGGGACGCATCTGTACTCCCGTCATCCACAAAGATCCAGGAAAATGTGCTCTCCTTCATTCCGGCTGTCCTGTTCCGGACCTCATCATACAGCCGGCGCAGGACTTCCGCCTCATTATGCACGGGTACGATCACAGTCACCTTGTTCATTGCCGCTCCATTATTCTGATCTTGTCCTTTTCCCGTTCCCCTGCGTGAAACCGCACTGCAAGGACCTTCCGGTCATCCCCGGAACGCAGGGCGTGCCGGGTAAAAATCCCGGGTGCAATATCGTCTTTCAAAACCCACCTTGATCCACAAGGATTGTAACGTATTCCTTCTGAAGTCGTCAACATGGGAAAACGGATCATGCCCGCTCCGCAGCGGAAAGGCCGTTGCCGGAGTGAGCTTGTTTCTCTCCGCATACCTTTCACCGGATGACCGCCCCGTCATCCTGACGGAAAGCCATCCCTGACCGCACATCGCATCCTTCATGGGGATGCCGGTATCACGCTGTCACGGGTGTTTTCCATGGACGGAATACGCCGCCTGCGTTTCTGTGTGCCGGGCATGAAAATCGCCTTCCGCATATACGGCGATGCCAAAGAGGCCAACGGCCGGACTCCCGTCAAAAATCCTCTGCTGATTATGCAGGACTGCCCATTTCAACGCAGGGATTTTAAGCCTGAATTCTGTTCATCATCGGGGCAGGGACAGCCGGAGGGGATCCTGATGCTCATACCATGCGCTTCTCCCATGGAAGGAACAGCGCCGGACCGAACAGTTCAGAAAGAGTCTGCTGCTGAAGGGTGCCCGTCAGGTCGGCAAATCGTTCATCACCGAAGAATCCTGCAAACATGGAAAAAGATGAGTGATGAAGCAATTTCCCCTCTGTATTCAGCCGCAATGCCCGGATCCGCATGGGGGCTGTCCGGACCCGGGCTTTTTTTCTCATTGCCTGATGCGAATGATCCGAATGACCGGAGAGCGGGGCGTAAGGGAAGGAGAAAGAGGGGGCGGACGCGGATGGCTGGATTCCATCCGGATCTCAGGAGAGTGAGAGTGCTGAGCTGAAACCGGACCGGGTCAGCCCGGGCAGACAGGACAGCTGAGGGGGGGAATCCATGACTTTCAGGATTCCTTTCGTTTCCTGTGCATCCCATCGTCACGGATTCCCATGAGCATTCCGGCATTCGATTTTCATACCCCTGTCAGAAAAACACCGCTCAGAAACAGCAAAGGACGGCACAGCCGTCAGGCTGAACCGTCTTCGTTTTCCTGCACCACCGCCCCTCACGGACGGCTTTACCCGTTTTCGACACTCATCACGCTGCTCAGTCATTGTCCCTGATGTGCTGAGACAGATTGATGGGGAAACCGGTGGGAGAAACCATCATGGTGGACCTTGAAGTGCCCGTTTCAGTGAGCCTGTCGCCCTGGGCATTCCTGAAGCCCTTCTTCTCCAGCATCTCAAAGGCTTCCTCGAAGTTGTCCACATTCATGCGGATGGACGTAATGTCCTGAGGAACAGGGGCATCGGCAATATCCACATGGAAAACCCTGCCGTCCTCCCCGGTGTACCTCATCCTGTAGTTGGTGATGCCGGCGTCATTGATGCCCGTCTTGGTATGGCGGCACTCAAAGCCAAGGGCTTCAAAGAGGGCCACCAGTTCCCTGGCATTCCCGGTAACGATCGCGGGGTTGAAAGTGGTGATTTTCATATCCGTTTCCTCCTTTTTCTGACCGGGGAGGGCACAATCTGCCCGCTTCCCTGAAAGCTGTTTTTCCGCTGCAGGAACCTTCCGCGGCTTTTTCCGCCTTTGTGTCCCTGACCGGCACATGGCAGGGTGTAGATGTCCGGACAGCTTCCGTCCGGGGAACAGGATGTGCTCCCCGGGAGAAATTATACCACATATGATTCAGACAGACAGCATATTTCATGGAGCTCCCTGCCGTTGCCTGCGGGATCCTCCGCGTTTCCGGGCCGGCAGCGCACCACCTCCTCCTGTGTTTCCTGCATGAGTCACTGTCATTCCTCCGTCATGTCTCCCCGTTTTTCCCTCCCGCTCCGGCGGGTAACACGGTCTTCCCGGGTGGATCCCGTCTCTTTGCCCCAATGCCGGCTTTTCCGGGGACATCCTTCGTCCACCGGTGAGGATGCCTCACGGATCCTCCGGGAAGCGGCATTCATCCCGGCTTCCATATCCGCATCTCCCCTGCCCGCCTCAGACCCCGCCCGGATCATGAAACGTTTCATTCCGGCCATCCCCGTCCGACAGGAAATATGAATTTATCCCGCAGATCCAGAGGCAGCCGGAAGAACAGACCTCAGGCTGTCCCTGCCTTCTACCTGAGCGACCCCGGGGATCATGTCTCCCCTCATGATCCGGGAATTCTTCTGAAAACCGCGTTCATCGGCATGACGCGGTTCGTCCATTATTCTGTCCGGGACAGGCATCGTATCCCATAAGCACACCCTTTCCCGGTCCGTTCCATGCACGCATGTTCCGTGCCACGGGCTCCAAAGAGACGGGAAGCAGCCGGGAAAGATCCGGTCCGCTTCAGCCCATGCCGGATCCGGGTATGATTTCGCGATCCTGACAGGAAACGGACGGGGAACGCAGAATACAGGGGGAAACAGGAAAGCGCGATGAGCAGATGGAATTTCCTTCATTCCCCCGCGCAGGCGCTGAAGGAAACGGGCCCTCCCTGAATCGCTTCCATCCCGGAAAATCACAGAGACCCGGGGAGGCAGAGCGGGATGTGATGGATTCATGAGGAAGGCGGCAGCCGCTGCCGCATGCAGACCCGCGCAGCGCCTGAGCACCTTCCGCCTGACGAAACCGCATGTCCTGTCACCCTTCTGAAGGCGATCCGGGAAAGCCCGGCGGCAGCGCGCGATTGCAGAAATCGCCTCTGCCGGAAGCGCTTCCGGACCGCCTTCCCATCCGGAAAGGAGATATCCATGCTTACTTTTTCCGCACGTTCCGACGTGGAAAAAACCGTCTATGTTCCCCCTGAAACCCGGCATCTGACCGTCCGCGACTCTGTCTGCGGGGGAAGCGGAGCCGCGGACGCCCCGATCCTCCATGAAATCACGGTGAGGAATGACGGAGATCACGCCTGGCAGGGAGTCTTCCGTCTGTCCCTCTCCCTGGACGCGGTTTCTCCCCGGTTCTTTCTTCCCGGGTTCCTGTACGGGACCAACCGCGGAGAGGCGCCCCTGTCCACCCTCAGCAAGGCTCCCCGTCTGCGGAAGGGGGATCCGGAGTTCCCCGCGTCGCCCTGGTGGATGACCCGCAGTGACCGGCTCTCCCATCCCGCCGCCTTTGCCTTCACGGGCGACCGGATCGCGGGACTCTGCGCCTCCCCCTACTTTCTGAAAAGGGATGACCGGATCCTTCCCTGGGTCCCGGGAGAATCCGGAGATTTTTACCAGTACGCAGGATTCGGGTGCGATCTGGAGCGGGGACAGATCCACTATACCCTCGGCTATGAGAACGCTCCCTGGTTCTTCCTGGACTCCCGCCATTATACACCCCGCACGCCCCTGGACGGAAACCGCTTCCGCCTGAACCCCGGGGAATCGGTCCGTTTCACGGTGGCGGAGTTTTCCTATCCCGCCCCTCAGGAAACCGGTCTCAACGCGGCCATCCGGAAGGTCTACGATCTCTTTCACCAGAGGCCCCGCACCTGTCTCAGTCCCGAAGCAGCCCTCCGCACCATTGCAGAGGCCGTGGGAAGCTGTGCCTATCTGCCTGAAAAGCAGGCATATGCCGGCTTCGTCTTCGACAAGCCTGACAGCCAGGAGGTCCGGCTGATCCCCTCCATTTCCTGGACCAACGGTCTTGCCGTGGCCGTCCCCATGCTGGAGGCGGCGCTCCGCCTGCACAGGGAAGACCTCCGGGAGCAGGCCCTTCAGTGCATCCGGCATATTGTGGAAACCAGCCTCAATCCCGCAAACGGGCTTCCCTTTACCTCGGAGATCGACGGGAAATGGTGCAATCACGGCTGGTGGTATGAGGCTCAGCCGGTTCCCGGGCATGCCGCCTATCTGGTGGGACAGGCCGTCTATCTGATTCTGAAAGCCTGCCTTTTTGAAAAGCGTCTGGCCGGGACAGACCATGAGGACTGGATGGATTTTGCCCGCGGGGTGCTCAGGGTGACGGAGAAGAGCCGGAACGGTGACGGTGAGTATCCCTATATCTTTTCCGAAAAAACAGGGGCGGGGCTGTGCTACGATTCCCTCTCCGGCGCCTGGTGCATGGCGGCCGCTTCCCTGTACTGCGCCATGACGGGGGAAACCGGCTTTCTCGCGTCTCTGCTTGCCAGTGAACAGTACTATTACAATGCCTTTGTCCGGCGCATGGAGTGCTACGGCGGACCTCTGGACATTGACAAGCAGGTGGATTCGGAAGGCATTCTGGCCTATCTCCGCGCCGTCCGCCACCTGCATGAGATCACGGGGGAACCGCGCCTTCTTCAGCATCTCAAAGACGCCCTGGAATACGAATTCACCTTCAAATTCTGCTACAATTCCCCCATCCGGGTGCCGCCCCTGAGCCGGGTGGGGTGGTCCAGCTGCGGGGGCAGCATCACCTCCGTGTGCAATCCCCATATCCATCCCATGTCAAGCTCCGTTCTGGACGAGCTTGTGTACTGTGCGGATCAGACGAGAGACCCCTATATCCGGAGCAGGCTCACGGATACCCTTCTGTGGAGCTGTCAGGTAAGCAACACCCGGGACGGGGAATACGACTATGGAAAAACGGGCTGGATGAGTGAACGCTTCTGTCACAGCGAGGGTCTTCTCACCGAAACCTATCCGGACGGATCTCCCGCCAGCACCTGGTTTGCCCTGATGCCCTGGGCCTGCGGCTGCATTCTGGAAGGACTCGCCGGTAACTGCTGGTCTCTCCCGTTCCCATCCTGACCTGTCCGAAAACGGCGCCGGGCTTTTTTCCGCGCTGTCCCGCTAAAACACGCATGGAAAAAAGGGAGAGGACCGGAACACGCCCCATGAGCTGAAACGGGCCGGCAGAAGATTCGGAGAGCCCCTCCGTATCCCCTGCAGCGGATCGCGGAACTTCAGAAAAAAGGCGGCTTCCCGTTCTGCAAAGGAAGCGCCCCGTCTTTCTCTCCCCTGTGAAGCCACCCTCCCGCGGCCTCACAGTCATATTCATTTCCGCATCTGCCTGCATTTTCCGCGCCTCCGGGCAGCAGCAGGAAGGGATCCCCCTTCTGTGCCCCTGCCTTTCCGGAAAGCCGGACGGACCCATCGCGGTCCGCCCGGCTTTCTTCTTCCCTCCGGAGGTTTTGCCCCTGAGATGAAGCCAGGCGGCCCGCGGTTCTCCGGCCCTGCCGTTCCCTTCAGGGTTCCCCTCTGCTTCCCGTCCGCGTAAAGGACACGCGGGACGCCGGGACTGGGGCGGGCAGGGCAGTTTTTCCGACGCGTTTCCCGGCCTTTTCCCTGGAATTCGCCTACCGAAGAGCGCAGGGGGAAACGGAAAACCCGCCGTTACGGGGATTTCCCTTCTTCCGCATGGACTCTCTTCAGCCTCACCGGGCGGACCTCCATGGGGCGCAGACACAGGTCCACAGACTCCATGGAGGGGAAGACCGTCATCTCCGTGCTCTGCTGCCCGCTGTACGGGTTCAGGGCGAAGAGCATGCGCATGCCTGCATCATCCTCCCAGAGGGTGGTCAGCACATTCCGGTTTGAGCTGGAAACGCAGCTCCTGGCCCCCAGCATCTCCAGAAAACGCTCCAGCATCACGGCCTGGGGGAAGGTGCTCATCTCCCAGACGCCCCCGAACCAGATCAGCTTTCCCTTTCCAGCAGGCATTTCAAAGCCGCACACGGAACGGCTGCGCGTGTCGAAGGCGACGGGACGCGCTCCCTCAGGCAGGCGTTCACACACCGTCATCCGACGGAATCCGAACACGGTCCCCGCCCCTTCCACTTCAATCCCGGGACCCGTCCGCCGGTCGTGGACGAAGGAAGCACCCCGGATCAGGGATGAGAGGCGGTCAAGACTCTGCCATTCCGAATCCGTTTCCGGAAATACGGGAAGCAGCAGAACACGGCCGCCCCGGTCCAGAAAATCCAGAACGGCGTTCTGGGCCGTCAGGGACATGCAGGAAGGACAGGGGACGATGAGGGGCAGGGATGGGTCCAGACCGTCGTCCAGCAGCCGCATCTGCGGTGAAAAGCGGGAGCACATGAGGGTATACAGAATCCCGTGTTCCAGGAATCCGGCAATCTCCCCTCCGCTGTACGTCTGTCCGTAATCATAGTGCTTGTGGCGGAGCAGGTCCCACTCAAATCCCACCTGCACGGAGACAACGCGGTGCGCCCGCTGAAGCCAGGCGTTCTCCTTCAGGAACGTCCAGAAGGCCGCAGCCGTCTCAAAGGTGTCCTTCCTGGTTCCGTCGGCCCGGACAAGGGCGTTGTAGTCATACACCTCCCCTGTGGTGCCCGTGCCCGGCACATTGGGGCCGCCGGTGTACACATAGTAATTGAGTCCCTTCATGCCCAGGGCCAGGTTGCTCATGTAGCAGCACATCAGGTCCTCCGGCAGAATGGGGGGTGTATCGGAGGGGGAACCGCCCGGGAGTTCCATGACGGCAGGGGGCATGCCCATGGCCTGCAGGGTATCACAGCTCATCAGCACACGGATGCAGTACTGGGGCGTGGGATTGTTCTGCTCCCAGGACTGTCCCAGGGTATAGTAATGATCGCTTCCCAGGAGAAAACCGCTGCCCATGGCTTTCACGGTTTCGGGAAACAGGCAGTTCATGCCCGGATTGGCGGAATTATGACACACAGGTCCGCCGAGTCCGTCCTCCCGGAGCCAGGAGGTGAGAAGGCATGCATATTCCGCGATGGTGCCGAGATAGAAGTGGGTGTAGTCCCTTGCGCAGCGGCAGTTCCCCGCGTCTCTCCTGTCAGGACTGCCGGGGGGAATCACCTCCTCAAAGGCGGAATACTGTTTTCCGTAGGCCCGGTTCAGCGCTTCCACACTGTGGTACTTTTCCTTCAGCCATCTGACATAGCGGCCCTCCGGACAGCCGATCCCCATGGCTTCCCGGTTGCAGTCCAGGGCGTCAAACCAGAGGTGGATGCCCGTCATCTCGTTATCCACCTGAATCATGCATACCGGTCCGCCGTTTTCCGCCATGAACGGCCGCACCTGTTCAGCGAAGGCGCGGTAGTATCGGCGGGCCTTTTCCAGAAAGACGGGATGCAGATAGGAAACGGAAGAATCGCGAAAGACCTCCCCCGCCGCGTTCCGCGCCAGGATCTGCGGATAACGCCTCAGGAGCCACTCCGGCAGTCCGTCATTGACAAGCTCGGAATACTGATAGGGACCGGGCCGCAGAATGACCTTCAGGTCCATCTCCCGGGCCAGGGAAAGAAAACCCGTCAGGTCCCGGTAACCCACGTCCCCGAAGCGGATATCCCCTTCCTCCGGCTCGTGCACAATCCAGGGAACATAGGTGGCCAGACAGTTGCCCAATGACTCCCTGAACAGCCTCATCCTCCGCCGCCAGTCCTCTCTGGGCACCCGGAAATAATGAAATTCCCCGGACACAAGAAACCGGTCTTCGCCGTCGAGCTGAAAACCGGTCCGGTCAAAGGTCAGACCCCTGCGCATGACATTTCCTCCCCTTCTTCTTCGGACCCTTCCCGCGAGGCAGAAACCCCTGTCCGATTCCCCGTTCATGGAAAGGTTTTCCGCCGTCCTCCCTTCCCGTATTTCGCACACCTGAAAAAGCCATCTCATGCGAGGCGGCCTCATGGATATCCATATCAGAAACTGAGAAGGAGGACGATCCTATTGTATCATTCCGTTTCACGGCCCGCAATCCTCTGAAGCATTCCTTTCGCCTCTGGAGAATTCCGGTTCTTTTCCGGTACCATCACTCCGTGCGATGGAGACGGGAGAAGCCGGACGAAAGGCTTCACAGATATCTTTGGCCTGCCGTACGGCCGGGCATGGAATCATCACACGATCGAAAACATGCGCTTTCTGACCACGAAGTTCACAGAGGATACTGCCGGGTGATTCCCCGAAAATTTCCCGGGCCGGGTCCTGTTCGGGATCGTCGTGGTTTCCCCGCTTTCGGTATGTTCAACACAGATGCATTCATTGCTGCATGTTTCTGACATGACAGGTTTTGCAGGAACTGCAGTGTGTGTCTGATTTGTTCAGATGACTGTTCATCAGGCAGATCAGGAAAGATGAGATGAAGTTCAGGAGCATGTGGCCGGCAATCGTTCCCATGCTGTGTTCCCGTACCGGGAGAAACACTCATCTGAAATGTCACTGAAATTCTGTCAGGAGGACAATCACCATGAATCCGGGAACTGAGTCAGAAACGCCTGAATTCAAAAGTCCGCATGAGAGACAGAAAAAGCAGTGAACAATATAGTGCAAAACAGGCACGGGCATGGCACGCTGTCTTTCGGCGTTGCACAGAATGGAACTGTTACTGGTCAGCAGATCAGCGCTTCATCTCTGCATGATGTGGCAAAATCCCCCGGGCAGAGTGTCTTTGCTGTGAAAAGTGGCCGAATCCCCATGGCGGAACATTCGCCGGAAAGCAGGGAGTGCCTCTGACCCTCGCACAGGGCTCAGAGGCACTCCCGTTTTCCGGGGAAGGGACACGGCAGACCGTGGTTCCATCCTTACTGAAAGCTTCCGTACATCCGGACAGCCTCATCCACGGTAATCTCGCCTCTTCCGACCCGGAATGCCGCGATCCGAACCTGAGCCGTAAGAGGATCCTTAATGTCAAGAGCTTCCGGGGATATGATCCGCTCTGTGGGGACCTGTCCGAAAGGCGCGTAAACCGAATCGAAGGACAGATCCGTGGTGGGCGTGACCAGCCGTTTCACAGAAGCCATCCTGTTCAGCTCTTCCCTCGTGGTCAGGAAGCGCATGAATTCGTTGGTCATATCCAGGTCAGAGCAGTTCCTGTTCACGGAGAACTCCACGGATGGACTGTCAATGAAATACCCGCCCTTATCGGTCAGGGGGATGGGCAGAAACACATATTCAAAGGGTGAACGGGTGAACGCCTCCGACTGGCTTTCCCTTTTTTTGGTCCCGGACACGGTGTCCCCGGCGCAGATCATCATGGGCACATCACCCTCAAAGAAGCGCAGGATGACCTTTGTATAATTGTCTCCGATCTGATCACACGCCTCCAGATCCACACAGCCGTGCCGGATCAGCTGCTCCACCGCTTCCATCGCCGGACGCATGTATTCTCCCGCTTCCGGCTTCAGTTCGTTGGCAGGGGCAATCGCTTCCGGATTTTCGGCGAGCCTGGCCGCAAAGAGCGGATAGGCAACCGTGTACATGAGACAGCTGGAAGACTTGAGGCTGTAGCCCATCATGGGGCTGACATAACCTCTGTCCCGGAGCTTTTCGCACACCGCCAGCAGCTCCGTCCATGTGGCGGGGATGCTGAGGCCCTCTTTTTCAAACAGCGCCCTGTTCACCAGCATGCCATAGGTCCGGGAGAAAACCGGCACCATCCGCACACGGCCTTCCGCGTCATGACTGAGAAGGCCGGGGCGGATGCAGTCCAGGTCCAGCTTCAGAGCCGGATCCGACAGGTCCTCCATGCACGCGGATACCGGACCGTACTGCTCGTTTCCCATCATCCAGTTGTAGGAGAAGAAAATGTTGGGTTTGTCATTGCTTTCCAGCACCGTACCCAGCATGTTGCTGTAGTCGTCCAGCTTCACATAGCTGAGCTTCACATTGGGATAGAACTCATTGAATCTGTCAAACTCAGCCTCCAGTGCCTCAAAGTTGTCATAGCTTCCCACCACGGTAATGCTGCAGTTCCTGCCTGTGTCCAGTGCCGGCCGGAACCCCGCCGCGGTCTTCTCCGGCGCCTGACTTCCGCAGGCCGTCAGAAGAAAGAGTGTGAAAAAAACCAGAATAACGCAGAGCAGCTTTTTCATGATTTTCCTTCCTCCCTGATTCTTCGAATCTCCCTGATCACAAGTTTAAGGTCCACAGGTTTCGCAATATGACCGTTCATGCCGGCATTCATGCATTCCGTGACGTTTTCCGAGAAGGCATCCGCCGTCATGGCGATAATCGGTATGGAAGAAGCCCAGGGATCATCCAGGGCGCGGATCTTCGCCGTGGCGTCAAGCCCGTTCATCTCAGGCATCTGGATATCCATAAAGATCAGGGCATACTGTCCGTGGGAGGCCTGCGTCATTTTTTCGACACAGACGCGTCCGTTTTCAGCACGCTCCGTGGTGATCCCGAACATGCCCAGCATGGCAGAAATGATCTCCCAGTTGATGTCATTGTCCTCGGCAATGAGGATGTTCATTCCCTGAAGGTCGGAATAGTCATTCTCCGGCTCAACCGATTTGACCTCTGTTCCGAGGGTGGAATTGATCTTGTCATACAGTCTGGAGCGGAACAGCGGCTTGCTGACAAAGCCGTTCGCCCCGGCTTCCCTTGCCGCGTCCTCAATATCGGATCCGTCATAGGCGGAAACCAGCAGAATGGGGATGTCCGGCCCCGCTTCCTCACGGACCCGGCGAATCGTTTCGACACCATCCATCTGTGGCATCTTCCAGTCAAGGAGCACGACGGCATAATCCCGTCCCTCTTCGTGCCGCTTCCGGATCATGTCCACGGCTTCCGATCCGCTTTCGGCGCTTTCCACGCTGACCCCCAGGGACTCCAGAGTATCCACCGCGGTTTTCCGGGAGATCTCATCGTCATCGGCGATCAGGACATCCATGGGGTCCAGCTTCATTTCATCCCTCTGCCGCTCTGCGACGGGAAGGTCGAGGATGACGGTAAAGGTCGTTCCCTTCCCCTGCTCGCTCTGGCAGTCGATGGTCCCCTCCATCAGGTCCACCATCTGCTTTGTAATGGCCAGCCCCAGGCCGGTTCCCTGAATGCTGTTCACCCGGCTGTCTGTCTGGCGTGAGAAGGGCTGGTACATGGTGGCCATGAATTCCGGGCTCATGCCGATGCCGGAATCGGAGACCACATAGGTCAGACGCACACAGCCCGGCTTCGGACTCTCCTCCTCCCGCATATCCACGCTGACACGTCCGCCGGGCTCCGTGTATTTGATGGCGTTGGAAAGGATGTTGATATAGATCTGGTTCAGCCGGAGCTGGTCGGTGTAGAGATACTCCTTTTCCATCCGGCTGACGCGGAAGCTGAAATCGATATTCTTCTCCTTCACCATCGGCCGGGACAGGTTCACGAGATTCTCCACTGTCTCCACGATGGAGAAGGTCAGCGGGCTGAGCATCAGTTTTCCGCTCTCCACCTTGGAAATGTCCAGAATATCATTGATCAGGGTGAGGAGATGATTGCTGGCCATCGTGATCTTCCGCAGGTTTTCCCGCACCGCTTCCGTATCCCCCGGATTCTTCTCCGCGAGCGTCGTAAGCCCGATGATGGCGTTCATGGGCGTGCGGATATCATGGGACATGGTGGAGAGGAAATCGGTTTTCGCCCGGTTGGCCGCCGCCGCCTCCCTGGCCGCCGACTGGAGCTTCTTGTTGAAATGGAGCATGAAGGCCAGATCCAGCACGAACAGGATCAGCAGGCCCGCGGAAACAACACCAATGAGCAGCCAGTTCTGGGTGCTGACCTTCAGGTCCTTCACCGGCATGAAATTCAGAAGCGTCCATCCCCCCGTCGCCTCCACCGGGGTATAGGCGAGGATGCATTCCTCCCCCCGGGAATTGAGCATGGTGATGGAACCGGTTGACGAAGTGATCTTTTCAAGCAGTTCCTTCGTGGAGGCTGGACTGGTTTCATTGTAGGACCGGAAAAACTCGAAAAAGCTTGAATTCTTGAAGGAATGGCCCTTGATGATGTAATCGCCGTCCGCGTCGATAATGGAAAGATCCGCGTTTTCAAACTCTTCCTTGGGGAAGACCCATTTCTGCTCCAGCTCCGAAAGGGGCAGCACCCGCAGCAGCACGGCATCGCGAATCTTCCCCGTCTGCCCGTCGCGAAGGGTGACGAAATTGCAGAAGGCGATGGACTGCTCGCCGTTGACCGGATTGGTGTAGGCCCGGGATATGTTGATGGATTTCCCCGTTTCATGAATCCAGCCCGTGTCGCTGAGAAGATCCATCCGCGCATAGGAAGCGGAATCATCGCCGGGGGCATTGGGCCTTTCCCTTGTGGACAGACCGGTCAGCGTGTCAAGATACACAATATGCGCCGCGGTATTGGGCAGCACATGGGAATTCCGGATGAAGGCGATGGCTTCCTCCAGCGTCATGTCCTTGCTGTTGATATAGTGCGCCCACACATCGCTGACACGCTGTTCACCCTCCAGATAGTTCTCGGTGACATGCTCCATGGTGATGGTGGTGTTTTCAAAATGCTCAATCTGCCTCAGGGTTGTGTTCCTGCTCTCCGAGCCGGAATAAATAACCACAAAGGTCAGCACAAGCATCATAATGAATACATTGACCAGAACGACCCATATTTTTTTCATAGCGTTTCCGCTCTCCCGCAGTTCAGTTTCCACACGATGGACCACGTTTTCAGAAGAATCTGCACTCCATCTGCATTGTACTGCAAGAAGCATTCCTTTCATAGCCCCAAATTTGCGATCCGCCCCGTCTCATCCCCTCCATGCCCCGGCGGGCCTTTTCCGTGAGAAGGAAACACACGGAACGGCCGGGCTGAAGGCATCGCTCCCGGGGACTTCCCTCACCCGCGCGAACGTGCGTCCTCTGCGGACAGACGCCCTCAGTTCCGGTTCCATGTCCTGCGTTCAGATAGCGTTCTGTCCCGGAATCGGCCCATGCAGGCCCGGCACGATCCGCCCTCCCAATTCCCCTCGCCGGGAGTCCGGAACAGACCGTCCCGCTTTCCGCCCGACGTGAGAACCTTCGGATGCCTTCTCCCCGAGGGGGCTCTCTGAAAGGGCCGGAACCCGTTCCGCAGGCTCTTTCGCGTACAGCCTGCTTTTCTGTGTGCCGGACCGGAAAAGTGCGGATCCGGTGAAGGAAAACCGGGCAGCGCCCGGGACGGTTCCGGAGTCGACGCAGAAAACGGAGAAAAGGAAAGCGCGGTTTACAGAAAAGGCGGAAAGGATTCCCCGGCTGGCTCCGGAATTGAAAGAGAAAAAGCCGCGTCCGCGGGAACGCACCCAGGTTCTCCTGAAATGCCCGGGAATGTTCTCCGCACTTCAGGCAATAGCACCCGGACAGACGGGATGCCGTGCGGAGGCAGACGTTCCTCCATGGCAGCGGAAACGATCGGGCCTCACGCCCGGAAAGCCGGGCCCGACGGCGAAAGACCTCCTCATGCCCGCAGGCAGTGTGAAGAAAAATTCCGTGGGATTCTCCTCCTTCCCCGCAGTTCGCTGAAGCATCGCCGGATCCCGGACACGGGCGGATACAGAAGCTATTTCCCGCAGGAGGGAAAGCACCTTGTCTTGACCCCGGGAATGATCAGCCTGTAGAATCCGATCAGAACCCGAAAGAAGACGGATGGAATGGCAGGCCCGGGAAGACAGTCGGTAAAGGATCGGAAGACCTCTGAAAAAACCGAAGCGGCTCCTGAACCCGCCCGGGTGGATCCGAGGGCGTGGGAAACAGAAATTCCCGCATGGCTTTGCCTGCCGCGGCGGGGCTGTCCCTGAGGCGGCGAAAGCGCGGACGGGGAAATCACCTGTACCGAAAGAGAAACGCCGACATCATCCAAAGCCCCTGAAGGGCACGTGATGTCCCGTCTCATTCCGTCCCCCTGCCCTTTATACTGCCTGACAGACGGGCGCGGTCCGCAAAGGATGAGCGGCCGCAGGAAGAGGATGAAAAATGACGATTCGCGAAGGAAAAGAGTTTGACGTCATCGTAGCCGGCGCGGGCTGTGCGGGCTTCTGTGCGGCCGTCCAGGCCGGCCGGGGCGGAATGAATACCGCGCTGTTTGAGCATTTTGCCATGCCCGGCGGCACGCTGACCGTGCTGGGCAGCAATTCCATCGATCAGTTCTGCAATCCTCACCGTCCCGCGGGAGACAGGCAGGTCATCGCGGGAATCGGATGGGAGTTTGTCCGTGAACTGGAGCGCCGCGGCTTTGCGGAGATTCCCGACATGGACGCGCCTTATCGGGTGCACTGGCAGTACGGCGTGAAGGTGAATCCCATCGCGGCGGCCCAGTGCATGGACGACTTTCTGCTGGAGGCAGGCGTCCGTCTGTTTTACCGGCAGGGCGTTGTGGCGGTGGAGACCACCGATACGCCATCCGGGATTCGCATGGATGCGGTGATTGTTTCGACAAAGGACGGACTGGTCCGGCACCGGGCACGGTTCTTCATCGACTGCACGGGAGACGGAGATCTGTGCGCCTGGGCCGGCGGGGAATATGAAATCGGTGAGTCCCTCCAGCCGGGAACGATCCGGCTGTATCCCTCCGGCAGTACGGCATCCTCTGCTCTGGCCAGGGCCGATCAGATCTGGCAGGAGCAGGTTGTTCAGTCCCCCGCGCTTTCGAATATGCTGTGTTCGGGCCGCTTTGAGGATTTTCTCCGCGCCGGCGGTGATAACACGAATCACGTCTGCGGTCTGAACACGGCGGACAGTGAAAACCGCACAGTCGTCGAGATTCAGTCACGACGGGATCAGGTGCGCCTGCTTTCCGCGCTCAGGGAAGGCGGAGCACCTGTAACGGTGCTTGCCAGCGCACCGGAATCTGCAGCGCGGGAAAGCCGCAGAATCCTGGGAGATGTGTATATGACAGGAGAGGATTACCTGGCCAGGCGTGTCTATGAGGACGCCGTCTGTTATACCTACTGGTTTATCGACATCCACCGGGAAAACCAGCCCTCTGAAATCATCTATCTGCACGACGGGAAAACGCCGACTGTCCCGCTGGGTGCGATGCGTCCCCGCGGGTTCACGAACGTCTATACCGCTGGTCGCTGCGTGTCCTCCGACCGGTCCGCCAACTCGGCAATCCGCGTCAAGGCATCCTGCATGGCCATGGGGCAGGCAGCAGGCGCAGCGGTCGTTCTGGCTTCAGATGCCGATACCCGGTCCGTTGACATGAACGCCCTTCGCGCCTGCCTGTCGGCACAGGGGGCCATCGTACCGGAATGATCAGTCCTGTCACGCACTCCTCAGACAAACGGACTCGAACAAAGGCCGGGAGGACGGCCGAAGAAGAATACGGCAAACACCGCCCGTAAGCTGTCTTCCCGCCCTGTACCTGACAGAACAAAAGGCCGGTATGACCCATGGAAACAGATGGTAGGCAGGTGGACATAGGCCCCGGCCTTTCCGTTTGCACGGAATCGATTCGTCTCCGGGAAAAGCCGAAAACCACACGTACTTTAGCGGCATGCTTCGATATGGATGGGACAAATCCCTGTGCCATCTGCTTCTTTCTCCTTCAGGCGAACTTTCCTTTCGTTTTTCCAAAGAGATTTTTTACATGCACATCAGGAGGCGTCAGAACCCTTTTACCGCACGGGGTCTGATGCTGCCTGTTCACCAATGCTGAAAGTCGAAACTGACAATGCGCTTTGCGGCGCTGCCGGGCCGACACCGGGATCGCACCACGGTCCTCCTGTATACCCGGGAAAATGTCACCAAAACCGATGTTTCCTGCTCCTTCAGACTCATGTCGGAATACTCTCCGATCATCCGGTTTCTCCCGGGCACAGCGCGGAAAAGAAACCTGCTGCCGAAAGGGTTGTTCCTGTATGATTACAATTGTCCGGCAAGTTTCCGCTGTTCTTCCTGTGAGATCTTCAGAACATCCATTGCCTGCCTGGCAGTCAGTTTCAGTCCATCCATCAGGTTTCTGATGTTTTCAAGCAGTGTTTCTTCCCGGCCTTCTTCCCGGCCTTCTTCCCGGCCTTTTTTCAGGCCTTCTTCCAGGCCTTCTTCCAAGCCTTCTTCCAGGCCTTTTTTCAGGCCTTCTTCCCGGCCTTTTTCCAGGCCTTCTTCCAGGCCTTCCTCCCTAAACAGCGCCATCGTTTCGGTTTCATTGTATTCCGTTAACAGCATCTTTTTTTCTCCTCACACGGCTGGCCTGCAAAAACGGTTTGATCAGAAGTGCCATCGTTCCCTGCTCCTTCAGACTCATGTCGGGATATTCCCGATCGCT
>CACYGY010000063.1 GCA_902774025.1 uncultured Eubacteriales bacterium
TATTACATCAAGGATGTAGTTGTCAGGCCCGAATACCAGGGTCTGGGTATCGGACGTCTTATGATAAATGAGATTCTCAAATTCATCAATGATCACGGTGTTCCCGGAACAGATATATTTGTTGAACTGTGTGCCATGCCTGACAAGATTCCGTTTTATGAAAAGTTCGGTTTCAGCGCTAATGAAGCACAACGGTTACGAAAATATCTTCGAGTCAATGGAACATAATTTGCCGTATTGTTGGAACGGATAACAGAAGCTATCGAGTGAATGATTCTGCCGTATACGGACAGGGGCCTGTGGTCTGTTTGGAAGATTTTTCAGAATCTCATTTTTCAGAATACGGATTCATGCCGCTGATGACAAGATCTTCCAAATAATATGTTCCGGGTCTGCTTCGCTATGGGACACGTGAAGCGCGGGCTATCTCCGGGTGCTTTTCAGAACCTGCTGCAGGGTGGCTTTCATCTGCGGGATATCCAGCGGCTTTGCGATATGCCCGTTCATCCCGACTTCCTCCGCTTTTTTGATATCCTCCTGGAAAGCGTTGGCTGTCATGGCGATGATTGGAATGCCGGCGAGCCTGACATCCGGAAGACCGCGGATGGCCTGTACAGCTGTGTATCCATCCATCACCGGCATTTGTATATCCATCAGGATTACGTCATAATATCCCGGCGCGGAGGCTTCCGTCATTTCCAGGGCAATTTTCCCGTTCTCAGCGGTTTCGATCAGGAAGCCTGCCTGTTCAAGCAGCATCTTCGCAATTTCCATGTTGATCATGTTGTCCTCAACCAGCAATGCGCGCATGCCTTCAAAGGAGATCTCATCGGCTTCACCGGGAAGGATTTCCGTTTCCGGTTCCGCTGGGGGAAAGCCGACGGTTATTGTAAATTCCGTTCCTTTTCCTTTCTCGGTTTGGACGGTGATGCTGCCTCCCATCATATCGACGATATTCTTGGTGATGGCCAGGCCAAGCCCGGTGCCCTGGATTTTGCTGACCGTTGAGGTGCGTTCACGTTCAAAGGGGACAAACAAACGCTCTGCAAATTCCTTGCTCATGCCAATGCCTGTGTCTTTTATACGGATTTCATAATTGCAGGTTTCGCTGTTTCCGGCAAGCTCCTTCATCCGGAGGGACACGCTGCCGTTCTCTTCTGTAAATTTCCCCGCATTGCACAGCAGATTCATCAGGGCACGATCCAGCAATGCCTTGTCACACAGGACCCATTTGTGTGAAACATCGCAAGACACGGACAATTCGATTTTTTTCGCTTCCAGCTGGATTCTGACGAGGTCGCTTACTTCCTGCACACACTTTTCCAGGTTCACACGGATCGGTTCGAGACTGAACTTTCCGCTTTCGATGCGGCTCATATCCAGCACGTCATTCACGATTTCCAAAAGCTGACGGCTGGCGGTTTCAATCCTTCCGATATACTCACTTTTTTCTTCGTATGTAACATTCTTCTGGTTTGCCAGCGTGGCGTATCCGATAACGGCATTCAATGGGGTGCGAATATCATGAGACATATTGGAAAGGAAGAATGTTTTTGCCTTGCTGGCTTCCTCGGCGGCAGACAGCTTCACCTCAAGCTGTTCGTTTTCCTGAATTCTGCTGAAAATCCGGCGGATGAGATGAAGCATGACAAACACGAAAATGCTTCCGCCGAAAAGAATACCCGCTATGACCAGATCCGGCTTTCCGAAAAAACCGACAATCAGATATCCGACGAGAAACATGACTAACAGCCAGATGGGAAGATAAAAAAGCCTTTGCTCCCGATCCCAGTTTCCATGCTTCCGGACATCTCTGGAAAAACACAGGTAGCGGTATATATTGTAAGCCATCAGGGCACTGCCAGCATAGATCATCAGGTAGAGGAAAACGTCTTTCATAAAACCTCCCGCTTTACGCCGGATCAGACACAGCGAATCTGCAAGTATCTTCCGAGGAACGCAGACAGCACCGCGTTATTGAAAAATCCATGCAGAATTATTCAGGACGTATGATATATAAGTCAATATATCATAATGAAAAAACATAAACAAGGCTGTTTCGTACGAATAAGCGGTTTTTTGTGGCTATTCAATTACGGCATGCTTACGGATGCTCCTGTGCCCGGAATTCTTCATCAATGTGTTTTTTGACCGTTTCCTGCCCAAAGAATTCTTCTGAAAGATTTGCATCTGGCTTTTTTACGATATAATAATACATGTTAATGGTAAACTGAAATGACCACCGGGGAGAACAAACATGAGAATGGCTGTTATGGCGGGCATCCACAGCAATCACATTGCTTTGGAAACCTGTATCTCATTTCAGCAGAGATGAATGTGCCGGATTAGCGGGAGGAGACAATGGGAATTCTGATATGCGGCCTCAATGGAACCGGGAAAAGCACGCTGGGTCGAATACTTGCCGATCGCATCGGTTATGAATTCATAGACAATGAGGATCTGTTCTTCCCAAAGTCGGATCAGGCATATGCTTTTTCCAGTCCAAGGAGCAAGGAAGAAGTTATCCGGCTGCTGGAGGAGAAAATCGAAAACAACAGCAGATTCGTTTTTGCCGCAGTAAAGGGCGATTACGGTGACAAGCTGATCGCTGCACTGGATCATATTGTGCTGATTGATGTTCCGAAAGAGATTCGAAGTCAGCGTGTCCGAATCCTGCCGGGGGGCGATCTGTACGACCGGGAAACAGCCTGGTTTTCCCTTACAGACAGCAGGCCCGAGAATTATACGGAAAAGTGGCTGAAGACAGTGAATTGTCCGGTGATCCGTGTGGACGGAACCCTGCCTGTTGAGCGGAATATTGAATATATCGTATCAGCAGTACTGCCGGAAAACAGTAAAAACCGGGCAGGGGAGAAGGATACTGGTTTTGTTCAGCCTCTGTGATTCACGGTACCTTAGAATCCGTAAAACCTGAATCAAAAACAGGGGAACGGCCCTGCGAAAAAGAATTACACAGAAGAAAAAGTGCATCCGTCATTTCTGCGACATGGAGGGAAAACATATGGAAGCAAACCGAATCACTGCGGATATGATCGCTCCCTGCGGTCTGGACTGCAGCCTCTGCAAGCGTGCCCTGGCAGAGAAGGATCCCTGCCCTGGCTGCCATGGCCCGGATGAAAACAAACCGGAATTCTGCTCCCGGAAATGCGGCATCATCGTGTGCCAGAAGCGGAAGGAAAACGGCTATACCTACTGTGACGAATGTCCGGATTATCCATGCGCGGACGTTCTGGAGAAAGAAACACGATATACTTCCCAATATCCTCTGTATGAATCCCCCAGGAAAAACCTGCGGGATATCCGGGAATCCGGGATCGATGCATTTCTGGAAAATGAGCGGAAAGAATGGACCTGCCCGGAGTGCGGCCACATCGTTTCCGTCCATACCGGCCTGTGCAGCGGCTGCGGCAGGCAATACGGAGCGGTTCCCGTCCGGGTGGATGAGGACACCTGGAGAATTGAAAACCGCATGGTGCGCTTCTTTTTGCTGAAAGGAACGGAGAAAGCCCTGCTGATCGATAACGGCATGACCGTCCGCCACGCAAAGCAGATGGCAGAAACGCTTACCGGACTGCCGGTGGAACTCCTGAACACCCATGCCGACATGGACCATATCGGCTGCAACGAGCAGTTTGATTCCTTCTATATGCATCCGGCGGATGAAGAACAGTACCGGAAATCCGGAAAGCCCGGCCGGGTTATTCCTGTGCTGGACGGGGATGAAATCGACCTGGGAAACCGGAAACTGCGGATCATCCACCTGCCCGGCCATACTCCCGGCAGCATCGCGGTGCTGGATATCAGCCGCCGGGTACTGATCAGCGGGGATCCCATTCAGGAGCACGGACACATCTTCATGTTCGGTGAGCACCGAAATATGAAAGACTACATTGCCAGTCTGAAAAAGCTGGAGGGGATGACGGCTGATTTTGATGAAATCTGGCCGTCCCATTCCGACCTTCCGATTTTCCCGGACTGTATCCGGCGGCTGCGGGAGGGCGCGGAAAAAGTGCTGAACAGGGAAATCCCGGGAAAGGAAACCGATTTCCGCGGGCAGACGATATTCGTCTATGACCTTGGATTCACAGCGTTTCTGTGCAGCGAGTAACCAAACGCAAACCGAAAGTAAACAGGAACGCCAGTTGGTGCTCCTGCTTTTTTATCCGTCTAATAGCGGGTATTCTTCTTTCCTTATTCTGATTTCACTGATTGTCCATGAAGCATGGGCTATCAGATTTTCTGTTGCCAAATTGTTGCCACACTTACATGGCAGCAGCTGTGTAAGGTTTGATCGTAGTGATATCTCCATCCAGTTTTTCGATCAGTTCCCGGACTTTTTCGATCAGTTCCCGGACCTCGATATCATTCTGCATATCCAGGAAGTAACGGTCAGACACACCGAAAAAGCGTCCCAACCGGATGGAAGTATCAGCAGTGATCTTTCTCCTGTTATGGAGAATATCCTGAATTCTGGAAGTCGGCACATGAATACTGTGTGCAAGTTTATAGGCGGTGAGATTCATCGGAATCATGAATTCTTCCGTGAGAATTTCGCCCATCGTAGGGGTTGGAATGCGATTGCTCATGACGTTTCCTCCTTCCCAACAATTCTGTCAGTGATAATCGACAATCTCCACATCAAAGAAGTTGTTGCCTTCGATACGAAAGCAGATTCGGTACTGATCATTGATTCGAATGCTGTATTGTCCCTTCTGGTTACCATCCAGTTTTTCCAGACGGTTGGCAGGCGGGACGCGCAGATCCTCCAGGCATCCTGCATTGTCAATCATGATCAGTTTCCTTAATACGACCGATTGAATGGATTGCGGGAGCTTCCGGGAGAAAGCCTGATTGTAGACTTTTTCTGTCTCCCTGTCAGCAAAGCTTCTGATCATGAAAAAAGTATACACGGCAAGCGTGCATACTGTCAAGACTGTTTTTCTCTATAGGGGAAAGGGGGCTACTTGTGACTTTTCATTCATATTCATGTTTTCAGCGGATCAAAGATGATGCTCTGTTCATAATCCCAATCCAATGGCGGATAATCTGTTACAGCCTGATAAAGCTTTGTACGTTCCATCTCCAGATTTAGCTCTTGTCTGCTGAAAACCCCTTTATGTTCCCAGGCTTCCCATCGTAATGATGCCATTTTGTCTCGTAAGGATTGTCACATAAATAACTTAGTCAACTTGCCAAATGGGCAGGCTTATAATTTTCCCAACGTTTGGCCTCGTCATGAGGACGGATCGTGTAATTCCATCTTTGCAAGTCCGGGTTATTACCGTACCGTTCGATAAGAATGTCCTCTCGGATTTCAGGACGATCATATATACCAACTACGGTTTCGTTGTTTTTCCTTGCCTCGGCTTTTTCCCTTTCGGTCATGTACATTTTGTAATTGATTTCACAACGCACAGAAAATCCCTTTGTAGTGGAGGCACTGCAAATGTACCCGCAAACTACTTCGAGGTTCTTCAATGGTTTAGCGCTCCAGGCGTGTGCAACATGTGGCCATGCCCTATGTTCGATCAAATTGTACATGCTGGTTCCCGGAGGATAATGACAGACAGAGATTTCAACCCCAAGCTTATCACTCAACTGTTGAAGTGCAATCTTGAACAAGTACCCGCTGGATCGATTGCTTCCGCCACCATCCGCAAGAATGAGTAATCGCTTGCTGTTGGGAAAGTCAATCTTCCCTTGTTCGTTCCACCAATTCAGAATGGAATCAACGGCGAATTCGGAAGTGTCGCTGTCAATGCCCAACGAAACATATGCTTTGTTGGTGTTCAGACAATAGACACCATACGTGATAACAGGCAATATGAAAAGGGCCAACTGACTTCAGAAAATCAGTTAGCCCTTTTTCCGCTATTCTATGGAGTTCAATCAGTTTTATCAGATGTTGCCAAATCGTTGCCAAACGCCCTGTTTGAAGATCAACTTTCCTTTATTTTCAAGGGCTGCAGCCGATTTGACTGTCACTCCCACTCGATCGTTCCCGTGGGCTTGGGTGTCAGATCCATAAGAACACGGTTGACGCCTTTTACCTCATGCGTGATCCGTTCCACGATTCTTTCCAGAACATCATAGGGAATCCGCTCCACGGTGGCGGTCATGGCATCCTTTGTATTGACAGCGCGCAGAACAACGGGCCATTCATCGGTTCTCTTCCCGTCCCGGATTCCCACTGAGCGAAATACTGCCAGATTTTCCCCGCCAGGCCGCAGCGGTCAAACTCCTCCCTGAGGATGGCGTCTGATTCGCGCACCGCCTCCAGGCGGTCCCTGGTAATTGCGCCGACACAGCGCACGCCCAGGCCGGGACCCGGGAAGGGCTGCCGATAGACCATGCCATCCGGAAGACCCAGAGCGGCCCCCACGACCCTGACCTCATCCTTGAACAGGAACTTCAGAGGCTCAACCAGTTCAAAATGCAGGTCTTCCGGAAGTCCCCCCACATTGTGATGCGCCTTCACGCCCTTGGACTCAAGAATATCCGGATAAATGGTGCCCTGCGCCAGGAAACGGATGTTCTCCTGTTTCCTCGCTTCCTCCTCGAAAACGCGGATGAACTCTCCTCCGATGATCTTCCGCTTCTGCTCCGGGTCAGCCACGCCCGCCAGTTTGTCCAGGAAACGGTCCACCGCGTCCACATAGATCAGATTGGCGTTCATCTCATTGCGGAACACCTGAATCACCTGTTCAGGCTCACCCTTCCGCAGAAGCCCGTGATTGACATGCACGCAGACAAGCTGCCGGCCAATGGCCCGGATCAGGAGCGCCGCCACAACGGAGGAATCCACGCCGCCCGAAAGTGCCAGCAGAACCTTCTGATCCCCGATCTGCTCCTTCAGCAGACCGATCTGCTCGTCGATAAACGCCTGCGCCAGTTCAGGGGTGGTGATCCTTGCCATGGTTTCCGGACGAACTTCACTCATTCTCTTATCCTCCTTCAGGAACGGCCAAAGCCGCTGTGACAACCCGGTTTCCGGGGCATTTGCGGTCCTTCACGACATTCAGGCTTCTCCCATGCCCGGATACAGCGGATATTTTTCACACAGTTCCAGGACTTCCCGGGTGACCCTTTCCCGGGTCTGGTCATAGCGGCGGATCGTATCCACGATCCATCCCGCGATCTTTTCCATTTCGGCTTCCCGGAATCCGCGGGTGGTCACCGCCGGAGTGCCGATGCGCAGGCCGCTGGTCACGAAGGGACTCAGAGGCTCCCCGGGAATGGTGTTCTTGTTGGCCGTAATATGCACGCTGTCCAGACGCTTTTCCAGATCCCGTCCGGTAATGCCTTCCTCCGTCAGCTTCAGGAGCATCAGGTGGTTGTCGGTGCCGTTGCTCACCAGCCGGATGCCCTGATCCATCAGAGCCCTGCTCAGCACCTGGGCGTTGCGCACCGTCTGCTTCTGGTCCTCCCGGAATTTCTCCGTCATGACCTCGCCCAGTGCCACTGCCTTGGCGGCGATGATGTGCATAAGGGGACCGCCCTGCGTACCCGGGAAAATCGCCTTGTCAATGGCTTTGGCGTATTCCTCCCTGCACAGGATCATGCCGCCCCTGGGACCCCTGAGGGTCTTGTGGGTCGTGGTGGTCACCACCTGGGCATAAGGCACGGGACTTGGATGGACCCCCGCCGCCACCAAGCCCGCGATGTGCGCCATGTCCACCATGAGCAGGGCGCCCGCCTCATCGGCGATCTCCCGGCACCGGGCGAAATCAATCACCCGGGGATAGGCGCTGGCGCCCACCACCAGGAGCTTCGGCCTGCATTCCAGCGCGATCCGGCGCATACTGTCGTAATCGATCCTCTCCGTTGCGGGATCCACGCCGTAGGGCACAATGTGGAAATATTTGCCGGAAATGTTCACCGGGGAGCCGTGGCTCAGGTGTCCGCCCTCCTGCAGGTTCATGCCCATCACCGTGTCCCCGGGATTCAGAAGGGCAAAGAACACCGCCAGATTGGCGTTGGCGCCGGAATGGGGCTGCACATTGGCGTGCTCCGCGCCGAAAATCTCACAGGCCCGCTGACGTGCAATCTCCTCCACCTTGTCCACTTCCTGGCAGCCGCCGTAATAGCGCTTGCCCGGATAGCCCTCGGCATACTTGTTGGTCAGGATGGAGCCCGCTGCCATCAGCACAGCGGGAGACACCACGTTCTCCGAGGCGATCAGCTCAATGCCGCCCCGCTGTCTCTTCAGTTCCTCCTCACAGGCCTCCCCCACGGCGGGGTCCAGTTTCATGAGTTCAGAAAGCATGTCCATACGGCATCCTCCTCAGTTCATAATCCGGAAATAGCTGACTCCGGCGCGGAACAGCTGCATATCCGTCTCCCCGGGCACATTCCTGTACAGGCCCGGGCCGATGCGCTCGCTGTGCCCCATCTTCCCCAGCACACGGCCGTCGGGACTGGTCAGTCCCTCCACGGCCAGCAGGGAACCGTTGGGGTTGAAGTGTATATCAAGGGTGGCTTTTCCGTCAAGATTCACGTACTGTGTGGCGATCTGCCCCTTTTCCACCAGTTTCCGGAGGCTCTCCTCCCCTGCCAGGAACCGTCCTTCCCCATGGGAAACCGGCACGGTGAAAATATCCCCCACATGCACACCCTGCAGCCAGGGAGACAGGGTGGAGCACACCCGGGTGCGCACCAGTCTGGACTGGTGCCGCGCGATGGTATTGAAGGTCAGGGTGGGACAGTTTTCGTCCGTGTCCAGAATCCGGCCGTAGGGCACCAGGCCCAGCTTGATCAGCGCCTGGAAGCCGTTGCAGATGCCCAGCATCAGGCCGCCCCTGCGGTCCAGCAGGTCCGAAATAGCCTCCCGGGGGCCTGCGCCCCGGAGGAAGGCGGTGATGAACTTGCCGCTTCCGTCGGGCTCGTCGCCTCCGGAAAAACCGCCGGGCAGGAAGACCGCCTCGGAGCGGGCCACCGCCTCCGCGAACCGCTCACTGCTGCGCCGCACGTCCTCGCCGCTGAGGTTCCGGATCACCAGCACCTCCCCTTCAAACCCCTGGTCCTCCGCCGCCCTCAGACTGTCGTATTCACAGTTGGTTCCGGGGAACACGGGGATCAGCAGCCTCGGCCGGGGAACGGAAACATGGGGCGCCGCCGGGGCCCGGGCCGTGCTGTTCAGGGTGGGAACTTCCTCTTCTTCTCCGGCCTTCAGGGGATATACGTCCTCCAACACCCCTTCCCAGGTTCCGAGGAGCTCCGCGAGGGTAACCTCCTCGCTGCCCCTGCGGATCACCGGCTCCTCCAGGGTATCCCCCAGGATTTCCTCCCCGGGCAGGGCCTGCGTCACCTCCATCACAAAGGCGCCGGGCATGTCGTCAAAGAGGGTTTCCATGGAGACCTGGGGACGGAATTCCATGCCCACGCCGTTGCCGAAGGCCATCTGCATGCACAGGCCCGCCACGCCCCCGAAGCAGGGAACACCGCAGGCCACGGCGCGGCCGGAGCGCAGGGAACGGGTGACATGGTCCATCATGTCCAGAAGGGCACTCTTCTCCGGCAGTCCCCGGTCATCCTTCTTCACCCTCAGCAGCACCAGCTGATGCCCGCCGCGCTTCCATTCACCGGAGACCACCTGGTCCGCGGTGCCCGTGGTGACCGCGAAGGAAACCAGCGTGGGGGGCACGTCCAGATGCTCAAAGGAGCCGGACATGGAGTCCTTCCCGCCGATGGCCGCAATCCCCAGGTCCTTCTGGGCCTCAAAGGCGCCCAGCAGGGCCGCCAGGGGATCCCCCCAGCGCTTCTCGTCCCTTCCGGGATGAGGGAAGTATTCCTGCAGGGTCAGGTACATGTCCTGCCGGTCCGCGCCGGCGGCAATGAGCTTGCTCACGGACTCCACCACCGACAGGTAGGCGCCCCGGAAGGGGGCCTTTTCCATGCGGAAGGGAGAATAGCCCCAGGCCATGAAACTGCAGTCCTGGGTGTGTCCCTCCTCCAGGCTCACCTTCTGCACCATGGCCTGCATGGGGGACAGCTGATGCCTTCCCCCGAAGGGCATCAGAACCGTGCCCGCCCCGATGGTGGCGTCAAACTGCTCCGCCAGTCCCCGGTGGCTGCACACGTTCAGGTCCCCGGACAGGGCCTTCAGGCCCTCATCGAATCGCTCAGGCAGGCTCCTGTGGAAGGCTTCCTCCCCGCGGGTCCGCACCCGGATATGCCTGGGTGCGCCGTTGGAGGCGAGGAATTCCCGGCTCAGGTTCACCACCGTCTGGTCACGCCAGTGCATCACCAGCCGCTTTTCCTCCGTCACCCGGGCCACCACGCAGGCCTGAAGGTTCTCCTCCCGGCACAGGGCCAGGAAGGCTTCCGCATCCTGCGGGCGGACCACCACGGCCATGCGCTCCTGGGATTCGGAAATGGCCAGTTCCGTCCCGTCCAGGCCCTCATACTTCCGGGGAACCCGGTCCAGGTCCACCTCCAGCCCGTCCGCCAGCTCCCCGATGGCCACGCTGACGCCGCCCGCGCCGAAGTCATTGCACCGCCGGATCATTCTCGAGGCCTCCCCGCGGCGCATGAGACGCTGGAGCTTGCGTTCCTCCGGGGCATTGCCCTTCTGGACCTCCGCCCCGCAGCTCTCCAGGGAATGAGCGTCGTGGGCCTGGGAGGAGCCCGTGGCCCCGCCGCAGCCGTCCCTTCCGGTGCTGCCGCCCATGAGGATCACCACGTCCCCGGGTTCAGGGCAGCTGCGCCGCACATGGCTTTCCGGCACCGCCCCGATCACCGCGCCGATCTCCATGCGCTTGGCCGCGAAACCGGGATGATAGATTTCGTCCACCAGTCCCGTGGCCAGGCCGATCTGATTGCCGTAGGAGGAATAGCCCGCCGCGGCCCCCTGGCAGATGCGGCGCTGGGGCAGGCGCCCCTTCACCGTGTCCTCCAGGGGCGTCAGGGGCGAGGCCGCGCCGGTGAGACGCATGGCGGCGTATACATAGGCCCTGCCGGAGAGAGGATCCCGGATGGCCCCGCCGATGCAGGTGGCCGCGCCGCCGAAGGGCTCGATCTCCGTGGGATGGTTGTGGGTCTCATTCTTGAACAGGAGCAGCCAGGGTTCCGTCCTTCCGTCCACCTGCAGGTCCATGCGCACCGTGCAGGCGTTGATCTCCTCGCTCTCGTCCAGCCTGTCCAGCTTGCCCGCCTGCCTGAGAAAGCGCATGCCCAGGGTGGCCACATCCATGAGGCATATGTCCTTCCGGTCCCCGGTGCTCTCCCGGACATGCAGATAATCCTCCCAGGCCTTCTCCACCTCAGCGTCCTCAAAGGACACATCGTCAATCCTTGTGAGGAATGTGGTGTGGCGGCAGTGGTCCGACCAGTAGGTGTCAATCACCCGGATTTCCGTCATGGTGGGGTCCCGCTGCTCATTGCGGAAATAATTCTGGCAGAACAGGAGGTCCCCGGTGTCCATGGCAAGGCCCAGACGGGCCCGCGTCCTCTCCAGTTCCTCCCGTCCCGCCTCGGTAAAGCCCGTCAGCACCTTCACCGCCTCCGGCACGGGAAAGCGGCTTTCCAGGGTGTCCACTTCCCGGGGGTCCCCCTCCCGGCTCTCCACCGGGTTGATGAGGTGCTTCCTGAGCCTGTCCCGCTCCGCCTCCGTGAGGGCGCCGTAGAAGAGCCAGATCTTCATGCAGCGCACCCTTGGCCGGTCCTGCTGGGTCATCATCTGCACACACTGGGCGGCGGAGTCCGCCCGCTGGTCAAACTGTCCGGGGAGGGCCTCCACGCACAGGCGGAAGTCCGCATCCTCCGGAAGACGGTCCAGGAGAATGTCCAGCTGCGGCTCGGAGAGAATGGTGCGGCATACCCGGTCGAATCCCTCCGCGTCCAGGCCTTCCACATCATAGAGGAGCACCAGCCGGACCCGATTCAGGGTGCGGATGCCCAGAAAACGCTCCGCCTCGCTCTTCACCTTCCGGGCTTCCAGATCCAGGGACGCCCGCTTTTCCACCAGGGCACGCCTTACCATGTCATTTTCCTCCCGTTACGGCCAGCGCTCTTTGGCCGATATCCCGGCGGTACTGCCGGTTTTCAAATTCGATCCTGTCCACCCGGGCGTAGGCCTGATGCACCGCCTCCGAAAGGGACGCGCCCCGTCCCAGGACCCCCATGACCCGGCCGCCGCTGGTCACCAGCTTTCCCTTTTCCCGGGCCACGCCGGCCATGTACACATGCTCCAGGAGGTCGCCGGGAACCGTGATCTCCCGTCCCTTCTCATATTTCCCGGGATAGCCCGCGCTGGCCAGGATCACGCAGCAGCTGCTGTCGGACGAAAAGCGGATGTCTTCCTCCCCGAGCCTGTTCTGCGTCACCGCCAGCATGGCCTGCAGAAGATCCGTTTCCATCAGGGGCAGGATGGTCTGGGCTTCCGGGTCCCCGAAGCGGCAGTTGTACTCAATCACCTTCGGGCCTTTTTCCGTGAGCATGAGCCCGAAGTAGAGACAGCCCCTGAAGGGCCTCCCCTCCGCCGCCATGCCCCGGATGGTGGGCAGGCAGATTTCCTCCATGCACCGCCTGTGCACCTGGGGGGTGTAGAAGGGGTTGGGGGCAATGCAGCCCATGCCGCCGGTGTTCAGCCCCGTATCCCCGTCCCCGGCGCGCTTGTGGTCCATGGAGGAGAGCAGGGGAACCAGGGACTCCCCGTCGGTCAGGGTGAGGAGGGTGACCTCCGGGCCTTCCAGGAATTCCTCCACGATCACCCGCTCACCGCTTTTGCCGAAAACCTTCTGCACCATGATCCTGTCCACGGCTTCCAGGGCTTCCTCCCGGGTCTTGGCGATGATGACCCCCTTGCCCAGGGCCAGGCCGTCCGCCTTGATCACCAGGGGAAGGTCCGCCCTCTGCACATAATCCTTCGCCGCCTCCGCGTCCCCGAAGACCTCCCAGGCCGCCGTGGGAATGTTCCACCGCTTCATGAACGTCTTGGCAAAAACCTTGCTGCCCTCCAGAATGGCCGCGTTCCTGCGGGGGCCGAAGCAGGGAATCCCCTCCGCCTCCAGCAGGTCCACCATGCCCAGGACCAGGGGATCATCCGGGGTCACCACGGCCAGGTCCACCCTGTGCTCCCGGGTGAAGGCCACAACGCCCTCCAGGTCCGTGGCCGCGACGTTCACGCAGACCGTGTCTTCCATCCCGGCGTTCCCCGGCAGGGCATAGACGGTCTCCACATCCCTGTTTTTCCTCAGCGCCCTGATGATGGCGTGCTCACGTCCGCCGCCGCCGATCACCATGATCTTCATGCGCATCCTCTCCCTTCTCAGTGATGGAACAGCCGCAGTCCCGTCAGGGCCAGCACCATGTCATGCTGGTCACAGGCCTGAATCACCAGGTCGTCCCGGATGGAGCCGCCGGGCTCGGCCACATAGTCCACGCCGCTGCGCCAGGCCCGCTCAATGTTGTCCGAGAAGGGGAAGAAGGCGTCGGAGCCCAGGGAAACGCCCCGGATGGCGGAGAGATACGCCCGCTGCTCCTGAGGGGTGAACCGCTCGGGACAGACGCGGAAATACCGGGGCCAGTTCTCCGGCGCGCACACGTCCTCCTCATTGCCGTTGATGTAGGCGTCAATGACATTGTCCCGCTCCGGCCTGCCCAGGTCCTCCCGGAAGGGCAGGGCCAGCACCTGCTCCGACTGGCGCAGATGCCAGTTGTCCGCCTTGCCGCCCGCCAGGCGGGTGCAGTGGATCCGGCTCTGCTGTCCGGCCCCCACCCCGATGGCCTGCCCCTGGGAGGCAAAGCACACGGAATTGGACTGGGTGTACTTCAGGGTGATGAGGGAGACGATCAGGTCCCGCCGGGCGTCTGCAGGCATCTCCTTGATCCGGGTGGGGATTTCCTTCAGCACGTCCTCCGTGATCCGCACACTGTTCCTTGTCTGGCGGAAGACAATGCCGAAGACCTCCTTTTCCTCCATCTCCGGTGGCTCATAGGCGCTGTCCATGCGGATGACCGTGTAGCTGCCCTTCCGCTTCTGCCGCAGGATCTCCAGAGCCTCCTCCGTATAGTCCGGGGCAATGATGCCGTCGGAAACCTCCCGGCGGATCAGCCTTGCCGTGACCGCATCGCAGGTGTCGGACAGGGCGATGAAATCCCCGAAGCTGCTCATGCGGTCCACGCCCCTGGCCCGGGCGTAGGCCTGGGCCAGGGGGGAATCCTCCAGACCCTCCACGTCATCCACGAAACAGGCCCTTTTCAGTTCCACGCTCATGGGCAGGCCCAGGGCGGCGCCGCTGGGGCTCACATGCTTGAAGCTGGCGGCGGCGGGCAGCTTCAGGGCGTCCTTCAGCTCCCGCACCAGCTGCCAGGCGTTCATGGCGTCCAGAAAGTTGATATACCCCGGACGGCCGTTGAGAATCTCAAAGGGCAGTTCACCCTGGCGCATGCAGATCTCCGCCTGCTTCTGGTGGGGATTGCAGCCATACTTGAGTTCAAACTTCTTCATACTTGTCCTCCTTCTTCCCGCATCCTCCGGGCCAGCTCCTGCACCGCCTCCGGCAGCAGCTTCCATTCCGCTTCCTCCATCACCCGTCTCTGGAGCACCTCCGGAGTGTCCCCGCTGCGGACCTCCACTGCCCTCTGGGCCACGATCTCGCCCCCGTCCGGGATCTCATTCACAAAATGCACCGTCGCCCCGGTCACCTTCACCCCCCGGTTCAGTGCCGCCTCGTGGACTTTCAGTCCGTACATGCCCTGCCCGCAGAAGGCGGGAATCAGGGAGGGGTGCACATTGAGGATCCGGTGATCCCAGCGTTTCGTCATCTCCGGAGAGAGAATGGTGAGAAAGCCCGCCAGGACCACCAGCTGAATCCGGTATGCCCCGAGAGCCTTTTCCAGTTCCGCCTCCCAGGCCTTTCTGTCCATGGCCTTCCGGTCCAGGAGCATGCACGGAACGCCGGCCTTTTCCGCCCGCTCCAGAGCCCTTGCCCCGGGCCTGTCGGAAATAACCACTGCAATCTCCGCGTCCCGTATGACCCCCGACGCCCCGGCGTCCAGGATGGCCTGCAGATTGGTGCCTCCGCCGGACACCAGAACCGCCACAGGGATTCTGTCCATACGCTCCACCTCACTCGATGCGGATCTTTTCGCCGCCGCGCTCAACATGTCCCAGGACAAAGGGATTCTCCCCGCTCTGCCTGAGGATTTCCAGGGCCCGGTCCGCATCCTCCCCGTGCACGCACAGCATCATGCCCAGACCCATGTTGAAGGTGTTGAACATGTCCCGCTCCGGGATTCCGCCTCTTTGCTGAATCAGGCGGAACACGGGATGCACCGGAAGATTGGACCGGTCCACCACGGCGCACAGGCCGTCGGCCACCGCCCTCGGAATATTTTCATACAGCCCGCCCCCGGTGATATGGGCCAGGGAAACCACCCTCACCTCCCTCAGGAGATTCAGCACCGGGCGCACATAGATGCGGGTGGGGGTGAGAAGGGTTTCCCCCAGGGTCTTTCCCGTCTCCTCCAGCCTTTCCCCCAGGCCCTCCGCCGTCATGGGCAGCACGTGGCGCACCAGGGAAAAACCGTTGGAGTGCACGCCGGAGGAGGGCAGGCCCAGGAGCACATCCCCCGGGCGCATCTCTCCGGTGTCCGGCATGTTCTCCCCGTCGGCCAGGGCTGTGACAAAGCCCGCCAGGTCATACTCGTCCTCCGGGTAAAAACCGGGCATCTCCGCCGTCTCCCCGCCGATGAGGGCGCAGCCCGCCTCCACGCAGCCGTCGGCAATGCCGCCCACAATGGCGGCAATGCGCTCCGGATGGTTCCGGCCGCAGGCGATGTAATCCAGGAAGAACAGGGGCCGGGCCCCCGCGCAGATCACGTCATTGACGCACATGGCCACGCAGTCCTGTCCCACCGTGTCATGCCTGTCAAGGAGAAAGGCCAGCTTCAGCTTCGTCCCCACCCCGTCCGTGCCGCTCACCAGCACCGGACGGCGGATACCCTTCAGGTCCGGCTCAAAAAGCCCGCCGAAGCCGCCGATATCCGAGACCACCCCCGGCGTGCGGGTTCTGGCCACATGCTCCTTCATCAGCTCCACAGCCCTGTATCCCCGGGTAACGTCCACCCCGGCCTTCCGGTAGCTCTCCGAATGCGACAGTTCCATGCTTCCCTTCCTTTCTCAGTCCCGTCCCGTCCAGCAGTAAGTGCAGAGTCTGCATTCCTCCAGCCCGATGGCCTCCTCCAGCCCCTCCAGGGTCTGGAACTCCAGGGAGGCCAGGTGGAAGCGCCCGCACATCCGCTCCCGCATGGCCCGTCCCCGCTCCGTGTCCGGACGGGCATACTCGTCCAGGTACCTGAACCCTTCCTCCCCCTCCAGCTCCCTGACCACCTGCCGGGTGATCAGTTCCATGTCGGAGGTGTTGCGGGAGAAGTTCAGGAATTTGCAGCCGTACATGATGGGGGGACAGGCGGAGCGGATATGCACGCTCCGCGCCCCGGACTCGTAGAGGAATTCCACCGTCTCCCGCAGCTGCGTGCCCCGGACAATGGAGTCGTCCACGAACAGAAGGTTCCGGTCCCGGATGAGGGAATTCACCGGGATCTGCTTCATGCGGGCCACATGATTCCGCTCGCTCTGCACCGCGGGCATGAAGGAGCGGGACCAGGTGGGAGTGTACTTGATGAAGGCCCGGGCAAAGCGCTTGCCGCTGGCGTAGGCGTAGCCCAGGGCATGGGGCGTGCCCGAGTCCGGAACCCCGCCCACATGGTCCACCATTTCGCACCTGCCCTCCGCCATGTCATGCCTTGCCATGATCTCCCCGTTGCGGTAGCGCATGCTCTCCACGCCGACGCCCTGGTAGCTGCTGGTGGGATAGCCGTAATAGGTCCACAGGAAGGAGCAGATGTGCATCTCCCGGAATCCCTGCATCCTCACCTCGCAGCCCTCCGGAGAGAGTTCCACAATCTCCCCGGCCTCCAGTTCCTTCAGCGTCTCACAGCCCAGCTTCCCGTAGGCGAAGTCCTCAAAGGAGACGCACATCATGTCCTCGCCCCGGCCCACGCACACCGGCAGGCGTCCCCTCAGGTCCCTGGCCGCCAGCAGATGCCCGCCCTCCAGCAGCAGAAGAATATTCAGGGTGCCCTCCACCTGCTGCTGGGCAAAACGGATGCCCTCCACCAGGGTCGGCTTCTGGCAGATGAGGGCCGCCACCAGCTCCGTGTCGTTCACCTGACCGCCCCCCAGGGCGGCGAAATGGCCCTTCTCCTTCAGGCACTTTTCCGCCAGTGCCTTCCCGTTGTTGATCCGGCCCACGATGGCGATGGCAAAGCTCCCCTGCTCTGAGCGGATCAGGAGGGGCTGGGGATTCCCGTCGGAAATGCAGCCAATGGCCGAACAGCCCCGCATTTCCGTCAGCACATGCCCGAAGCGGGTGCGGAAGGGGCTGCTTTCAATGCTGTGAATCTCCCTCTGCAGCCCGTCCCGCTCATCCCAGGCCGCCATGCCCGCCCGGCGGGTCCCCAGATGGGAGTGATAGTCCGTCCCGTAGTATACATCCTCCACCACGTTCCGCTTTGAGGCGGCGGCGAAAAAAGCACCCATAAAAACCTCCCGGAAAAAAGAAAACATGGCCTGATCCGGGAAAAGGACCAGAACAGAGGGACTATATCACGAACATTCGGAAAAGTAAACAAGTCAAACATGCGGATTCTGCTCTTTTTCTGCTTGTTTTCCCCGGACCGTACCGGTCAGAACCGGTTTCTTTCCGAACATTTCTCTCTCCCGCCTCCTGAATTGTCTTCCCCGGCCCATCGGTGATATCATGAAGGTGAGGTGGAACTATGAAAGCAAGAGTACTGATCCGCAGGATGCCCAGGGAATTCCTGCGGGAGATGAGCGACCGGGAGTTTTCGACCTATGCCAGCAGCACGTCCTTCTTTCTCTTCCTGTCCATGGTGCCCCTGTGCATGATCCTGACCTTTCTTCTGCCCCTGACGGGCATGGAATGCGACCAGCTGATCACCGCCGCCGCCCAGGTTCTGCCGGAATTCATGCAGGCCCTGGTCATTCCCATCATCCGCAGTTCCTACATGCGCACCTCCATGGTTCCGGTGATGACCTGGATCACCCTCATCTGGTCCTCCGCCAGCGGCGTCACCGCCCTGGTGCGGGGTCTGCGCTTCATCTACCGCTCCCCGAGGCACCGGTACCGGTTCATGACGCGCTTTTACGGGATTCTGGGCACCCTGGCCATGGTGGTGGCCTTGGTGGCCTGCGTGGGCATCTTTGTCCTCTCCAGCGCCCTGGTCACCTTCCTGGACACGGAAAAGACCCCCATGCCCTGGGTCATCCAGATGGTCATCAACGGACGCTATGTGGTGCTCTTCCTGATCTATTCCTTCCTGCTCACCCTTCTGTATCACTTTGTCTCCCACCTGGGCTGGCGGCTGCGCTCCCACATGCCCGGCGCCCTTCTGTCCAGCGTGTCCACCGTGGTCTTCACGGAGCTTTTCACCATCTACATCAAGGTCAACCGCAGCTATACCACCGTCTACGGCACCCTGGCCACCCTGGTGCTCCTGCTGCTGTGGGGGTACTTCTGCATCATGCTCATCTTCACCGGCGCCTACCTCAACCGGGCCATTGTGGCCTACCGGGAGGAAAAGAAGGGGGAGGCGCCCCATGTGGAGGGCCGCCGCCCCGCAGCGGAGGCGGGGGACAGGCGAAGGAAAAATCCGGACATCCCCCCGGCGGGGCAGGGGCAGAAGGTCTCCGGAATGAAGACGTTGCCGCACAATCTGCCTTCCGTCCCCGGGCGGAGGAAGAAAGGCCGCACAGGGAGAAGGCCGGGGAGGCACTGACGTTGCGCGGCCTGCCCTTTCCTGTTATAATCCTTTCAGCATCCGCGCTGAACATGACCGGGTTATCCGGTCCCATAGAAAAAGAAGGGGGTTCTTCCATGAGAAAACTGTTTTCGTGTCTGCTGGTTCTGTGTCTCCTGTCCGTGTCCTGCCTGGCTCTGGCGGAGGTGAAGGACGATGTGGAGGCCGCCGCCGCCCTCACCCATGATGAGCTGGTGGAAAAGGCCATGGCGGAAAGCGGCACCCTGGTGGTGGCGGGCAATACCAGCCGCATCGCCAACGCGGCGGAGGATTTTGCCGCCCTGTATAACATCACCGTGGAGTCCACCAACCTGAAGGATCAGGAGATCTATGAAAAGCTCCAGTCCGACGTCATCGACATGGTGATGATCCAGGACGGCGCCAATCTTCTGGCCTACATCAACAAGGGCGTGCTCCTGAACTACGTCCCCGCCTCCGTGAAGGATCTGGTGAAGGAAAACGACCAGACCCCCGCCCTGGTGCACCAGTACATCAACAAGCTCTTCATCTACAACAACCTTGGGGACAGCGTGCCCGCCATCCGGAACGTGTGGGAGCTGACGGATCCCGCCATGAAGGGCCGGGTCATCTTCAAGAACCCCGAGAGCGAAAAGGTCAACATGAACTTCCTGGTGATGCTCACAAGCCCTCAGTGGTGCGAAAAGCTGGAGGCGGCCTATGAGGCCTGGAAGGGCGAAAAGGCCGACCTGGGGGATTATGAGAACATCGGCTACAAGTGGATTGCCGAGTTCCTGGAGAACGTGACCTTCGGCAAGAGCGACACCACCATTGCCGAGGAAGTCTCTCAGGAGACCGCCGGGGGCACCCTGGGCCTGTTCGTGCTCAGCAAGCTGCGCTCCTCCTCCGTGCTCACCGACAACCTCACCGTGGCCCAGTATGACGCCTCTGAAAAGGGCTATGTCCTGGAGCCTTTCGCCGGTTTCATGTATCCCATGTACTCCATGGTCTCCGCCAATGCCCGCCGGCCCTACACCGCCATGCTCTTCATCGAGTATCTCATGACGCAGGAGGGCTTCGCCCCCTGGGGCAAGAGCATCGGCGCCTATGCCAGCAATACCTCCATTCCCGAGAAGGAAGGGGATCTGCCCCTGTCCGTCTGGAAGGACACCCTGGTGATGGAGGATCCCGTCTATATCAGCGAAAACCGCAATGACGTGGAGGACTTCGTTCAGGATCATCTGAACTGACCGGTTCTCTCCCTGACGCGGCGGGACGTGTCCCGCCGCTTTCCTGTTTCTTCCCGCCCGGCGCGTCCCTTCCCCGTGCAGATCCGGGGACGCGCCGGTTCCGTGGGTCTGCCCTGACAGACAAGGAGCCGAAAGATGCCGTCCAACGCCTCCCCGGGAAACCGCCTTGTCAGGACAGGGGGCAGAATCCGGGCCTGGCTTTCCACGCCGGCCAACCTGATCCTGCTGCTGTTCCTGATCCTGCTGCTGGTCCTCACCCTCTATCCCCTCATCACCATGCTTCTGGAAATGTTCACGGTGCATATCGGCCGTGAGGAAAGCCTCACCGGCCTGAACGCCGGCGAGATGACCCTGTACCATTTCCAGCGCCTCTTTGCCACGGCCAAGAACAACTACAGCCGCAACCAATTCTGGACGCCCCTGCTCAACACCATGGCGGTGTCCGTGACCTCCTCCCTCATCGCCATCCTCTTCGGGGGCACCGTGGCCTTCCTGGTCACCCGCACGGACATGAAGTACAAGAAGTTCGTCTCCTCCGTGTTCGTCTTCCCCTACATCATGCCCTCCTGGACCCTGGCCCTGTTCTGGGAGACCTTTTTCAAGAACGTGAACATCGGCCTGAAGACCTCCAACGGCATCATGGCCTCCGTTTTCGGCGTTTATGCGCCGGAGTGGTTCGTCTACGGCTTTTTCCCCATCGCCCTGGTGCTGGGGCTGCACTACGCCCCCTTCGCCTACATCCTCATCGGGGGCATTCTCCGGAACATGGATGCCAATCTGGAGGAGGCGGCCACCATTCTCAAGACCCGGCGGTTCCGGATTCTCTTCCGCATCACCCTGCCCATTGTCCGGCCCGCCATGCTCTCCACCTTCCTGCTGGTCTTCGCCTCCTCCATGAGCGCCTATTCCGTGCCCGTCTTCCTGGGCTCCCCCGTGCGCTACTATGTGCTGAGCACGAAGATGAAGGCCCTCATGGACGGCACCAAGGGACAGGCCTACATCATGGTGGGGGTCATGATCCTCTTCGGCGCGGCCATCCTCCTTCTGAACCAGAAGGTCACCGGAAGCCGGAAGCAGTTCACCACCGTCACGGGCAAGTCCGGACAGATTTCCCGCATCCGTCTGGGCAGGGCCAACCGGCCCCTGGCCCTGATCCTGGTGATCCTCCTGATCCTGGTGGCCGTGGTGCCCCTTTTCACCTTCGCCCTGGAATCGGTCATCGTGAAGGCGGGGGACTACAGCCTTTCCAACATGACCCTGGACTTCTGGATCGGGCAGAATCTGCAGGAGCGGCTGGATCAGGGGGATTCCACCGGCATTCTTCTCAACCCCAAGGTCTGGTCCGCCCTGGGCTTCTCCCTGGGCCTGGCGGCCGTGTGCGCCCTGGTGGCGGGCACCAGCGGGATTCTGGTGGGCTACGGCGTGGCCCGGCGGCGGGGCACACGGATGAGCAACTGGGTCAACGCCCTCTCCTTCTTCCCCTACCTCATGCCCTCCCTGGCCTTCGGCGCCATCTATCTGAGCATGTCCTCCCGCATTCCCTGGCTGGGGGGCTTCCTGCTGCTGGCCCTCACGGGCTCGGTGAAATACCTGCCCTTCGCCTCCCGCAGCGGTGTCAACGCCATGCTGCAGCTCTCCGGGGAGATTGAGGAGGCGGCGGTGATCACGGGCGTACCCTGGTACAAGCGGATGGCCAGGATCATCTTCCCCATTCAGCGGAGCACCTTCCTCTCCGGCTATCTCCTGCCCCTGGTGTCCTGCATGCGGGAGCTGTCCCTCTTCGTCCTCATTGTGCCCACCAGCAACACCATCCTCACCACCATGCTCATGCAGTACTCCGAAAAGGGCTGGGCCCAGTTCGGCAACGCCATCAACCTGCTCATCATCCTGGTGGTGCTCATCATCAACTTTACCGTCAACAAGCTGACCGGTGCGTCAATCGACAAGGGAGTGGGTGGATAAGATGCCTGAAATCACGCTGCAGCATGTCACCAAGCGCTTCGGCCGTTTTGTGGCCGTGGATGACCTGAGCCTGGTCATTGACAACAATGCCTTCATCACCCTTCTGGGGCCGTCCGGATGCGGCAAGACCACCACCCTGAGAATGATCGCCGGGCTTGAGGTGCCCACCGAGGGCCGGATCCTCATCGGGGACCGGGTGGTCTTCGACGCCGACCGGGGCATCAATCTGTCTCCGGACAAGCGGGATGTGGGCTTTCTCTTCCAGAACTATGCCCTGTGGCCCCACATGACCGTATGGCAGAACATCGCCTTCGGGCTGGAGAACCTGAAGTGGGACAAGGCCAGGATCCGCAAAAGGGTCACAGAGCTGCTGGAAATGCTCCGGATTGAGGACTTTGAGAAGCGCTATCCCTCCGAGCTCTCCGGCGGCCAGCAGCAGCGGGTGGCCATTGCCCGCACCCTGGCCCCCAATCCCCAGGTGCTCTTCATGGACGAGCCCCTGTCCAATCTGGACGCCAAGCTGCGCACGGAGATGCGCACGGAGCTGAAGCGGCTGCACAGGGACACGGACTCCACCTTTGTCTATGTCACCCATGACCAGCTGGAGGCCATGACATTATCCACGCGGGTGTGCATCATGGAGGACGGGCATCTGCGCCAGTACGCCCCGCCCCTGGAAATGTACAGCCGGCCCGCCAGTCTCTTTGTGGCGGGGTTCATGGGCAATCCCCCCATGAACTTCCTGGAGGCGGAAAGCGACGGACAGGTGCTGACCTTTGCCGGCATCCGTGCCCGCTTCCTGCCCCGGGAGGGCACGGTCAGGACCGGAAAGCTGGTGCTGGGCATCCGTCCCGAGGCCGTCATGATCACGGATCACGGGCCGGAAGCCCGGGTCTGGTCCACCCTGCCCTCGGGCATGGAGACCACCGTAAGGCTACGGCTGGGGGATCAGACGCTGACCTCGGTGGTCTTCGGGAATCTGGACTATGCGCCGGACACCCTGGTGCGTCTGCAGTTCGGCAGTCCCGCCCTGCTCTTTGACCGGGAGCAGGAGGGTGCGAAAATCTGTGAAGGATCCCTTGAGATCCTGTGAAAGGAGCGCCATGAACACCATCCTTGCCGGAACCTACACCACCCCCGGGCAGTCCCGGGGCGTTTACCGCCTGACCTTTGACGGCGCGCATCTTTCCGCGCCGGAGCTGGTCATGGACATGCGGGATCCTTCCTATCTGCTCATGGACGGGGAGGACCTTCTGGCGGTGGACGAGAACCTCAGCGGCACCGGCATGCTTGTCCGGGCCGAAAAAAAGGACGGGGGCTATGCCCGCGTCATGTCCCGGGATACGGAGGGGATCCATCCCTGCCACCTGGCCGTCTGGGACGGCTGGACGGCCGTGGCCAACTATACCTCCGGGTCCGTGCTGCTCCTGAATCCGGGCATGGGGAAGCGCCAGCTCTTCCCGGGACATCACGGGGGACCCAATGCGGAGCGGCAGGAAAGTGCCCATGCCCACTTTGTCGTCTTTGCCCCGCCATTCCTCTTTGCCTGCGACCTTGGGGCGGATCAGATCCGCCGCTTCCACCTGGAGGGAGAAGAGTGGAAGGAACTGTGTCCCGTGGACCTTCCCGGGGGCATCGGTCCCCGGCACATGGTGGTGCGGGAAAACCGGATCTTCCTCATCACGGAACTGAGCCGTGAGCTTCTGGTGCTGGACCGGGATTTCCGGATTCTGAGCCGTACCGCCCTTGCCCGGGAGGGCACCGGCGCCGCTCTGAAAACCGACGGACAGCGCCTGTACCTCACCCTGCGGGGGCCGGACCTGGTGAAGGTCTTCAGCATGGAGGATACCCCCTCCCTTCTGGCCTCCTTCCCCGCCGGGGGCGAGCAGCCCCGGGATCTGCTGCCCCTGCCGGACGGTATTCTGGTAGCCTGCCAGGCGGGCAGTCAGGTTGTCGCCCTGTCCCATGAGGGCAGGGTTCTGGACCGGCAGCCCCTTGGCCACTGCGTATGCCTGATCAGGGAGGAATGAGGATGGAATTATCGCTTCACGGCCCCTGGCGGGCTGAAACCTTTGACACGGACGTCCTGCTCCCCGGCACCACCGATGAGATGGGCCTGGGCGGCCAGGACATTCCCCGTCCCTGGCATCCGGACGCAGCTGCTCAGACCACGGACGGGCCCATTTACCACCGGCTGACCCGCCGCCATGCCTTTGAGGGCGCCTGCGCCTTTTCCAGGGTTGTGGAATTCCGGGGCGGGCCCCGGGTCTTCCTGGACTGCGAGCGTTCCAGAATGCTGGAGCTTCAGGTAAACGGCCGGTCCGTTCCCGCCTTTCACCCGCAGACACTGGCCACGCCCCACGTCTTTGAGCTCACCGGCATGCTCACCGGAAAGGACACGCTGCGCCTTGTCTGTGACAATACCTACACGGGCCTGCCCAGGGAGGACATTCTCACCTCCTCCATGGCCACGGACGAAACCCAGACCAACTGGAACGGCATCCTCGGATATATCCGGCTGCGCACGGAAAACAGGGTCTTTCCGGATCAGATCCGGGTCCTCCCCATGGCGGACGGACTGCATGTCCGGTTTTTCCTGGACGCGGCGGAGCCCTACAGGGGGACCCTGAGTTTCACGGTCGGCGGATGCTGCACCCGTCTGGATGTGGATGTCCCCAAAGGCCGGCATCCTCTGGAAGCGGTTCTGCCCTGCCCAGAAAATGGCCGATGGAGTCCGGAGGAGCCCCGGAAACAGGTGCTGACCCTTTCCGGACCTGGTCTGGAAGACCACCGTGTCTCCTTCGGCATCCGCACCTTCACCGCCGGAGACGGGCGGTTCCTCCTCAACGCTCACCCTGTGTTCCTCCGGGGAGAGGCCAACTGTGCCGTTTTCCCGGAGACGGGCTATCCGCCCATGGATCTCCCCTCGTGGCTGCGCGTCATGGAGACCTACAGAAGCTTTGGCGTGAATCTGGTGCGCTTCCACTCCCACATCCCGCCGGAGGCGGCCCTGGAGGCGGCGGATCAGCTGGGCATACTGGTGCAGGTGGAGCTGGACTGCTGGAATCCCCGGAACGCCTTTGAGTCCGATGATCCCTACTATCCCCGGGAGCTGGAGCAGGTTCTGCTGGACTACGGCTCCCATCCCTCCCTGGTAATGCTTACCCTGGGCAATGAGCTCCATGCGAGCCCTGAGGGGCATATGCACATGCAGGCCCTGCTTCGCCATGCCCGGGTGCTTGACCCCACCCGGCTCTATGCCTGTGCCTCCAACTGTCACTACGGACAGCTGGGACCGGATCCAGGAGACGACTTCTATACCTCCCAGAACTGCGGAAAACATCAGATGCGGCTGGTGAGTGCCGGCATGGAGGGACCGCTGAACCACGAGCGCCCCGGCACCATGATCTGCTATGATCCCGCCATGGAGGGTATCCGGGCTTCTTTCCAGGGCCCCGTATTATCCTTTGAGATCGGACAGTATGAGGTGCTGCCGGATTTCCGGCAGATCGGTGACTTCAGGGGCGTGACGGACCCGGAAAACTTCAGGAATATGGAAAGGAAGGTCCGGGCTCTGGGACTTGCGGACTGGGATGACCGGGTCCGTGCCTCTCTGGAGCTGTCCCTCATGGGGTACCGCCGGGAAATGGAGGCAGCCCTGCGCACCCGGGATCTTTCCGGCCTCTGTCTCCTGGGCATTCAGGATTTCCCGGGACAGGGGACGGCCCTTGTGGGCATGCTGGACAGCCATCTGAAAGAAAAGGCACCGGGACTTGCCGCCAGGTTCCGGCAGTTTTACCGGGATGTCCTGCCCCTTGCCCTGATGGACCGCATGACCTATGCCAACGGTGAAACCCTGTCCTTTACCTGTCTTCTGGTGAATTACAGCCCCCTGGAGCTCCGGGACAGTCTCCGCTGGACCCTGACCCTGGGCGACACAAAGCTGAAGGGAGAAGTTCCGGATCTGAGGGTGCTTTCCGGCTCAAGACTTGCGTGTCCCGGGGCTGAAATCCCGCTGACAATATCCGGTGCTGCGGAAGCGGGCACGCTGTCCCTGTCCTTTGGCGGTTCCAGTCTCAGCTATGATATCTGGGTCTACGGCACCTGTCCGCCTCCGGATCCCACCCCGGTCCATAACTGTACAGCCCTGGATGAAGCTGCGCTCTGGGTCCTTGCCGACGGCGGCCGGGTATTCCTCGCTCCGCCCTCCACAGAAGAAGCCTTGCCGGGTTCTGTCCGTGGGCATTTCTCCACCAACTTCTGGTCTGTGGGCACCTTCCCCCATCAGGAGGGCTGCATGGGGTTGTATCTGAACCCCGATCATCCCCTGTTCCGGTACTTCCCCACCAGACCCTGGACCACGGATGCATGGTTCCCCATGACCGGGCAGCGGTTCATGCCTCTGCCGGAAAACGCCGAACCTATCGTGGAAATGATGACCAGTCCTTTGAGACTGCGGCGCCTCTGCGGCATCTTTGAGTGCAGATGTCTCCGCGGATCCCTGCTGGTGTCCAGCCTGGATCTTGATCACCTTTCCGGAGGACCGGAAGTGACTGCCCTCAGGGCGGCTCT
>CACYGY010000064.1 GCA_902774025.1 uncultured Eubacteriales bacterium
GCCTTATTGAGAGCTCTTACAAATTTTCTTTTCTGTTCGGGAGTAACACGTCCGAATACCGTATAACGTGTAACAGCGTCCCTGATAGCACTCTCTGTTGTAAGTGTCGTAGCATCAACATATTCCTCGGCGTGTTTTATTCCTGCCTGCTTTGCGACTTCAGATACGGTAACAGGATTATCACCCGAAATTACCTTTATCTCTACGCCCTGCTCAGCAAAATACCTGAATGTATCAGGAGCATTTTCACGTATAGGATTTGACATCATAATAAAGCATACAGGTTCTACCGAAGCTGTAAGTGCCTTTCCGTCTGGAACTCCTCTGTACTTTCCGAAAACAAGTACTCTGTAGCCCTTGCGGTTGTATTCCTCTATATGCTGACAGTTCAGTCTTGGCCTAAAAGCTCGGTATCTGGATGAACAATGATTTCTGCAAGTGAAATCCCGTCAATGATGCATTGTTTTACTGCTTCAGCAGTTGTTGCGTATTTGCCAATTAACTCATACTCATGCCCTCCCACAGGATTATCGAGCTTTCGGTACACCCCGAAATCGGCGTCGCGCCCATCCGGCAGTGTGAGGGGCTCTGATTCATACATGGCTCCCGTATGAAAACGATACTTGCAGCCATTCCACGAGAAGTCGAGCCCATACCAGTGTCCATCTGAAGGGCCCCACTCACCGGTATATTGTGATAGGAACTGGTCGATCGATGTAAATTCATTCTTGCTCATCTGAGATGAAACTCCTTTCGAATCTTGTTGATCAGTGCCCACTCGTTAGCTGTTGGTGGCACTCCTGGTGAATTCTTATCATGGCTAAGGTATACATGTCGATGAGGCTGTACTCCTTTGTGTGGATGTGCAAAATCAATGCTTATGGCCTGCTTGTGCTCGGCATCGTAGTATGCGAGATGCTTTAGCGGTGGTTTCGACATAGATGGGACAAATCCTTGTCCCGTCTTCATTTTTGCCAATTTTTACGTAGAAGCAACCTTAAAACTGTTATAATACATAATATTTTTATGGTTTGGGTGGTTGACAAAGAGCTTATACAGTATTATTGTATCCGCGTTAGAAGGTTGTATCCACATGGCGTATTTGACTGCAACCAAGGCAAAAGGTCACCTCTATTTCAAGATTGTGGAAAGCTATCGCGTGGACGGTAAGGTCAGGCATCATACCTTATATAATATTGGTCCCATGTCCAAACTCATGGAACTTCTTCCTGAGAATATTCGGAATCTCAAAACCGATTCGGCTCTGACTGCTGAATCCGAACAGGACAATGAGCAGCCGAAGATCGACGTAGGTCCTGTCCGATGCCGGGTTCATGGACCGGGCTTTCTGCTGTGGTCTGTTGCTGAATGGCTTGAAGTCATACCTTTGATGGATTCAATTTTCCCTTCGGGAACTGCCAATTCCATCAAACGTTCCATAAGTCTCCTGCTTTCCGCCATCCACAGAGCCTGTAAGCCTGGGAGCATGAGTCAGTTCGCTGACTGGCTGAGCAGTACTTCGCTGCCCGATTATTTGAAACTCGACCCGTCTGTGTTTACCGCACAACATCTGTGGGAGCAGATGGATGACATTACGGTGGAGCAGATCAAGCAATTCGAGACTGCTTTCTTTCGCCGGATTCTGGACCAGTTTCCGGAAGTTCAGGACAGGATGAAATGCCTGTCCTCCGACTTCACAAACTATTACACATATATCAGTAATCAGAAGTATCGCTGTACGATTGCTCAACTCGGCCACAGTAAAGAAGGCAGGAGCGGCCAGAAGATCTTTTGTGTGGCAGTCGTTCTGTCCCCTCTTCTCGGTATCCCCATTGCTACGATGGTGTATGAGGGAAATCATAATGACAAGACAGCCCTGAAGGATTTCTATGACGATCTGCGGGAACGTCTGAAAGACATGGTGGATCTCAAAGACATGACCTTCGTATTTGATGGCGGCGGCGTAAGTGAAGAGGCACTCGGCAACATGCCCGGGCATTTCATTACAAGAGGATCCATGAAGAGTTCTCCGGAGCTTTACGACATCCCCCTTGATGACTATGAGACCATCAGAGTTGATGCCAGAGAAATCAAGGCATATCGAACGAAAGCCAGTCAATATGGAAAGGACAGGACATGTGTCATTACCCTCAGTGACGACCTCAAAGCCGGACAGACAGAGGAACTGGACAAACAGTTGAGGAAGCTGGACTGCGAAATCAAGAGCCTGAACGAACGGCTGGCCAATCCAAGGTCCACGACAGACAAGAGGGAAACTGCCATAAGGCAGACCGTGGACGGGCTTCTTCTGCCGGCATTCCACATGGCTGACTTTATGGATGTCCAGTACGAGAGCATAACGATGAAGGATCCGGTTCTGACAAAGATATTTCAGAAGGAATTTTCAAAAGATCAGCGAAAACGCAAAAAGAGCGGCACCGATGCCGCAAAAATGGAACCCTTTGAGACTGAGATTCAGGGATTGCGCATCAAAAGCCTCAATGACATACCCGATACGAAGGTTGTGAAAAGCGTCAGTTTATCGGTCAACGAGTCGAAAAAACAGTCAATGATCAACAAGTATTACGGGAAGCATTTGTTGATTACAGACCACGACGATTGGACGACCTGTCAGATTCACACCACATACCGCGATCAGCAGTTTATCGAACGCTTCTTCAGAGATACCAAGGATACAGACCACTTCTCGGTTCGTCCTTCGTACCACTGGACAGACCAGAAGATACGGGTACATGTAATGATCTGTCTTGGACTTGCTCTGTGCAGAGTTGCAGCCTACCTGATGGACAGAGACCAATCCTACCATATATCCTGCCCGAGACTGATGGAAGTCCTGACACCGGTTCAGGAATGCCTTGTTCTGATGACTGTCAATGGATCGAAAGCCGCACCCCGAAAAACAATCTGTGAGCTGCGGGGGGAAACAAAGACAGCGTGGGATGTGGCATTGAAGCTCGGTGAATACATGCGTTTGAATCCGATCAAGAAAAAAGAATAGTTGTATGCACGTATAAAAGGCATCAGAACCCTTATATAACAGGGGGTCTGATGCCTCTTATCCACTCAAAGTCGAAACTACCGCTAAGTGTGGATATCTGCCGGCACTATACGAATGATGACCTTGAATTGTCCTTCCTTCGTACTTCGGTCGTCCACCACTTAGAATCCTGAAAGTCGGATAAAGGACACTAAAAGAGATGAAAACGAAGCCAGAAAATCCTGAAAAGCATTGAAAAACCTGCATTTTCTGCTTGCCGAACAACTTAGTGACCATTATAATATAGAGGTATTATAGATACTAAGTATTCGGAGGCGCGCATGAGCAGAAAAGCATCCGGTAAAGAACGAGTGGACATCATTGAAAAAACGCAGAAAAATGGATCAGTATACGTATATCGCAGAGTGAGCATATACGACGCCAGTAAGGGGTATTACGTTTCGAAGGAGCAGAAACTGCTTGGAAAAAAGCTTGAAGGTTCCGATGAGATCGTGCCAACAAGACCGAAAGCAATGCAAGGCTCAAGAAAGACATGTGCTTCTGACACAAAAACTGTGGGCAACGTGACAGCCTCCAGAGTTCGGATAGGTGCATCTGCCATCATAGACCATATTGGCAAAGCATGCGGAATCGATGAAGATGTGTACAGTAGCTGTGACGATGCTGTTGCCAGGAAGATCATCGCCATTGCCAGATACTACCTTCAGAGCGATGGAGAGGCGACGTCCCACATAGAAAAATGGCAGCTCACGCATCTTATGGAACCATATGGATACCCCATATCTGAGGATACCGTGCATGACTTGTTTGAGAGAGTTGGAACCGATGAGACTATTTCCCAGGGGATTTTCATGAACCGTGCAGCCAGGCTGGATGATGTCAAGGTTCTGGCCTTTGATGCATCGACCATTTCAACCTATGGGCAGTCACATGTGAGATCCAGATATGGATACAACAAAGACGGGGATGGTCTGGAAACGGACAAGCTTTTCACTTTCTACTCTATGTTAACGCGACAGCCAATCTGCTACATGACTGTTCCTGGAAACATACCCGATGTGCTTGCGGTAGAAAATGCAATGAAACAACTCAGTGTGCTCGGTCTTGATGGTGCCGAGGTCGTCTCGGATTGCGGGTTCTACTCCGAAGGCAATCTGTCAACGATTCTTCAGGCATCATACAACTTCATAACACGGGCGCAGTATGACGTAAAATGGATTCGTCCCGAAATTGATAAGGCAATGAAGAGTCTTGAAGACACAGGAAACATGAGCACTGATGAGCCCGGCACTTACGGGATAACCGTATGTGTGACACACAGGTTTGAGAAAACGAGGAAATATGGCAGCAGAGAAAAAGGGCTTAAAGCAGGCGACAAGGAGTTGTTTTCGAGAAGAATCTACCTTCACATCTATTGCAATGATGTAAACCGAATCAAGGAGAACCGGGCACTTGATGAGACACTGATGAAGCTGAAGAAAGAATACGTAGCTGGTGTAAGAGAGTTCAAGCCCGCGGCGCAAAAGATGATCGACAGATTTTTCCGTATAAAAAACGGTCGCAACGGTCATGTGGAAATCACTTTCAATACCCGGGAGATCAATGAAGAGAAGAAATATAACGGTATGTTTGTGCTGGTCTCGAACAAAGAAAAAAACACGTTCGAGGCACTGCGCAAGTTCAGAAAAAGGGAATGGATTGAAGATTTTTTTGAAGAATACAAACAGAGGACGGGCGGAAAAAAGTATCGTGTATGGGATGACTTGACCATGGATGGTAAGAAGCTCGTACAGTTTGTAGCACTGTGTTATTATGAGCATTTTTCCAGAGAGATCAGAGAACTGAAGCAGACACTTGGGGAAAAGAACGGTGAACACGATCACGATCTTAAGCGGAACCTCGACAAGGAGAAAGAATTGAAGAACTGGTTGGAGAACACTTCAATACAAGAGATATTCGAATGGTTTGATGCGGTAGAGAAGGTTGATGTGACAACGCCATTTGCAAGGAAGACGTGGACCACCGAAGTTATAGAACGAGATCGGATGTTTCTGGATAAACTGGGAATAGTATTATAATTCTTAGTAACTATTATTCGACTTTCAGGTAGAATGTCAGCACGCTGTTCATCCGACCAGTCTCGTGTTGGTTGGCTGCCAGCTTTGATTCTGCGTCTTTCTTGCTTCCAGAATTCATTAACTCCGGCTTTCCTGCGTTCTGCAAACCTTCTGTCGGACATATATTGTTTGTACTCGCTCTTTGTAGCAGTTCTTGCTGTGATCTTATACCTGACTTGCCTGCTCTGTTTGGCAGAAAGGGATTTTCCTCGAGGATCTCAACTGCTCTATGGATTGAAAAATGTCGTGCCGTTGAAAGGCGAACCGGAAAGGAAAGCCCGATTGAAATGAACACCGCTGTGCTCCCGGAGGCATGAAATCCGGGAAACCACTGACACCTTTGGATTCAAACCATATCCCCGGGAAGACTGCAAATCAGAATTCCCGGTCAGGATGATGCCTGACCGGGGAACTGCTTCGGCGAAATCACAAACCTGATTCATGACTGACAAACCGCAGGGCACAATCACTTCAGCCGGACATACCGTGTGCCATCCCGCCTGAAGATTCCTTCACTGATCATATCCCGGCGAATGGTGCAGTAGTCCTCATAGATGGGAGAAATGACCGCGTTGACTTCTTTCTCTTCATACACCCGGCCGGGTTCAAAATGTTCAGCGATCAGTTCGTAACAGATCTGTTTCTTTTTGCGCTGAACCGGGATGGCACGCAGCCTGCCGTATTCAAAGAAGGCCCGGATGACCTTTCTCCGGTATGCGTCCTCCCGTTCCTGCTGCTCGTCAATCTGCTCAGGCTCAGAAACTGCAACCTCATAAATGGTGTTTTCAAGAACAACGCGGTTCAGGGAATAAACCGTGTAATACTGTTCCCTGCGTGAAATGACCAGTCCCGCGTCCTCCAGCTTTTTCATATGGAAGGAGACGGTGGGGGGTGTCAGCTCCAGCCGTTCAGCGAGCAGTTCCGCATACATATCTCCCTGTGTCAGTGACTGGATGATGCGCAGCCGGGACGTATCCGAAAGGCACTTGAAGATCTTCAGGGCGTTTTCCTGCGTCATGCTTTTGTCACCTCCGGAAAATGAGCGATGATGTCCTCCAGGGCCGCGAGCTTTGTCTCCTCCACTGCCACGGCCCGGAACTCGTCATGCTGTTTCGCTTTTTCCAGCGCCGTCCTCCATTCTGTGCGGAACCGGTCCAGCTGCGCCCTGACCGCGTCGCTTCCCGCACCCGGCCTGTCCGTGAGCGCCAGGCTGACCGTTCTGCATACGTCGTAAATGTTCGTGCGGATCCTGGCAAAAATGGCGTCGTCCTTCCGGCTGTCAGCTTCCAGCGTGACGATCTCCTCCTTTCCTTCTGAGATTCTGCTCTCCAGATAAGCCATAAATTCCGTCATTTCGGTTTCCTCCTGCCGATAACTGATTAGATAACCATCGAAACAATAATCTCACAAAAAGACTCATCTGTCAAATTTTGATTCGATAATAATCAAAACAATTTTGCTCCGATGATGGCAGGCTGTTTTTTTCGTGCACGCTTCGATCCGGTCAGAAGACAGATTCCCCGATGATCCCCGGAAAAAATGCGGATCGGATGTTTTTACAAAATCATTAAGTTTCCGCCGGCACGAATGATCTGTAGACGGAAGCGGTTCCATGCGATATAGTAAAACCGCATTTTGAATTCAGATCACCGTGAAGCCCGGAATGAAGGAAACAGGATGATCATTGTCCCCCATCACAGACGCACTTTTTCATATGACTTATGAAACAGGCGGAGGGAACGATTCGCCGGCGGAAGGAGTGGAATGACCTGAAAAACGAGGATGCAGACAGGATGCCCTGGCCATGGTTCGTGCCATGTACCCTGAGGCAGGACAGGTTCGCTGAGCCCTTTGGCATGGAAAAAACGAGGATCACGGCATTTCTCTGAAAGGATCGTCCTTCGTGGGTTAAGAAGAAAAGATATGAAGAAAGGAGTGTCGGGCCATCAGCCCGACGAATAGGATCATGAAAACAAAAGGTGCCCTTCTCTTTCTGCTGATGACGGTTCTGCTTTTCGCCTGTGCGGGGGCTGCTCTGGCGGAATCCGGATCCGATTACACTGAAAACGCCATGCTGGCGGAAAAACTTGCTCATCTGATCCTCGGAGAGGAACCCATCTTTTCAAACATCATGGAGAAATATCCGGCGGGGACCGAATTGGATGTCGAATTCACCTATCAATGGAAGAAGAACGAATTCAGCGGAAAAGGAAACTATGCTTACGCTCAGGCTGCATATTTCTATCTTTTCGGCGATGTTCCGCTCTGGGGAAACAAGGGATTTTCACACTCGACCCCAATTCCGGGTGTCAGCGGACTGACTGAGCTTTCCGGAGAAATCCTTCTGAACTCGGGCGTGGGATGCGGAGCCTACATCCGCACCACCAGACTTGCATCCGGCGACTATGATGATGCTGAGGGTTACTCCATGATCCTCCTGTCATACGATTCAGATACGATCACCTTCCTCCACTGCAATCCAGACGAAAACGGACGGGTGGAGATCACGACCTGGACCTGGGATGAATTCAATCAGCGTATGCTGTCCGGGATCGGACGGTATCTTGCCCACATTCTTCAGCCCAATGGTACCGCGTGGACCTATTCATCCAAGGAAAAGGCGACGACCCTCGAGTTCCGGGATATCGCCTACCCGAAGACCTTTATCATCAGCACGTTCCAGGCGACCTGGCATCCAACCACGGGAACACTCTTTACCAGCGAAGACGCTGCCCTGGAAAGCATTCGGTCCGTCATCACGGAGACCGACGGATCGATCGTTTGCGACAGCGGAACGATTCCGATTTCAGGGAATACCTATATGATCAAGACCCTCGACAATCACATCAAATTCAGATGGATCCATGAGGAGGAGCATTATTACTGGATCCTGATTGCAAAGGACAGCAAGGACCGCACGCTGCAGCTGGTGATGCCCTTCCTGGCTATCAAGGACAGCTCGACAGAAGTCGCCACAAAGTCGGCCAGATATCCGGAATCCGATCCTTCTCCCGCTTTCCCCGAACCGGAAAACGAGTGGGTATACAGGATTGAAACAGATTACGGGCTCAGCCTGAGAAGCGCTGCAGGGGCGAACGGTGAAATCTATGACATCATGAAGGAAGGCGTACTGTTCACCGTGACAAAGAAAACAGCCACTGCAGGCTACATCTGGGGTTACGGGGTTACCGATGACGGCCGTGCCGGCTGGGCTGTGGTGGATAACGAGTGGACAACGCTGATCTCTTCCCGTCAGGGGGACGCCCAGGATCAGCTGTCTGAATTCGTGCCGACCCGGGACTCCAGAACCGGGAGTCTGATCAATACGACGGATCAGAATGAAGAGGGTATACCGGGGAGAGATGATATTGCCCATATGATCAGCAGGATTGCCGGGATTCTTTCAGGCGAGCCGGAAGAGGAATGGGATGTTGACCGGGACGGGGACCGGAACGATCTGGACGACATCATGCTCGCCATTGAGCAATACGTGGATTCCACGGAAAAAACCGGAGATGTCAATGGAGACGGAAAACTGGATCTGTCGGATGTATCGCTGATGATTCAGTATTATCTTGGGCTGTTATCCGATTCGGATCTGATTGTGGAGAGATGCGATGTCGATCAGGACTCGGAAATCTGCGATCTGGCAGATATCATGCTTGCCATTGATTATCTTGCCCGGTAATACCGGAACTTTGTCCCGGGGAGTCGATCCAGTATGAAGGGAAAGGGAAAGAGAATGAAGAGAAGATGGATATTTTCTGCTGCGGCAATGATGGCGGTCATCATTCTTTTGTCCTCCGTCGCTTTCGCGGGGAATACGGCTGTCATGTATGCAAAGACAGCCAACGGGAAGCCGGTGAATGTCCGGAACGCACCAAGCAAAAACGCGGAAACCATCGGCATTGTCAGATATGGCGGCGAGGTGACGGTGGATCTGTCCTATACCGGAAACGACGGGTGGACGAAGGTGGACTGGGCCAGTATGGGCGCCGGGTACATCATGAGCCGTTATCTGGTGGATGAAAAGCCGGAGCCTTTACGGAAATCTTCCGATCCGGCTGACGCAGAAGAAAACGCTGATTCGGAGAAAAACAGACTTGAAGAGGAACTGGCCAGCGAGAAGGAAGTGGAGGAATACTTCTACATTTCCGTACGGCCTGTCCGCATTTCCGGCTGGGTGTATTTCCGCTCCGGTCCGGGCAGAAACACCCGCCGGATCAGCTCCTTCTCGGACGGCAAGGAACTGCTGGTGCTGGGCGAGACAAATCACTGGTACAAGGCCCGTGATCCGGAAACGGAACAGGTGGGTTATATTGATAAGGCCTACACCATCAGGAAAGTCTCCAAAAAGTACGTAACCGAAACCGAGACAGCAGACGGTGTTCGGAAACTGGGCTCCCTGAATATCAACGGGGACTTTGAACTGACCTGCAGGCTTCCGGAAGACTATGATCTTCAGGTGGTGGATGAAGCCGGAGAAATGATCATTGCATCCATTCTTTCTGAGGATACCGAAAAGCCCGTTCTGTATATGTCCATTGCCTATGATGAGATCTATGGTGATGTGGATCGCTTTAACGACCTGTCCGATGAGGATTTGATGCTGCTGGAGAATTCCTTCAGGGATATGAATGAGGTTGACATTTCCTACAGGGAAACCGGATACGGCACAAAGCTGATGCTTGCCAGAGAAGCGGGTCAGGATACTGATTTTGTGGATATCCTGTCCATCTACAAGGGGTATCTTGTCGAGTTTGTGATGACGCCCAATCCCGGAGCAGCAAATCAGAGACTGACCGAAGCGCAGATTCAGATGTGTGTTGATTTCCTTACGGATGTGGATTTTATCCCCGTAGAGGATTAAAGACATTCCACCTCCGTCGCATTATGGCGGAGGTGGTTTTCTGTAAAAAAACGGGCGGAACAGTCACAAAGGGATGTTCCGCCCTCCTTGTCTGAATCGGGGAAAAGGAATTCCCCGTTGTCACTTTTTTCCGTGAAAACAGCGGGAAGAGAGGGTCAGCCCCTTTCTCCGGATCTGCCGATGACGGTATAGACCATGCCTGTCCTCTCGTGAACAGAACTGTACAGGCAGACTTCACGCACCGTCATGGAGACAGGGGAGAAAGGGATGGATGTCAGGACAGAAGCGCAGGGGAGGAGAGGCTTGCGGATCAGGGTGATATGCGGACAGAAGGGCTGACGGTCACAGGGAATCCCTGCATGATCCAGATTCCGCCTGACCTGCTCCGCCAGGCTGGCCAGTTCTTCTGAGGGCTGCACTCCGGCATACAGCACCTTCGCCTCCTGAAAAATGCCGGGCTGAGACAGGGTGATGGAAAAGGGCCGGCTCACGGCGGGAAGAAAGGCTGTCACATCCTCCGGCCACTGACCGATGAAAGCCAGTGTCAGGTGGAAATTGGAAGGCGCAAGGGGACGGCCCTGTATGCCCGCGCGCAGGAGCTGAGCCTGAAGCTCTGCCAGGGACTGCCGGAATTCGGCTGTGGGTTCCAGTCCGATAAAAAGCCGCATGAATTCTCTCCTCTCCATGAGCGCCGCTGCTGCACGGTATTCACTGAAAACATGACAGGATGGAATGGACTCATTCGTTTCCGGGCGTGTCTGTACAGCGGGATCCCTGCCTTCCTTCGACGTCCTCAGGCACGCTGCCAAATGGCCGGATTCCCCATGCCCGTGTAACGGATAAACGCAAGATGGTTTGCACAGGGTGCGGTGTCCATGAGCCCGGACAGCCTCCTGACCTCCGCTGAGAGGGAAAACGGGACTCTGAAGACGACCATTTGCCGGAAAGGGCGCGGTTCAGTTCGGAAAGCTGCAGAAGCAGCGTGAGGAGTCCATCACGGGGCTTTGAGAAACGAAAAAAGGAATCTGTCGGCACAGGAGGCATTCAGGCAATCCGGCCCGCTGAGCTTTTCACAAATACCATCATCCTCCGTGTGGACAGGCTCAACGTGCTGAGGGGGGGGAGAACGCTGTAAATCATCCGTTTCCGTCTGTGACAAAGCCAATGCTGTTTCTGAAGGACCACCGGGAATGACATGGCAGGCGGGAAGAGGGAAAGGCACCGGAAAACGATGGAAGGAGAACAGAGCATGATACTGTGGAATGAACGGACTGCCGCCGGGATTCGGGTGGCGGAGGACGCACCGGAGGCGGAGCGCTTTGCAGCGGAGGAACTGCGGGATTACATGAGCCGGATGGCGGGGAAGCCCTTTGAAGTGAGCGGTGCGCCGGAGGCAGGGACGGTTATTGTCATCGGGAAGGAGGCCTGCGGAGCAGAGGGTTTTGTGCCGGACAATGATCTGACCGATGACGGGTTCATGATTGTCTCGGGAGAGAAACGCATCTGGATTACCGGAATGCATCCCCGGGGAACGCTCTACGGGGTGTACGAATTTCTGGAGGAATGTCTCGGCTGCCGCTTTTTTTCTCCGGAGGTGGAGACCGTTCCGCGCCTTGCGGAAATGGAACTGGGGCAGGTGAGGATCCGCCGGGTTCCGCTCCTGGAATACCGCTCTTCCTCCGTTTATCAGCTGCGGGACAGACTTTACGGTGCCAAAAGGCGGATCAACGGCAGGGAAAGGGAGGCGGATGACAGAACCGGCGGCGGGGTAAGGTATGGCAGGAACTATTTTGTGCACACCTTCTGCCGGCATCTTTTGCGCCCGGAAGACTATTTTGAGGAACACCCGGAATACTTTTCGGAGATTGACGGGGTGCGCATACGCGAGAAGACCCAACTGTGCCTGACAAACCCCGATGTGCTGGATCTGGTGACGAAACAGGTGCTGGCGGATATCCGCCGGGAGCCGGATGCCCGTATCTTCTCCATCTCCCAGGACGATAACTACAATGGCTGTACCTGCCCCAAATGCCGCGCGGTGGACGCGTACGAGGGATCCCAGGCCGGTTCCCTGCTTCACTTCGTCAATGCCGTGGCGGAGGAGGTGGAAAAGGAATTCCCGGATGTGATCCTGGACACCCTGGCCTACCAGTATACCCGCCGTCCGCCCCGTTATGTCCGGGCCAGGAAGAATGTATGCGTGCGTCTGTGCACGATCGAGTGCTGCTTTGTGCATCCCCTGAGAGCGTGCACCGCGGATGATCCGGACGCGCCGAGAACAGAGGATGCCCGGTCCTTCCGGGAGGATCTGGAGGGGTGGGGCCGGAAATGCGACCGGCTCTACATCTGGGACTATGTCACAAACTTCTCTCATTACTGGATGCCCCATCCGAATCTTCATGTGCTGGCGGAAAACATCCGGTTTTTCTGCGAAAATCACGTGCGTGGCCTGTTTGAGCAGGGCTGCGGCGCGGAAGGCGGCGGGGAGATGAACGATCTGCGGGCCTATCTGCTGGGCCGGGCCATGTGGAATCCATACATGGATGCGCAGAAGGAGATGCGGGCATTCCTCGCGGCCGTCTATGGCAGCGCCGCGCCGTACATGGAGGCATATCTGGAAACCGTCCGCCGGTCCGTCACGGACTGCGGCTGTCATCTGTACTGCTTCAATCATCCCGACAAGCCCTGGCACACCATGGAACTTGTGGAAAAGTGCGAGGACCTTTTCGGGAAGGCACTGGCGGCGGCGGAATCGGAATCCATACGGCGCCGCATCCGTTTCCAGGAGATGGCTGTCCGCTATCTGCGCATCCTGCTGACCCCCAAGGGAAGTCAGGAGCGGGGGCGGCTGATTGACGTTTTCGCGGAGGATATGAGGCGCTTCGGGATCACCATGCTCTGGGAGAGGGCGGACGCGGAGACATGCCTGGCGATTCTGAAAGGGGAGAGGGAACCGGGATACTGGTGGGCAAACTGACCCTATTCCCGGGCACTCCCTGTTTCCTCCAGCAGCGCAGACAGCGCGTCCTGGGACAGGACTCCGCGCTTCAGGTCAGGGGGAAGCTCTCCTCTTTCATCCGCCTCATAATCCTCCAGCCACTGGCCGGAGGTATAATAGGCATCCAGAATGCGGAGCTTTCCGGCATCGGGACAGGCCGTGGCCTCCTCAAAAAGACGCTCATATTCCTCGACCCGCCGGATCCGGTCCAGGGCATAGAACCGCCTGTATGTTTTTCCGTTCCTCTCAAGGGTTTCATTCCACATGTCCGCGGGACGGACCCAGGTATCGCCGCTCCGGACCGAACGGTAGACGACCATCGCCTCCCCGGTCTCCGAATGCCGGGCGATGGCGGTTACTTCATACTCTCCGCCCATGAAGTGACGGTAGAATCCGGCGGGAATGGTACGCCTGGCTTCCTCACAGGTGGGCAGAGGCCGGATATCGGCGATCTCGCCTGAAAAGACGACACGGTCCCCGACCTTTACGCCCTCCTCTTCCCTTCCGTGGACACGCAGCCCTTCCTGCGCGGAGAATGGTTCCGGCATGCCTGTTGAGATATTTCCCTGACGGTCGGTCAGACGGACAGGCCTGCTTCCGGACAGAGTGGAAAGATCCATGTGACTTCTCCTCATCTCGCGTTTTTCAGCGGGTTTTCAATCCTTTTTCCGGAACACCGCTCCCGCTGTTTCAGCGGTGCTCCGGAGGACAGGCAGGTCAGGGGCAGCGGTTCGTCAGGGCCCCTGTCTGTCTCCCGACATGCCGTGATGACGCATCTGAGGGAAACGTCATGAGAAAACAGGCGCAGGATCAACTGCCCCTGTTTTCCTTTTCCGTTTCGTCCCTTTCCCGGCGCCTGTGTCAGTCCTCCTGTCTGTTCCGGATGGATTCCGCAAGTCTTCTGTACAGCAGGTCCGGTTCGATGGGCTTGGACAGATGCGCGTTCATACCGGAGCGCAGAGACCGCTCCACATCCTCATCGTACACATTGGCAGTCATGGCGATGATGGGAACCGTCCGGGCGTCGGGTCTGCTCAGGCTCCGGATGGTCTTTGTGGCCGTCAGTCCGTCCATCACGGGCATCCGGACATCCATCAGGATGGCGTCATAGTACCCTTCCGGCATTTCGCTGAACATTCTCACCGCGATTTCACCGTTTTCCGCGTGTTCCGACTCAATGCCTTCCAGATCCAGCAGATCCTCCAGAATTTCCGCGTTCTGCTCCACATCCTCCGCCATGAGGACCCTCCGCCCGGCCAGGAGACTCCTGTCCGGTGGGGATTCAGGCTTGTTCGCTTCCGTTTCATTCACGCCGCTTCTGCGCGCGAGGACGGTGCTGATTTCCTTCAGCAGATTATCCGTGAACAGCGGCTTGGCCATGATGCTGTCCACGCCCGTGGCCAGGGTCTCCTCCTCGATAATGCCCCAGTTGTAGCCCGTCAGCAGGAACACAATGGTTTCGCCTTCGTCAAAGGTGCGCAGATTCCGGGTAAGCTCAGCGCCGTTCATGTCCGGCATCTTGTAATCCGTCAGGACCAGATGGTACGGCCTGCCCTGCTCCCGGGCCTGATGGAGATTCTCCAGGGCCAGGTGGGCGGAGGTGAAAACATCCGCATGGATGCCGATGGATTCCAGTACGATCCGGGCATGCTCACGGGAAATTTCATCGTCGTCCACCACAGCCGCCCGGAATCCCTGGGGAATGCTGATTCCGCTCTCCGAGCGGAAGGACCGCTCGGACCTGCCCAGGGTGACGGTGACGGTGAATACGGAGCCCACGCCCTTTTCACTCTCCACATGGATGGTGCCGTTCATCATTTCCACAAAGTTCTTTGTGATGGCCATGCCCAGACCGCTCCCGCCGTACCGGTTGATGGTGGCGGCGTCCTCCTGGGAAAAGGCCTCAAAAATTCTGGGAATAAAACTCGGCTCCATGCCGATCCCGGTATCCTTCATCCGGAAGAGGAGGACACATTCGGATTCTCTCTCCTCCGTTTCCTCCACCGTCAGACTGATCCGTCCCGGCGGGCTGGTGAACTTCACGGAATTCCCCAGGATATTGATCAGCACCTGCTTCAGCTTCATGTCATCGCCGATATAGTAATCACGCACCCGGCCGATGAGATCACAGTCATAGTGCAGTCCCTTGTCCACGCACTGGCCGTTGATCATGATATTGATCTGATCCAGGAACTCCCGGAAGGAAAACTCCTCATTCTTCAGCACCATGCGTCCGGATTCGATCCGGCTCATGTCCAGAATGTCATTGATCAGGCCCAGCAGGTGCTTGGCGCTGGCCCCGATCTTCTCCAGATGCTCCCGGGTCTGGGGCTGGAGATTCGGATTGCGCAGGGCAATACTGTCCAGGCCGATTATGGCGTTCATGGGCGTGCGGATCTCATGGCTCATATTGGAAAGAAAACTGGTTTTGGCCCTGCTGGCATCCTCCGCGACGGCCTTCTCAATCTCTGTCTTCTGCTCCCGCTTCTGGGTATGGGAATAGATGTCAAAGAGAATGGCCAGGGCGGCGATGATCAGACCGATCTGAATCACCATACTGACGGCCAGGGTGGAATTGACACCCCGCAGTCCTTCCGTCATATCCTCATAGGCGGCCGTCCGCGCTTCCCCGGAGGAAGGCAGAATTCCGGCATCAGCATTTCCCTGCTGTTCCAGGAGGCTCGTCCGGATGGAGGTGACGGTTTTCTCCATGGAGGCTTCCGTGGTCTGCCGCATCCAGACGCTGGAGGTGAAGATGATCAGGCCCAGCAGCACGATCCAGGCTACGGTGGACCGGCCAAGGCGGCGATGCTCATCCCTTTTCAGAATGATCCTGAATACGACAAACCCAAGAATGCCCCAGAAGGCCAGAATCAGATAGGATTCCGTGGCCAGGGTCTTGATGGAAACGATGTTGGGGATCAGGAACTCAAGGGCGAAGAGCAGGGACAGGATCATGCCGGTGATACCGGTGATTCTGTAAAGACGTCCCGGCTGCTCCTTCGCTGCCTTCCAGGCGGAGGCGGAGGCGAAGGCATAGGCGATGGTGGCACCGACGGTGGTCACATCCACGATCCAGCTGATGGCCGTGCGTCCGAAAAAGGGAAGGAGCACGGAGACGAAGCAGATGCAGAGGATGGCCTTCTTCGGCACCTGATGGGCGTTCGTTTCACCGATGAAAGCCGGGAGCATTCCGTCCTCGGCCAGGGAAGTCAGGAGCCTGCTCAGGGCAATATAGTTGCCGATCAGGCCGGTGAAGATGCCGCACAGGGCGGCAACACCCAGGATCGTGCTGCCGGCGCTTCCCATTGCGCTGCCTGCCGCAAAGAAGGTGGGCTGTGACGCCAGACCCTGACGGCCGTCAAGGCTTTGGGTGTATTCCACCCAGTTCCCGGTCCCCTCCGGCAGCGCCGTCACGGCCAGCAGGTTCAGGAAAATATAGGCAAGCCCCGCTGCCACCAGGGCCAGGGTCATGATGAGGAAACTGTGCCGGAGGCTGAACCTGGATTCCCCGGCGGAATGGGCCACCGATTCAAACCCCACATAGGCCCAGGGCGCCAGGGCAAAGACGGTGAAGATGCCGTTGACGGGGTTCCGCGGATCGGAAAACATGGGCTGGAAGGGCGCTTCCACCTTTGTTCCGGCAGCCCCCGCCACAAAGCAGATCACAATGCCGGCAAAGAGCAGGACCGCCATGAGAATCTGCACCCTGACAGCGGCCGTGCGGCGCAGGCAGACCAGGGCCCCCAGCACCAGGGAGCCCACCGCCAGGATCAGCTCCCCCATATAGACATGGTAGCCCGCGATCACATAGTGAAAGCCAAACTGGAAAGTGCTCCCCAGGAGGGTCCGGGCGATCAGGGGCAGGGCCGTGGCATTGGCCCAGATAATGGCCACATAGGTCAGGATCAGGAACCAGGCGCTGAGGAAGCCGTGGTCGTATCCGAAGCAGTGCTTCGTATAGGTATAGGTTCCTCCGGCGTCCGGATAGCGGTTCATCAGGAAATGGTAATTGGCCGCAATGATCAGGATGACAAGGGCACCGAGGCCCAGGCCGATCGCCGAACCCACCGGACCGGCCAGCGGGAGAAAGGTGTTCCCGGGCATCACAAAGGCGCCCCAGCCCACACTGCAGCCGAAGGCAAGAGCCCAGGCGCCCAGGGCGCCGAGATAGGGCGTTCCCTTTGCGCTGCAGGCCTGGTTCGGGTGACTGTTCATGCCGCTGTCCCTTCTTTCTGCGCGTATCGCCTGTTCAGGGGTTCTCCGTCTCGTAACGGGAGAGGCTTTCCTTCACCTGATCATAGAGAGCGGAAACGTCCCGCAGCTTTTCCTTCACCTGTTCGTCCGTCATCTTCCGGGGAGTTCCGGGACGGAATTCCTCCGCCAGCTCGGAAGCGGCGGCTGCCAGATGCGTCAGACCGAGGTTTCCGCAGTTCCCCTTGGCCGCGTGAGCCGCGTCAAAGAGCTGAGCGGCGTCCATGGTTTCCCCGGCGGCGAGAAGGGACTCGATGAGTCCGTTCCGGGTCAGTTTCCGGATATGCTTGTCCACCAGCTTTTCCACCCGCAGAATCCGGAGCGCCTGTGCATAGTCTTCCCCGATGCTGCTGTACAGTTCCTGAAGTGTCATGGTGTTTCCGTCCTTTCCTGGCGGATATGCCGCTCAATCAGTTTCTCGAACTCCTCCGGCGGAAGCGGTCTGGAGAAAAAGTATCCCTGCACGAGATTGCAGCCGCCGTCCCTGAGAATGTTCAGCTGTTCCTCGGTTTCCACGCCTTCCGCCACCACCTTCACCTGAAGATACCGGGCAATGTCCAGGATCAGGGCCACCAGGCGCTGGTCCGTTTCGCTGGTGACGATATTCCGGATGAATTTCATATCCATCTTCAGCACGTCGATGGGCATGTCCGAGAGCATGTTCAGGGAGGAATAGCCGGAACCGAAGTCGTCCATTTCAATCTCAAACCCCGTTTCCCGGAGTCTGTGGATCACATCCAGCACGGTCCGGGCATTGTCCGTGCAGGCGGATTCCGTCACTTCCAGCTTCAGGTCCCGGTAGTTCAGCCCGTTGTCCCGGATCAGGCGGACCAGCCGGTCCACCAGGAGGGGGTCATAGACGTCACTGCGGGAGAGGTTGACGGAAACGGGAAGGGAGAAACCGTACCGCTCGCGCCAGATGGCGATCTGGGAAGCCGCCTCATTCCAGACAAAGCTGTCCAGCATGCCGATCAGTCCGTTGCTCTCAAAAAGGGGAATGAAGACCCCGGGTGGGATCATGCCCAGTTCCGGGTGACGCCATCTCACCAGCGCTTCCGCGCTGCTCAGACGGGGCGGATCGGAAAGAATGTCATACTTGGGCTGATAGAACACGGTCAGCTGTTTTTCTTCCATCGCCCTGTTCAGATCATTCATCAGGCGCTGGTTCAGCAGCTCCCGGGAATGCATCTCCTCATCGTAAATCCTGACGGGGGTCTGAAAGTTTCCACGGGCCAGCTTGCTGGCAAAACGGGCCCTGTCCGCCAGCAGAACGGGGTCGGTATGCTCCGCCCACGGCCCGATGCCCATCCGCAGGCGGATGTTCACACCGGGGAACTGTTCCTCCAGCTTTCGCTGAAAGCGCTCGTGAAGGGCGGGATAGTCCGGCTGCCGGACGCAGAAAATCCCGAAACGGTCCCCCTCAATGCGTCCGGCAATCCCGTCTGTCCCGGAAAGGAAGGCGCGGATTTCCCCGCCCAGCACCTGCAGCACCTGATCCCCGAAGGCCCGGCCGTGCAGGGCGTTGATGGAATGGAACTGCTCAATGTTCAGGGCGACGGCGTCCATTTGGAATTCCGGATGGTACCGGAACAGACGGTTGATGTATTCCACGAAGAAGTTGCGGCTGTACAGGCCCGTGAGGGCGTCATGCTCGGCGGCGGAGATCAGCTTCCGGTCCTCGCTCAGTTCGATGATCCGGCTGATCCGGGCCAGAATCACCTCCATCTCATCAAAGGGTTTGCTGATGAAGTCTGCCGCCCCGGCCTGCAGGGCCCGGAGCTCCGCTTCCTTTTCCGCGGTCAGAACGATCACCGGGATCCGGCTCAGTTCCGGGTCTTCCCGGATGCGGGCGAGAACCTCAAAACCGTTCATCACCGGCATCATCAGGTCCAGCAGCAGTACGGAAAGCTCATCCAGGTGTTCTCTCATCACTTCCAGGGCTTCCTGACCGTTTTCGGCGTACAGGATTTCGTAGTGATCTGCCAGGATGGCGCCCATGATGTCCCGGTTGATTTCCTGGTCGTCCACCACCAGGACGGCTCTGGGCCGTTCAATCTGTCCGGATTGAATCATGATTTCTGCCTCCTGTCTTCTGCCATATCCGGACAGAGCGGACGGATGTATTCTTTCAGTGTTTCGTAGAGGAGATCCGCATCCGCGGGTTTGGGCAGGTGTGCGTTCATCCCGGCGCTGAGGGAAGCCCGCACGTCACTTTCAAAGGAATTGGCGGTGAGGGCGATGATGGGAACGCTCCGGGCGTCCTTTCTGTCAAGACTGCGGATCTTCCGGGTGGCATCCAGACCGTCCATCACCGGCATGCGCAGATCCATCAGAATGGCGTCATAGTATCCATCACGGGCATGCTCCATTTTTTCAACCGCGGCCAGACCGTTTTCCGCCCACTCCGTTTCCACGCCCTCCAGTTCCAGAAGGTCCGCCACGATTTCGGCGTTTTCGGGATGGTCCTCCACGATCAGGATGCGGCGGCCCTCAAGGGAAAGCTTCTGCAGATTCACGCTTCCCGCATCGCTGCACTCCTTCCGGCATACAAGGGGGAGGGTGACGGTGAAAACGGTGCCGACGTTCTTCTGGCTCTGAAGGTCAATGCGGCCGCCCATGAGCTCCACAATGCTTTTTGATACCGCAAGACTCAGGCCGCTGCCTTCGAAGCGGGCGGTGGAGGTGTCCTCCTCC
>CACYGY010000065.1 GCA_902774025.1 uncultured Eubacteriales bacterium
GGGGGATAAATGCATGGGAGAATATTCTGTGCCAAAGGAAATTCGGGATCTGCGTCCACCTGGAACCATGGTAAAGAAGCAAGGCAACAAGTATTACGCATATCAACGTTCATCCACAAAAGTTAAAATTCCACTGGAAGATGGAACTTATAAGTGGAAGACGCAGGACAAGATGGGACCGTGTCTGGGAACAATCACCCTTGAAAACGGTTTTATCCCGAATGCGGCATCTGAAGCGGAAGAGATGATCACAGTCCTTGACTATGGTAACTACGCATTCAGCAGGATGCATTCTTCGGAGGTGTTTCAGGAACTTGATCTGCTCTTCAAAAGCAAGATGGCGATGAAGATATATGTGGCAGGATTAATCACGTTTAACGAGGGATTCACGTATATGACAGACATGTCCAGGAAATACGCTGAATCAGCAGTCTGCATGTTCTATCCAGGGGTCTTGCTTGGTTACGAATCATTGGCAAACCTTTATGAATATCTGGGCCGCCACGGCAAAGTTGTAGATCAATTCGAACAGCGGGCAATCAATACATCATCTCACGTAGTAGGAATTGATGGTCATGTTATCGCCTGTGCTTCGGAAAAAAAGGACCTCTCTGAATTCGGCTACAAGCATTCAAAGCTGAATTCCCCGCAGATGAACTGGATATGTGTCCATGACCTGGTCAATGACAAGCCCCTGGCGAGTCAGTTCATCAATGGGTCAACGCCAGATAAAAGCTCATTGAAACAGTTGTTCAGTCGTTTTGTATTTGCCAACGCGCACTTTTATGTTGACAGAGGATTCAATACCGATGATGATAAGCGCCTTATGTCGCTCGAAGGAAGCACATATACTGTTCCCATGATCTCAGGGCGTAATGATTACGTCGATGTATATGGAAAGTTGAAATTTGATAAGCGCCGCTGGTTTTTGTACGGTAAGGATGGGTATTCCAGTATCATCTATTACACAGAGTTTCCTGGCAAAGGGAAAACCCGATACATCGCATTAAAGGATACGACAAGGGAAAACGCTGAACGGAAAACCTACTGTGAAAAGCTGGAAAAAGGTATAAAGGGATTCACAAAAGCCGGATTGGATGCAAGCGAGAAAGACTTTGGCTTATTTCTCCTTGAAACGACAGAACAATGTACAGCTGAAGAGGTATTCAGCGGGTACAAGAGCAGATGGGGTATAGAAACATACTATAACTATGTGGATAATGTCATTGATTTCAACGCCTTATACCAGCAGGATTATTGCAGGACACAAGGCGTTGGATTCATCGTTCAAATTGCGGGCAGTATTTTCAGCGAAGTCAAGAAATCGCTGGTCAATCAGAATGAAACTGTCAGGCATGTAATGGATGAATTCAAAGGTATTAAGTCGGTGAATGAAAAAGGTCGATGGACACTTCACAATATTACGAAGTCACGGAGAACACTTGCCGAAAAACTCCAGTTTCAAATTGGGAAGGTTCTCTGGTAGGTTTACTGCTTTCACCGACCTAAAAACCCGAATATCTCTGGGGAAATCACTCGCGTAATCGTTACAGGACGGAGCGCGGAAATACAGCCGGCCCAGGGGGCGTGGAACCTCTCCCGGGCAAGTGAGGGAACCCGGCCGATTTTTCCCGGAGGGCCCTCCTTCACGGCTTGATTCTTCTCCCGGGGTCAAAGAAGGGCTGCCGCGTGAAGCGGCAGCCCGGCCGGTTTACATCATGCTGCGGTAAAGAGCAGCGATTTCTTCCTTGTTTGTGTCCCTGGGGTTGCCGGGGCGGCACGCATCCGCGTAGGCGCTGTCGCTCAGGAAGTCCACATCCTCTTCCCTGACGATGTTTTTGAGGTCCGCGGGAATACCCACGTCTTTAGACAGCTGCTTGACGGCCGCGATGGTCGCGCTGGCGGCATCCTCATCACTCATGGCCTGAATGCCTTCCACGCCCATGGCTTCTCCGATGGCGCGATAGCGCTTTCCTGCCACACAGGCGTTATATTCCAGTCCGTAGGGCAGGATAATGGCGCAGGCCACACCATGAGGCGTGTCATACAGGGCAGACAGACCGTGCGCCATGGAGTGCACAATGCCCAGGCCCACATTGGAAAAGCCCATGCCGGCAATGTACTGGCCCAGAGCCATGCCCTCACGTCCGTCAGGATCATTCTGCACTGCGGCGCGCAGGTTTCTGGAAATGAGGCGGATCGCTTCCAGATGGAACATGTCAGAGATGGCACAGTGTCCCCTGGTGATATAGCCTTCAATGGCATGAGTCAGAGCGTCCATGCCGGTGGCAGCCGTCAGGCCTTTGGGCATGGAAGCCATCATGTCGGGATCCACCACGGCCACCTCGGGAATGTCATGCACATCCACGCACACGAACTTCCGCTTCTTTTCCACGTCCGTAATCACATAGTTGATGGTCACTTCAGCGGCGGTGCCGGCGGTGGTGGGCACGGCAATGGTGAATACGGCATGCTTCCGGGTGGGAGCAACACCTTCCAGAGAGCGGACATCCCCAAACTCGGGATTCTCAACGATGATGCCAATGGCCTTGGCCGTATCCATGGCAGAACCGCCGCCAATGGCGATGATGCAGTCCGCATTGGCTTTTTTGAAGGCCTGCACGCCGCCCTGCACGTTCTCAATAGTGGGATTTGCCTTGATATCGGAATAAACCTCATAGGCGAATCCGGCCTTGTCCAGCAGCTCCGTCACCTTGCCGGCCACACCGAAGCGGATCAGATCCGGATCAGTGGCGACAAAGGCCTTTTTCAGTCCCCGGGCATTCAGTTCCGGCAGGATATTTTCAATCGCGCCGTGACCATGATAGGATACGGGATTCAGCACAATACGGTCAGCCATGGGAAACTCCTCCTCACATGTTTCTTGGGAAGCGGACACAGGCCCGCACCTTTTTCTGCATCTGTGCAGGCATGCTTACCATAGCATTAACCACATGTCCCGTCAAGTCCGTCGGTTTTGTGCTCTCCCCTTTTCAAACATGCCTCAAACAAGTACAATACAGGCGATCTGTCCCCTTTCCCCAAATTCCATAAAGAGGAGGGACACCGTGCGGCGATCTGTTTCGGCCTGCCTGCTTCTGCTGTTTGTTCTGATGTGTCTTCCCCCTGCCCGGGCGCAGGAGACATCCCCCATGATCCGGGTCCGGCTGAGCCGCCTGAATCTTTCCGGCCGGATGGATCTGTATCCGGAAAATGCCTGCAGCGTCGAAAGCGCGGCCCTCTCCGCCTCCTTTCCGGAAGGCTCCCATCTGATCCTGGAAATCCGGAGCGGGCATATCCTGCTCTGCGCCCAGGGTATTCTCATGGATGCCGGAACCTCCCTGAGGGTGATCAGCCATGGAGACAGAGGCGTCCGGTTCTCCGAAAAGGGCAACCATTACCCCGGCATACTGGATCTGACGATTTCGGAAGACCGGTTCGAAGCCCTTCTGACTCTTCCCCTGGAAACCTATCTCCGGGGCGTGGTTCCCTATGAAATGGGCAGCGGCTTTCCCCTGGAAGCCCTCAAGGCCCAGGCGGTCTGCGCCAGAACCTATGCCATGAAGAAACTGAACACCCGGAAGGACCAGGATGTGACGGACACCACCAATGACCAGGTGTTCCGGGGGCTGTCCGATGACAATTCCCTCAGCGACCGGGCTATCCTGGAAACTGCCGGCATCGTGGGCATGTGGCAGGGCCAGCTGGCCACCTGCTATTACGCCGCCAGCAATGGCGGTCAGACGGATCTGGAAAGCCATGCCTGGGACGGGTCCAGGGATTCCGGCCTGTACCAGGTGAGGGAGGATCCCTACGATCTTGCCAATCCTCTGAGCGTTGTCCTCCGGTGCATCATGAAAAAGGACGCCTCGGACCTTCCTGAACCGATCCGGCACCAGATATACCTTGCCTTCATGCCCACCCTGCCCTCCATGAACCTGGACCCCCGGGAAGAATCCTTCCGGATCGATTCTCTGGAATCACTGGACCTCTCCGGGAGGCCTCTGGGAGAAGAGAATCAGTATGTCACGGATCTGACTCTGTACTTCACCTTTTCCGGCCGGCCGCTGATGGGTCAGGGCACGGAAGGCGTGGATGAGGAGCTGCTGCTTTTTTCCACCCCCACTCCCGCCCCATCCATCCAGCAGGCTGACTCGGCCTTTGGGCCCATGACTCATCAGACAGGACTGCAGAAAGTCACCCTTGCCATGTTCCCCGATCTGATCTCCCAGCTGAACCTGAGCATTCCCGGAACAGGCCGTGAGCTTCTGTCCGTGAAGGACACCGGGGATGCCTTCAGTCTGGAAAGCAGGCGATACGGCCACGGCGTGGGCATGAGCCAGCGGGGTGCCCAGTATATGGGAGAAAACGGCTTTACCTATGATCAGATTCTGGGCTTCTACTATCCCGGCATGGAGCTGCGTCAGTCTCCCTCCGCCACGCAGAGCCCGGCCACTCCGCAGCCCCTTCTGGCCTCCACCCCGGCCCCGACCCCCAGCCCGACGCCCAGACCCACTCTGATGCCCGTCACCCTGGACCTGCCGGAAAACGCCTATCTGGCCTCGGTGGAGTTTATCGCGGAGGATTCCACCCTGAACCTTCGCTCCCAGCCTTCTCAGGTGGGAACGATTCTCATGCGCCTGCTGCCGCACCAGGTCCTGCAGGTTCTGGAAACCTGCCCGGATCCCCTGTGGGTCCATGTGCGCACGGATACGGTGGACGGCTATGTCATGCAGTCCTTCCTGCAGCCCCTGTCCGCGCCCTGACCTTTCACTGTCCCAGAAAAACACCCGAGGAGAATTGTCATGTTTCTCAAACGCGTCCTGCTGTTCCTTCTGCTCATGCTGATGCTCGCCCCCTCCGCACTTTCGGAAACCGGGGAATCCACAGAAATCCCCGTCATGGCCCCCGGCTATGTGCTTCTGACCCTGTCCTCCGGACAGTACTGGATCCCTCTGCCTGCGGAAGGGGAAACCACGCTGCCCATCCGGCAGACCGACGCGGACGGCAGTGAACTTCTGAATGTTCTGTACCTGACACCGGAGGGCATGAAGATGGAAAGCGCCAACTGTGACAATCAGGACTGCGTGCACATGGGGTGGGTGACCCTGGAAAACAGAGGAGACCGGGCTCTCATGAACATGATCATGTGCCTCCCCCATTACGTGCTTCTGGAGCTGTACACGCCGGAGGAAGTCATGGAAATGTATGCCGGGGGCGATCAGTGACATGCCTGTCAATTCCCGCCGTTTTCACGCGCAGCATCTTACCCTCAGCGCCATGCTTCTGTCCCTGATGCTGGTCCTGGGCTGGGTGGAAAGCATGCTCCCCTCTCCCGGCATTCCCGGCATCAAACTGGGGCTGTCCAATTCCGTGCTCATTTTCGCGGTCTACATGCTGGACATCCCCACCGCCATGATTCTCATGTCCCTGAAGGTTCTTCTGTCCGGTATCATGTTCGGCGGCGTGTCCGCCATGATCTATGCCTTTGCGGGAGGCCTGTTCAGCCTGACGGTGATGGTGCTCATGCACCTCACGCCCCGTCTGCACTGTGTGGTCATCTCCATGGCCGGGGGCATGTGCCATAACCTGGGCCAGGTCCTCATGGCCATTCTGGTGCTCCACACCCCCAGAGCGATTCTGGGGTATCTGGGCATACTCATGCTGACGGGCCTGGGCTGCGGCGCCTTGACGGGTGTCTGTGCCAGACAGGTGATGAATCACCTGCGGCATGTGCGCTGGCACAGACCGGAGAGCGCGGGCAGGGGACGTCTCCTGATCCTGCTTTCTGTGTTTCTCGTTCTTTTCACCCTCTGGATCGCCCTCCGGTCCATGCACCGGATTGAAAACATCACCGTGGAAACCCTCAGTCCGGATACGACCCTTGAGCTGACGGACGCCTCCCGGCGTCCCTTCTGATGGAGGTGCCTATGTCTGAAACCCTGACGCGTCACATTCTGTCCCTGTGCGGTCCCTGGGAAATGCGCTCCGCTGACGAGGATCGTTTTTTCCCCGCCACCGTGCCCGGCTCCGTATATTCGGACCTTCTGGAGCAGGGCCGCATGGAGGACCCCTTCTGGCGGGACAATGAAATGGCCGCCTTTGACCTCATGAAAAAGGACTATATCTACCACCGCACCTTCACATTGGACGCGGATACGCTTCTGGCGGACGAGGTACGTCTGGTTTTTGAGGGGCTGGACACCCTGTGCGAGGTGAGCGTCAACAGCCGGCCTGTGCTCTCCACGGACAACATGCACCGGACCTACAGCGTGGACGTGCGGAGTGTGCTGAGGGAGGGGGAAAACGACATCACCATCCTCTTCCGCTCACCGGTCCAGGCAGCCGCCTCCGCCTTTCGCACTGCGCATCTCCACGGCGCCACGGATGCCACCCGGGGCTTTCCCTCCATCCGGAAAGCCCACTGCATGTACGGCTGGGACTGGGGTCCGAGGCTTCCGGACGCGGGCATTTACCGCCCTGTCTATCTCTGGGCCGTATCCACCCCCAAGATCGCCTCGATCCGTATTGACCAGTCCCACGCACCCGGTGTCGTACAGCTCCACTTCAATCCGGAAATGGACATGCCCAGCCGCTCCCGGCCGGAAGGACTGTATATCCGCTACACACTTCTCGCGCCCGACGGACAGGCGGTGGGGGAAACCTGCGATGAAACCATGACGGTCCGGGATCCCCTCCTGTGGTGGCCCAGGGGGTATGGCCTCCAGCCCCTTTACACCCTGCAGGCGGACCTGTTCACCTCCGACGGCATTCATCTGGACCGCTGGGGAAAGCGGATCGGCCTGAGAACCGTTGAGCTGGCGGAGGACCCCACGGAAACGGGCACATCCTTCTGCCTGAAGGTCAATGGCGTGGGCATTTTCTGCATGGGTGCCGATTATATTCCCGAGGACAGTCTCCTCTCCCGGGTCACCCCGGAGCGGACCCGCCGCCTGCTGGAGGACTGCTGTCTGGCCAATTTCAACTGTCTGCGTGTCTGGGGCGGAGGCTATTACCCCGATGACTTCTTCTTTGACGCCTGCGATGAACTGGGTCTGCTGGTGTGGCAGGATTTCATGTTCGCCTGCGCCAATTATGAACTGGGATACGGGTTTGAGCAGAACATCCGGAAGGAGTTCTCCTGTGTCATCCGGCGCCTGCGGCACCATCCATCTCTGGCCCTGTGGTGCGGCAACAACGAAAATGAGTCCGCGCTTGCCGGAACTCCCTGGTTCCCCACCACACCCCGGCAGAAGGCGGACTATATCAAGATCTTCGAATACATTCTTCCCTCCATGCTGGAGGAAATGGATCCCCAGAGAATCTACCGTCCCTCCTCCCCTTCCTCCGGCGGCAGCTTTGACCAGCCGGGAGACGATACCCGGGGTGACGTGCACTACTGGGATGTGTGGCATGGCTCCCTGCCCTTCCATGCCTTCCGGGACCACGCCTTCTCCTTTGTCTCCGAGTTCGGCTTCCAGTCCTTCCCCTGCATGAAAACCGTGGAAAGCTTCACCCTGCCGGAGGACCGGAATCCCTTCTCCTACATCATGGAGAAGCATCAGCGGAATGCGGACGCCAACGGAAAAATCCTCCAGTACATGTCCAGGACTTATCTGTACCCCTCCAGCATGGACCTGATGGTCTATGCCTCCCAGCTTCTGCAGGCGGAGGCCATCCGCTGCGGCGTGGAGGCCTGGCGGAGCCGCCGGGGGAGCTGCAGCGGCGCAATATACTGGCAGCTCAACGACATCTGGCCGGTCGCTTCCTGGGCATCCATTGACTATTTCGGCCGCTGGAAAGCCCTGCATTACATGGCCCGCCGCTTCTTCGCCCCGCTGCTGCTCATCTGTGAGGAACAGGGGCTGCATACCCTCCGTCCCAATGTGAACGATGAGACTCCGCCTCAGGACATTCCCCTGTCCTGCACCATTTCCGTAAGCAATGAAAGCATGCGGGAACGGGCGGTTCAGGTCAGGTGCCGCCTCATGACCGGCAGGGACACGGAAAAGCAGGCGTGGACCTACGAAGCCCGCGTGCCGTCCCTTTCCTCCATCCGCGTGGTGGAGCAGAGTTTCCCCCAGGCCGATCCCCGCAGGGATTTCCTGTTTGTGGAAATGATGGAGGAGGGCAGAACGGTTTCCTCCACCTCCGTGCTTTTCTGTGCGCCCAAGCACTTTGCCTTTGAGGACCCGTGCCTCACAGTCAGCGCCGGTGAGGACGGCGTGACGGTCACCTCCCGGGGCTATGCCCGCATGGTGGAGGTGGAATGTCTGGACGGGGATGTGGTACTGAGCGACAACGATTTTGACATGCTGTCCGGGAAACGCACACTGCGTATCCTCCGGGGGCAGGGAAACCGCTTCCGTGTCCGCAGTGTCTATGATATCCACTAGTCAACCACCATGAAAGGAGTCGATGCTATGGCCCTGATGAACGCAGAGTACCGCGACCGACTGAACTACTTTTTTAAACTGCTCCGGACGGAAATGTACATTCCCCTGGAGACCCTGTCCCTGGAAGGCTTCGAAACCGAAGAGCATCTGACCCGGGAACAGGCCCTCTCTCACGCCTTCCAGCCTATCCCGGAAGGCCATGCCTGGGGACACGCCTATTCCTACATGTGGATGAAGTCCACCCTGCGCATCCCCCGGGAGGCCAGGGGTGAGAGAATCTGCATGGACCTGAACCCCGGCGGGGAAGCCACCCTGTTCGTCAACGGGGAACCCTTTGGCACCCGCAGAGCCGGCTGGGTCCTGAACCGGCATCACATGATCGAGGATAATGTGCTTCTGGAGAAGGCAGAAGGGGGAGAAACCCTGGAACTGCTCATGGAAGTCTACGCCGGTCATGACTACGCAGAGGACGGCGCCTGCGCCACCGGTCCGGTCCTGCCCCACACCTATGACCACCTCAATGAAGCCTGCCCCCGCACCAAAGTGGAGCACAACACCTTCGGCATCTGGCAGGAGGACGCCTATCAGCTGTACATGGACATGCAGGCCCTGAGCCAGATCATGGCCCTGGAAGGGGAAAACAGCCTGCGGGCCGCCGACATCGCCCAGGGTCTGGAAGATGTCATGTGCCTGGTGGATTTTGAGCAGGAGCGTCCTCTCCGCCTGAAGGACTATCAGGCGGCCCGTGCGTGCCTGAAACCTCTTATGGACTGCAAAAACGGCTCCACGGTCCCGGTCATGAGTGCCGTGGGCAACAGCCATCTGGATCTGGTATGGCTCTGGCCCATCGGGGAAACGCGGAGAAAGACCGCCCGTACCTTCGCGGCCCAGCTGCGCCTCCTGGATGAATATCCGGATTACGTCTACATTCAGTCCCAGCCCGCCTCCTACGAGATGTGCCGGGAATACTATCCGGATCTGTATGAAAAGATCCGCAAGGCCATCCGGGAAGGACGCTGGATTGCCGACGGTGCCATGTATGTGGAACCGGATACCAACATGCCCAGCGGTGAAGCGCTGGTGCGCCAGCTGCTCCTGGGCATCCGCTACTACAGGGAACAGCTGGGCACTGAGCCCAAGGTCCTGTGGCTGCCGGATACCTTCGGCTATTCCGCCGCCCTGCCCCAGCTTCTGAGCCAGGCAGGCATCCCCTACATGGTCACCCAGAAGATCTTCTGGTCCTACAATGAGGGCGATCCCTTCCCCTATCATTACTTCCACTGGAAGGGCATGGACGGCACGCAGGTGATTTCCTTCCTGCCCACCTCCTACACCTACCGCATCGATCCCAAGAACATGGAGGAGACCTGGAACAAGCGTGTCCAGAAGCGGAAGCTGCATGACTTCCTGATTCCCTTCGGCTATGGCGACGGCGGCGGCGGCCCCTGCAGGGACGATCTGGAAATGGCCAGACGCATGAAGGATCTGGAAGGCTCCCCGAAGATTGAGATGAAGAGTCCCGCCCGGTTCTTTGAGGAGCTGGATGAGAAGGGCGGTCCCGATTACACCTGGGACGGTGAGCTGTACTTTGATGCCCACCGGGGTACCTACACCACCCAGGCCTTACTGAAGAAGAACAACCGGCGCAGTGAGTTCTGCCTCCACAATCTGGAAGCCCTGTCCACCTTCGCCGCCCTGTATGGACAGGCCTATCCCGCGGAGGACCTGGACCGGATGTGGAAGACCCTGCTGCTGAACCAGTTCCACGACATCCTGCCCGGCTCCTCCATCGGCCCGGTATACGTCATGGCCAACGGCATGCACGCGGAGCTTCAGGCAGAGGCGGAAAAGGGCATTCACCGCGCCCTGAACACCCTGGTCAGGGAAGACGGCGACGCCCTGACCCTGTTCAATCCCCTGGGCGTGGAGCGCACGGAACTGATTCCGCTGCCCGATGCCTTCCGGAACGGCGCGCAGACCGGGGAAGGCACCGTACTGCCCCTCCGGGACGGTCAGGTGCTCATCACCCTGATGCCCTTCCAGGCCCAAACCCTGCGTCCCGCTGCCGCCCTGTCCGACACGGACCCTGTCCATGCCCGGGAGGAGAAGGAATGCTTCGTGCTGGAGAGCCCGAGAGTCAGAGCCCTGGTGGACAGGAATGCCCAGGTTCTCTCCATGACGGTGGACGGACGGGAAATCGCCGATTCCGCCATGAACGTCTTCACCATGTACCAGGATATCCCCAGGGTCTTCGACGCGTGGGATGTGGACAGCAATTACCGGGATATGCCCAGACAGTTCCTGCAGGTCACCGATATCCATGTGGGTACGTCTCAGGGACTTTCCGCCTCCCTTGTCTGGGAAGGCACCATCGGCCACAGCCGGATCTGCCAGACCATTTCCCTGAATGCCGCTTCCACGGCCCTCACCTTTGACACCACCATCGACTGGCATGAACTCCACCGTCTGCTGAAGGTGGCTTTCCCGGTGGATGTCCGGACCCGTTCGGCCATGCACGAGATTCAGTTCGGCTATGTGGAGCGCCCCAATCACCGGAACCGGAACACGGACGCCCAGCAGTTTGAGGTCTGCCAGCACCGCTACAGCGCCCTTATGGACCACAGTCACGGCGCCGCCCTGCTGAACGACTGCAAATACGGCATCGGGGTTGAAGGTCAGAGCATGGAACTGACGCTCCTGCGGGCCGCAGCCAGTCCCGATTTCCAGGCGGACCAGGGCACCCATACCCTGCGTTATGCCCTCCTGCCCTGGGATGGCAGCTGGCTGGACGCCCGGATCACGGAACAGGCCATGGCCTTCAATAATCCCGTCATCACCGTGCCCGGCAGTCTCCGCGCTGACCTGCCCATGCTCCGTACGGATCGCAGCCATGTGATTCCCGACACCCTGAAGATGGCCGAGGACGGAAGCGGCGATGTCATTGTGCGTCTGTATGAATGCGCCCGGGCAGATGACACCTTCCGTCTGGTGACAGACCTGAAGGTGGACAAGGCCTGGCGCTGCAGCATCCTGGAAGACATCCAGGAAGAAGTGGACCTGAGTCAGCCCATGCCCATCCGGGCCTTTGAGGTTCTGACGCTGCGCCTGCGTCTTATGAAGGACTGAAACCCATAGAAAAAGAGGAGAAGACGGCCAAACGTCTTCTCCCCTTTTTTTGGTCCGCTGCGCACTTCCACCCGGAGCCCTTACAGAATTATGCGTCCCCGGCCTCATCCTTTCCGGTCAGGAGATCAAAACTCAGCCATATCCGGAAAACCTTTCCATGGAACTCGATCCGGGTCAGTCCGCACCGACGGCTCCTGTCGATCTTCTCAATACTGCCCTCCAGGTCCTTCATGGGGCCGGAACGGATCCGGACCTGGTCATTCTCCATGTACGCTTCCGAAACCTTCAGATGACAGTCCTGCTGAAACAGCCACTGCACAAACTTCCGGTCTCTGCCCCGCAGCCTCCAGTCCCCCGACTCATCCCGGAGCATCCGGAACCCCCGGTCCCGGGGAAAGTCGTAGGGCAGCATGATGTCCGGCTCCGCCTGGTAGAACACATATCCAGGCATGAAGATGGCTGTATGCTGTGTTTTCATGCCCTTCCGGAAGCGGAACCGGTCATAGGTGGCCGGGCAGATCCTCACCTCCGGATGCTTGTAGTGCACCATCCGGGAGATGATCTCCTCCGTGCCTGACATGCAGAACAGGCATCCGTAAGCCTGATGGGATGACGTCTGTTCGCTCATGATCCTTCCACCATTCCTTTTCCGCGTGTTTCCCCCGCCGCACCTTCCGTCATGCCTCCAGGTCCTCAAACCTCCGGCACCAGGTGTACTTGCTGATGGCCGACTGCACGGCATTGGCGCAGTAGGTGTTCAGAAGATCCCGGATAAAGGGCGGCAGAACCCGGTTATACTTCACCTCAAGAATCATCAGGGACGTATCCAGGGGAGGCACGGTGCTCACATGGGGATTGAACAGTTCCTGGCTCCACAGCCCCGTGCGCAGCTGCTTGTCAAAGGTGATCCGCACTTCCTCCGCAGGATGGAGATAGGCTTCCCGGACGTAGTCCACCAGCACCACCGGACGGAGCAGGCTGACCGTCATCTCCCGGTAAACATCATTGAGAAGACCGGAGCGGGTGTTTTCCAGGCCCGAGGGATCCCCCGCCATCAGCTGCTCGCACAGGTCCCGGGGAATGGAGATGGAACGCTTGGAGATGAGATTGTCAATCTTGGTTTTGCATTCCATCTTGATCACCTGGTCCGAAAAGTTGTAGATCCGGATCCGGTATTTGTTCCGGTTGGGTACCCCGTCCATTTTTTCATACAGCGCGGTGTTCAGCGCCGTATCAAAATAGAGGGAACGGATGTGATACTCATTGTTCTCATCCCCGTTGGGATCACGGTTCAGGACGTGGGAAAGGGCGGAGGACAGAAGAGTATACTGGAAATTGTTGATAAAGTACTTCAGCTCATGCCGGATGGGCAGCGTGCTGCTCATGCCCTCACCTCATTTCTCAGGCGCCGGCCTCCGACTGGCAGGCCACCAGGGTGGCGTCATAGACGCCTTCCAGGTTCAGCATGGAAGCCACCAGATCCTGACGGTTGTCCAGCCGGACCTCCACGGTCATCTCGGCCCCCTGACGGGTCACGGTCTTGGAGCGGAGCCGATGATGCTTCACGGACCGGCGGAGCTGTTCCTGAATATCGTATTCCGCGGACGCGTCATAGTGCACCACCAGAAGATAGGTGTTGGGATTCTGGAATTTGATGAAATTCATCAGGAACAGGATCACCGCGATGCCCAGCACCACTGCCAGCGCCACTATGTAAAGCTCCGCGCCCAGCAGAATGCCCATGGTCAGAGCCCAGAACATATAGGCGGTATCCATGGGCTCCTTCACTGCCGTGCGGAAACGGACAATGGACAGGGCACCCACCATGCCCATGGACAGGGAAATATTGGACTTGATGCACATGACCACAGGGGTCGTGATCAGTGTGAGCATCATCAGGGTCAGGGCAAAATTGGGGCTGTAAAGCACCCCACGGTAACACTTTTTATAGGTAAAAGCCACAATACAGCCCACCACAAACCCTGCCACCAGGGCGATGACCACCTTCATGGGGGTCAGGGATTTGAACTGCTCGGCAAAATACGTTGCAAGGTTGGAATCCGAAGCCAGCACAGATTTGACTGAAGTACCCTCCGCCAGAGCCATTCCCATCATTTGTATCCTCCGTTCCACATGGTTTCTTCAGGAGCCATTATACATGTTTTTTCCCGTCCGCGCATCATATGGCGTCCGCGGGCATTTCAGGCTGGGGCCCGAAATAGCCGTTCATCTGCTCATTGTTCAGACTGAAAGCGTCCTTGATATATCCCCAGAGCAGGTTGGGCCTTTTTTTCAGGGTGTTCCGGAGTCTCTCAATGCGCTTCTCCCAGTAACGGTATGCGCCGTCAGCGGTGGTGGGCACTTCGGAGATGACATAGGGATCGTTCTCCTCACCCCAGCGGGCCCAGTGCAGCGTCATTTCCGGCCGGATCTGTTCAACCAGCGGCTCCAGGACGGAGAGCATGAATTCCGTGGTGAACATCCGGTAGATACTCCCCAGTTTCCGCAGGAAGCTGTCCTTGTATTCCGGCACCGTAAGCAGTTTTACAAGGATGGTGTTGTCAATGTTCTTTTCGCCCATGCCCTTGGCCTTGGTATAGCTCTTGGGACTGTTGAAGCTGGAGGAATACAGGCCGTAGTCCACGTCATAGAGGATCCACCGCCATTTGGCTCCGGGCTCCGCTGTCCTGTAGAACCGGGTGTTGCCGATATCCGAATTGCCCAGGAACATTTCCAGAGCAATATACTCAAAGTAATTTTCCACATCCACATTATCCAGGATGTACTGGAGATCCTCCGGCTTCCTTTTCGGATCGGAGGACTTGATTCTGGAGATCATGTTCTTGTATTCCCGCCGCACCGAGTTGCTGCCCACCTTCAGGGTGCCGCTGGCTTCCAGGATGGTGATGGAATCGCCCCTGTTCAGTTCCAGACCTTCGTGCTGAGCGACAAAATACTTGTCCACCCGCTCCCGCATGTTCATGTGACCCCAGTAGATCCCATTGATATACACCACCACGGGATTCCACGCCTGATGGATCACCGTTGACCCGTAGGCGTCCAGCAGCCGGGACTGAAAACCATCCAGAAGCCGGGTCCACATACAGTCGTTTCCGCTGTTGCGCAGCACAAAGGACTTGTATTCCGTATAAGGCCGGTCCTCAAAGAGGGGGGCGGCAAAGGTCTTGTTCCCATACAGGGATTTAGCCCTGAATTTCATGGATTTCTGGGGCATGTCCAGGGAGAACTCACCCATGAGGGAGAACTCCGCATCCTGGTTCAGGATTTCCGTTCCGTCCATGGCATAGTATTCCACATGAACAGGCCTGGGAATCTTGCCGTACTTCCTGTAAATGGTATTGGGGAAAGGCAGCTTGCCCGGTTCCTTGATCACGTCGCTGCCCAGGGTGAACATGCCCGTGTCCGGGTTCCAGAGCTCGTTGGGATCCGTGATCACCGACACGATGGGAAGGCTGTGATAGGTGTTGATGAAATAGCTGCCGGAGAGGACCTCGCTGGGATGGATCAGCGGGTTGTCGGAAAAAGCCCGGGCCCGGAGAATGGAAGTAAAGCTCATCTCCAGCGTTTCCCCCCGGTAGGCCGTGGAATCCTGGGTGGGAATGGATCCGTCGGTGGTATAGTATACCGTGGTGTTTTCCGGTACCTGAATTTCCGTGCGCACCACAGAATAGTGCAGACCGCTGTTCACGGAGAAGGAAGGCTTCTGCGCGTAGCCCAGGAAGCCATTGGGAGAGTTCTCGGCCCCCGGGGTCGGGGCGTCGTAATAAAAAAGGCCGGACATGCCCACGGTGCGTCCGTAGGACACATTGGTGGGGATGGCCGGCAGTACGATCTTATCCAGAACCCGACCCTGAGGATCCGAGAAGCAAACCACCTCCGCACCGCTGCGCAGAATGCGGAAGCTTGTGTGCAGGCGGCCGTCTGAAGAACTGGTGTTCCCGTCGCAGAGCACCACCTTGTATTCCCCGGGGGCGATGGTCACCCCCGAGGGAAACTGCCATTTTCTTGCCCGGGTAATGGTGTCCGACAATCCGCATCCGGACAGGTCCACCGTATGGTCCGTACTGTTGTAGATTTCAATCCAGTCCACGAAAGGCCCGTCCGGAAACACCACCGTGGCCTGATTGCTGGCCATGACCTCGGAGATATACACGCCCATGGGATTGCGGGCACGCATGTCCAGGTCCGCTCCGGTGGTGTCCTGATTGCTGCGGCCGGGAGTCGCCATGGAATGAACGCTGAACATGCCGTTCTCATCCCGGGCATAGCTGGAGTCCGCAGGCAGATTGTCAATGATCACCCGGTCCACCACCCGACCTCTTCCGTCGCACAGCACCAGGGTGTCATGCTCGGCGCTGATCCGGAAATTGGTGTGGGGAATCGCCGTGGGATCATCCCGGCGGTTCTTGCCGGAGCAGTACACGAGATAATACCCGTGGGGCGCCACCACGGCGCCGTCGGGGAAGCGCCACTGCAGAGGCTTGGTTTCATTGTCCGACAGGGCATAGTTGCTCAGGGAAACCGTCTGATTGCTGGTGTTGTAAAGCTCCACCCAGTCGCTGTACTCCCCGTCCTCATCCGCGATGCCGCTGAGGGCGTCAGCCATGACCTCATTGATGATCAGAGCGCCGTCCGATACCATGGTGGCGCTTCGGTATGCCTGATGCCCCGCCTCGGTATTGGGATAGCCGGGACTGTAATAGCTCACTTCCCGGAACTGCCCGTCCTCCAGGAGCGCCCAGGACGTATCCGAGGACAGAATCCGGTAGGCCGTGGAATCCAGCTGAAAGGCGTCCGGATCGAAGAGATACACGTTTTCCCCGGCACTGGAAAGCTTAAAACGGGCGTGCAGTGGCTTCCCGGATTCCACCTGATTGGTGTTGTCGCAGAACACAACAACCCGCTCATCGGCCTTCAGCTCCATGGCCGGAAACAGAAAGCGGATGGAATTGCCATCGTCCGACAGACCGACCCCCTCCAGATTGATGGCGTGATCCGAACTGTTCCAGACCTCAATCCAGTCCGGATAATTTCCCGCTTCATCCGTTACCGCCGTGTGATTGCTGGCCATCAGTTCCGAGACTCTCAGACCCTCATAGGCGGCGCTGATTCCCGCATTTCCGGCGATTTCACCGCTTTCCGTGGCAATGGTGTTCAGCGCCCTGAAGTGAGGCTCCTTAGGGGTGAATGCCACCAGAGCCACCAGGGCCGCCGCCATCAGGACAAAACTGAAAAACAGCCCTTTCCGACTCTTTCTTCCGGCCGGTTCCGGCTTTCTCTGCTCTTCTCTTTCTCTTTGCGCCATGCGGCGGGTGGATCTGCCGCCAGGGCTGGAATACTGCGACATTCTGTCCCTCCCGTGTCTGCTCGTGATTCCCCATGATTGTACACAGTTTCAGGGCCAGCTACAAGCGCAGATTGTAACATTTCATCCGGCGGCAGGGCACCTTTCCGCTTCCTGTCCCGGGTTTTCCCATAAAATGCGTGGTTTCCGCATCTTCCCCGGGGCAGTTTCCGTTCCGGGACGGGGCTTGACAAAGTCGCACGATCCCTTAAAAATATACCCATGCTTTCCGAAACACAGGGTTTCCCGAAGCAGTTGCCCGGAACCCTCTGTTGCTTCAGGCCGTTGCCTGTAGGAAAGGGAACGGTGAAAACACGGAAAGTCCGGCGCTGCGTCACGCCTTCCGTGCTTCCATATCAATTCTATGAAAGTGAGGACCTATCATGAAAAAACTGCTGTCTTTGCTCCTGGCTCTGGCGATGATTCTTGCAATCATGCCCGCTGCCCTGGCCGAGGAAACCGCCGAGGTGCAACCGAAAGCCATCGACGTCATGGGGAATTTTACCATTACCTGTGAGATTCCTGAGGGCTATTCCTACGAGGATGAATACGTCAGCGATCTGGTGTATACGGGCATCCTGTACCCTGCGGATGTCACCAAGCCCCTCGGTGTAATCGTCATCGCCTACAACGAAGAAGCCGACGGCCGTTCCCTCAGTGATCTGTCTGAGGAAGAAATTCAGGCCCATATCGCGGAGGAAAAGGCTCAGATGGGCCAGGATGTCATCTTCAGCGACGGCGTGACGGACTACGGCACCCGGATTCTGGGCTATCTGGTGAAGGATCCCGAAGAGAACCGTCTGGAAGTCTACACTCTGTATATGGGCTATGAGATCTCCTTCGCCCTGCTTCCGCCTCAGGGCGGCACCGTCACGGAGGAAGATTTTGAATTTGTCCGCAAGTTCATCTCCGAAGTCTGGATCAACCGGTAATCCCCGCTTCGCATCTCAATCCATGTAGAAAATGAACAGGAGGCTGACTGTATCATGAAAAAAATCCTGGCCCTCACGATGGTCCTTGCCCTGTTCTGCAGCCTTGCGCTGGCAGAGGACCCCATTGTTGTCGAAAGAACCACCACCATCGTCGAATCCAACGACGGCACCGCTTCATGGACCACGGTGGAACAGAATCTCGACGGCTCCACCACCATTTCAGGCGACCTGAACTCCGGAGCCGGTGAAATCGGCGGCTCCAATGTCACCGTCATCACGGAAGACGCCGCCGGCACCAGTGTCTACGCCTACCAGGTCGACCAGGAGGGCGAGATCACTGTCACGAAGGACAGCTATACGCCCAACGTGGACATGACCGAACAGTACAATACCACCGACATGTCCAGCCAGTACAATACCACCGACATGTCCAGCCAGTACGTGATCAACGCCGCGGAGATGGCGAATCAGTACTATGTGTCCGGGGATGAGTATCTCAGCGAAGACTATCCTTACTACCCCATTCCCAGGCCCACGTCCCAGAAAAACACCGTCAAGACTTCCACTGCTCCTGTGAATTACAACGGTCTTACCGGCGTGATCGGCATTGTCACTACCCGTGGCGGCGTTCTGAACATCCGTCCCTATCCCGACACCAATGCCCGCAGTCTGGAAAAGCTGCCCAACGGCAGCCATGTGACCGTGCTGGGCTACACCGGTGAATGGATCCAGGTCAGGAGCACCCGGACCACCGGTTACGTGCCGGCCCGTTATCTCAAAGTTACCAGTATTCCCGTGGGCGGCACCCAGGCCCAGCAGGCTCAGCCTCAGGCCACGACCGTTCCCCAGCAGGCCGCCACGACCCAGACCACTGTGACCGTGCCCGACAGGCCCGCCAGCGAACAGTACAAGACCCTGAAGAGCATCACTCCCGTGACGGTCACGGTGCATCCTTCCCGTGTCAGCGGTTTCGTCTCCATGCGCTGGGCGCCTTCCACCAGTGAAGAGGTCGTCAAGTACCTCACCGAAGGCTACAAACTGCAGGCGATCGCCGCCAACGGCGAATGGGTGCAGGTGATCGACACCGCCACCAATCAGGTGGGCTACGTCGCAAGGCCCTTCGTATCCGGTCTCTGATCCTGATTTTTCAGGCCTGTCCCTCCGGGGGCAGGCTTTTCTGATTGAACGGGAACTTTTCTCCGTCACCTCCGTCTCATCCGGTGAAGGCCCCGGGAAGGAACAGAACCCGGCCCTGTCCAAAGAATGAGAAAGAAGGGGGTACTGACATGACAACCCTGAAGAAAATCACAGCGATTCTTCTGACCATGATCCTGTTTCTCACAGTCCTGACCTTTTCCTCTGCGGAGGAAAGCCGCATCTGGCAGAAGGGAGACTCGGGCGACACGGTCCTTTGGATCCAGCAGCGGCTTTACGACCTGGATTATCTGTCGCGAAAACCGGACGGCAGCTTTGATGAGGATACTGAAACAGCCCTGATGCTCTTCCAGCGGGATTATGGTCTGCTGGTCACCGGAATGGCTGACTCGGTCACCATGGAAACGCTGAAAAATGCCAGGGAAAGGGCCAGCAGTGACGGCAAATACACGGAAATTGAAGTGGAGGAATTTGACTCCTATGCCCTGGAGTACTTCCCCGCCATGGCCCTCGGCTATGCAGCCGTCCCCTATGACACGGACTGGAATACCAATGAATACAGTTATTTTGAGGGCAACCGCTTCCTCTCAGCCCGGACCTCACCTCTCAGCACCTTCGCCGCGGACGTGGACACCAGTTCCTACGCACAGTTCCGTCGCCGCGTGCTCAACGGCGAAGTCATTCCCCCGGACAGCATCCGGGTGGAGGAAATGCTGAATTACTTCCGCTATGATTATGCCCAGCCCCGGGAAAATGAGCCCTTTGGCGTAACCGTATCCATGGCTCCCTGTCCCTGGAATGATCAGACCCGCCTTCTGCAGATCGGCCTTCAGGCGGAGACCCTGCAGGCAGACCAGCGGCCCGGACACAACCTGGTCTTTCTCATTGACACTTCCGGAAGCATGGAAGGATCTGACCGCCTTGACCTGGTGAAGCGGGCTTTCCTGATGCTTCTTGAGGAGCTGAAGGATTCGGACACCATCTCCATCGTGACCTACGCCAGCCAGGACCGGGTGGTACTGGAAGGCGTTCCCGCCAGGGAGAAGACCCGGATCATGGAAGCCATCTCCGATCTGGAAGCCAAAGGCTCCACCAACGGCGCAGCAGGGCTGATCCGTGCCTATGAAATCGCCGAAAAGTACAGGATTCAGGATGGTGTCAACCGCATCCTCCTGGCCACCGACGGCGATCTGAATGTGGGCCTGTCCAGTGAAGGCGACCTTGCGCGCCTGGTGTCGGAAAAGAAGCAGAACGGCGTCAGCCTTACCTGTCTGGGCTTTGGCATGGGCAACTACAAGGACAACCGGATGGAAGCTCTTGCGGACTACGGCAACGGGAACTGCTGGTATATTGACACCATTTACGAGGCACGGAAGGCCCTGGTCACCGAGGCCGACGGAACCTTCATCACCGTGGCAAAAGACGTGAAGATTCAGGTGGATTTCAACCCTGCCCTGATCCGGGGTTACCGTCTCATTGGATATGAAGACCGGCTGATGAACGCGGAAGATTTTGCGGATGACTCGAAGGACGGCGGTGAAATCGGCAGCGGCCACCGGGTCACGGTTCTCTATGAACTGGTTCCCGCCGACTCCGAATTTGATTTCGGTGCCTCCGACAGCCGCTATGCACAGACGGAGGGAGAGAGCAAAACGGATGAAATGCTGACCATCGCCATCCGGGCCAAGGAACCGGAAGGCGAGGTAAGCCACCTGTACGAATATCCCGTGTCCGAAACCATCCTGAGCCGGAGCCCGGACGACAACATGAAGTTCGCAGCCGCCGTTGCCGAAACGTCCATGCTGCTTCGGGACAGCGAGTGGAAGGGCACCTCCAGCTGGCAGCAGGTACAGGAACTGCTTCGTTCCTGCGAAAGCCTTTCCGGGGACGTGTACAAGGAAGAATTCCTCTACCTTGTCAATCTCCTGGAAAGAGCCCAGGTATCCATTCCGTAAAGAAAGGGACAGAAGGCCAGACGCCTCCTGTCCCTTTGCTTCAGTTGTAGTAATCAAACCAGTCGAAGTCACCGGATGAATCACCATCGTACTCGTAGCCGTATCCGTAATTCTCAAAGAAATCGTCGTCTCCGTCCAGATAGACGATATAGCCGTCCTCTTCGTAAAGGTCTTCCCCTCCGCTCTGAGAGCCGTCATCGTAGAGGTCTCCGCCGCCGCTCTGGGAGCCGTCATCGTAGAGGTCTCCGCCGCCGCTCTGGGAGCCGTCATCGTAAAGGAATCCGCCGCCGCTCTGGGAGCCGTCA
>CACYGY010000066.1 GCA_902774025.1 uncultured Eubacteriales bacterium
CGGATTAACAAGATTACAGCGAATGGTTTTTAATCAGATGAGCATCTCAGATAGTGATCTGAATGAGCTGCTTGCAGTGATTTCATAGAGGATATTTTTTCAGGCGTATATTTTTCAAAAAAAAGTTCAGGCTTAAGGGGAAAATCAATCAAGTTTCAAGCACGATTCAGTCTGTGGTGGAAGCGCAAGAAAAGTATGGGGAAATCACTGAAGATGATGCCCGAAACGCGGTTGCACTGTATGGAGCATTGCTAGCCATGAATGAGAGAGCAGGTACCTCTGGTGTTGACTCTGTGAAGAACGCTGGCTACATTCTTTACGCGGATCTTGGCGGACAAGCAAAGCGGGAGATATCCTACTCCTGCGACTCAGAAGAATAGTTGTTTCGCGCCACGTTGCCATTTGTTCCCAGAGAAGTCGTTCGGTTAAGTAACCGGCCGGTTTTCTTTTTCTTGCGGCAACAATGGCCTATTCTGGTCTTTTTCAAGGGGGCTTCCTTTTTTGTCCTCTTACTGAGGGAACGATTTGCCTCAGGAAGGAGCAAGATGCAATGAAAAGGACCGCGATGCCTGTTAATGAAAAATATGCCCTGACGATCACGGAAGCGTCCAGATATTACAATATTGGAATTCCCCTCCATGATAGTGTAGCAAGGTACTGCAGCGGCTTGCATAGGGAAGTATATCAGAAGCTCCAATGGTTGTGAATGGGCATGATATCGAAGAAAAGTAGAGAGTTTCAAGCAGTTTGACTCAATAAGATACCAGTAGAAAACCAGCAGTATCTATGGTAAACTCACACTGTCTGCGTGGTGGACAGCTACGTGCCAGGACAGTGCCTCCACGGTAGTCAGCCGGTAGTAAATGTATAATGAACAAAATTATGTTCTTCTGTCATCTGACGTACTGCGGCTTCCATATTGCGCCGAAATGGGTTGATCAGAAAAATGTTCTTCTGCCATCCTGCCAACTGCTCCGAAAACTGGCCTGGACATGATTCTTTTGATCAAGAAAATGTACAGATGTCAATCTGACAGTCCACCGACCTCAAAAACCGTACTACCGTTGTACTACCATCGAAGGCCGTGATATGCCGCGATTTGCCGAGTTACGCCAGAGATGTACGCACTTATGTGATTGTATCCAATCGGCAAAACGTGGCTTTGTGTCGCCTTGTCTGGCTTTGGAGGAGGGGTGAAGGCCGATGATCAAAGTTTTGTTTGTGTGCCACGGCAATATCTGCAGAAGCGCCGCGGCTGAGATGATTCTGCGGCAAATGGCTGAAAAAGAACATGTGGATATTCTGGTGGATTCAGCCGCGACAACAGCGGAAGAAATAGGAAATGATCTGTATCCTCCCATGAAAAAGGCCATGCAGAGGAGAAACATGCGCTGTGACCCGCACAGAGCGAAAAAAACAAAGTCTGAGGATTACAACAGTTTTGACCGGATTGTGGCTATGGATTTTGAAAATCTGGATGATCTGATGGCCTTGTATGGCGGGGACCCTTGCGGGAAAATCTCACTGCTTATGAACTGGACAGGCCAGAAAGACAGGGAGGTCAGTGACCCCTGGTATACGCGGAGGTTTGATGCGTGTCTGGATGATCTGGAGGCGGGGTGTGAATCTCTGCTTCAGGACATAAAAAAGGAGGTATCTGGATTATGAGGAAATGGTTGGCTTTGGTTCTTGCGCTGTCGTGCCTCATGGGCATCTGCTCCGTGGGCTCCGCGGAACAGGCGTATCTGATTCCGGACAGCAACACCCGGGCACTGACTTACATTGAGCTCTGGGACTGGAACATGGAAGCGGTAAACTTCATCTACAATGAGATTCTGGCCCGCCATGGTTATGTGTTCAAGTCCGGCGGCAAATTTGACAACTACTTCCGTTCCAAGGGATGGTATACCCCCAATGCCAATCCCAATAACCAGCAGGCGTGTTATCCCTCGGTGAGCTCTCTGGAGTGGTCGAACATCAGCATGTGCAAGCAGGTCATCAATGACATGATCGAACAGGGCACCACCAATCCGGGCGGCAAGTCCATCCGGGTGGGTATTCCCACGGTGAGCAACGTGCTGAGCACCTTCCAGTACTGCAGTCTGAAGGCAGGTCAGAAGCTGGATGTCTATTCCGCTCCTTCCTATTCTTCCTGGCGTGGCAGCAATGGCAAGGCAGCCGTAAGCACGAACGGTGATCTCTGGTCTGCGGGCTGGGAGAACGGCTGGATGATGGTGATGTACGGAACCAACAAGGGCTCTGTGCGCGTGGGCTATGTGCAGGGGATTGCGGGTGCCTGCCCGGAGACCAGAACACTGAACTTTGCCTACGTGGATGCCACCGTGAACACCAACTGCACCCTGACGGATGATCCGGCCAAGCAGTATGCCGCTGTGGTCAGCCTTCCCGCAGGAACCCATGTCACCTATCTCACCAGCTTCTACAACAATGTTGCCTGGGATTATGTGGAAACGACCGTGAACGGACAGACGGTCCGCGGGTTTATTCCCTCCGATTACCTGAATGTGATGAGTGATCTGTCTCCCGAAATCATCGCGGACGGCTGATCTTTCCTGTCCCCGCAGCCTTCCTCTGGGAAGGCTGCTTTTTTTATTTGGATGCTGCCCTGAAGACAAAGAAAAACCTGATTCCGCAGGGAATCAGGGCTGCTGATAGCGGGACTCGAACCCGCATGCCCGGAGGCGGGGGATTTTCCTGCTGCACCATGTTGCCATGGCCGCTGACGCGTTGCAGTCTGGACTATGTCTTGGCCATGCCTGAGGTTTAGGCCGCTGGCGTATAGTCTCTACACACTTCAGAATTCTCTGTTTGGCTCGGCGTTGCCCCGGAGGGGTTTTCGCCGAATTAGCCAGCATTCACGCGGACACTTTCGTGTCCGGTGCTCAAATTGCTTAAGTCCCCTGTGTCTGCCATTTCACCATATCAGCACGGACCCGATTATACATGCTATGAACGCCGGAGTCAAACAAGAGGCACCCTGGAGGGGGTTCCGGCACGCCGGGGATAGGCCCGGGGACAGGGTCTTTCTTTCCGGATCACGGCCAGCATGTGCTGCCAGTCCCGTCCGGGGATGGGGCAGGGAATCAGGGGCAGCAGATGCCCTCCCAGCAGATGCGCAGCCCTGCGCCCCTTTTCTTCTTCTTCCGTTGCGGAAGGCCCTTTCCAGCACAGGCAGAATCCCCCGGTTCTGACCAGAGGCAGCATGTATTCCGCCAGTACCGGGAGGGGGGCCACGGCCCGGGCGCATGCCGTATGAAAGGATTCCCGCATCTCCTTGTCGTGCCCCGCGTCTTCAGCCCGGGCATGCCGTGTCCGGACATTGACCAGATGCAGCTCCTGAATCACCGCTTCCAGGAACCGGAGCCGTTTCATCTGGGCATCCATGAGGGTGACCTGCAGGTCCGGCCGGAAAATGGCCAGGGGCAGTCCGGGGAGTCCGGCACCGGTGCCCACGTCCAGAAGGGATGTGTGTTCCGGCAGGTATTCCGGACTGGTGAGGATCATAAGACTGTCTATGTAATGCCGGTCCAGCATGTCTTCCTCTTCGGTGACGGCGGTCAGGTCCATGCGGGTGTTCCAGTCCAGCAGCATCTCATGATATCGGAGGAGCTGCCGGGCTTTTCCTTCATCTCCCGGGATGGAGCAGGCCTGAAGCCTGTCCATGATCTGAGTAATCTGCATAAAACCTCCCTACAGCGAAAAACCCATGGTGTGGATCAGGAAGAATTTCACCCATGCCAGACTTTCCCGGAGATGATTCTTCAGCCAGTACAGGCCGCCCAGCGTGGGACTTCCGATGCCCATGGCCTCCAGTCCGAAACGTTCCGCCAGGGCAAGGGCACGGGGCAGATGATAATCACTGGTGACCACCAGGACCCGGCGGATGTCATGGCCCTTCAGAAGCTCAATGGCATTGCGGATATTTTCTTCCGTATTGAAGGAAGCGTCATCCGTGAGGATCAGGGCCTCATCCACCCCCAGGCCCGTAAGGTATCGGGCCATGACATGGGCTTCGGCCTCCGGTTCGTCATTTCCACGGGCACCGCAGACCACAATGGGCACAGGGTCACGCTGCCAGGCCTCCCAGGCGGCATCCAGACGCCATTTCAGCTGGACGCTGGGGGTGCCGTCGGGCCTGACCTGAGCGCCCAGGACAATGATGGCGTCACAGGGCATGTCAGGAGAAGGCACGTGCTTCTCCTTCCATATGACCATGAGCATAAGCCCCACCAGAACCAGCAGAGCGGCCAGAAACAGGATCAGAAGAAGCTTTAGCCACAGGTGCTGCTGAAGGTATTTCATGAAGACCTCCCGGTTGAATCGGAAAACTGTCTTTCAAAGACGTCCAGGATCTGATCCCCCATGCGCCGGATCTCCCCCAGCACGAGGGCGCGCCCCTTTGCTGTCGTGGTCCAGTTCTCCGGATTCAGCCCCGGTACGGAGGGAGGATAGACACGGATGCGGACGGAGGGAAAGGCGGACTCATAATAGAAAAGGCACCTTCTGGCATGGGCGGGCTGACAGCAGAGAAGGGCGGAGCGGACCGTAATCCCGGCCATATCAAGGACGTCCCGGGAGAAAAGAGCGTTTTCCCAGGTGAAGGTGGCCCTGTCTTCCCGGAGGATGGCGGTTTCGGGCACCCCCTGACCTGTGAGCAGGTCGTGCATCCATTCCCATTCGCTAGCATAGCCGGGCGGGCCCTGAAAGGCGCCTGTGTTCCTGGCATACCGGCCGGAGGGCAGGACAAGAGGCGCATATCCCTGCAGATACAGATCTGCGGCTCTCAGAACATGCTCCTGGCGAGAAGAGCCGGGGATGAAAATGATATCGGAGGGAAGGGGATCGTGGGCGATAAAGATAAACTCCGTCATGCCCCGGATTGTGTCAGTCATGCCAGGCCTCCCAGGCTTTCAGGGCCTTTTCCCGGATCCGGCCGGGCAGGGGAGACAGGGCAAGGGTACAGATTCGTTCAAGGTCCTCCGTGGTCAGTACCTCCGGATGATTGGACAGGCGTTCCTGGTTTACGGACCGGGCCAGGTCCGGTGCCAGGGATGGAAGATCCGGGGGCGTGACAGGGAGATGCAGGGCCTCCAGCATCCCAAGGAACCAGTAGGGGCCGCTGCCTGCCTCAAGGCAGAGAGCGGATTCGATTTTTTCAAGGGCGGGAACGGCTTCCTTCTTTCCCTGCAGACGCATCCACAGCCAGGGCAGAGTCAGGGCACAGGCGTGGCCATGGGGAAGGGAAAGGGTCTGGGAGATGCGGTAACTCAGAGCGTGGGCAGCTGTGGTTCTGGTCATGCAGATGGCCTGCCCGCTGCGGTAACTGCACAAAAGCATGTTCCGAAGTTCTCTTCCCTCCAGGCAGGCGGGGAAGGCGGTCCGGAACAGGGCGAGAGCCTCAAGGGCGGCTGCGCGGCTTTCCGCCGAGGCCTTCCGGCTCCAGAGACTTTCCAGAGCCTGGCACAGGGCATCCATGGCGCAGCTGATCCTTTGCCTGTCCGGCAGGGAACGCAGCAGTTCCGGGTCCAGAAGCACCGCCGTGGGCAAAAGGCGGGGATGGGCCAGGGAGATTTTTCTGCCCTGAACGTACAGAACGGCCGCGTCCGTGGCCTCACTACCGGAGCCTGCCGTGGAGGGGACGGCAAGGAGAGGAGGTACGGATGCGCTCAGACGGGCCTGAAGGGCTTCTTCCGGGGAAGGGGCGGCAAGGCAGGCCAGAATTCCCTTGGCAGTGTCCATGCAGCTTCCGCCGCCCAGGGCGATGATGCCGTCACAGTGGTGCTCCCGGTACATGCGGACACCGTCCAGGCAGTCCTGAAAGTCCGGATTGGGATGGTAGCCGCAAAACCTGGGCATGGCAAAGGACATCTTCCGTCCTCCCACCAGGAGAGGGCTGAGAATTCCGATTTCACGTGCCCGGTCCGCAGCCTCGGACGCCGGGGCTTCCCATAGAATCTGCATGACTTTCCTTTCTGCCCGTGGCCGTGAGATGGAAGGATTATACCGCCCTTTTGCAAAAGAAAAAACCCCGCTTTGTGCGGGGCCGGGGATCAGTACTGAGCCTGCTTCTGAGCGGCGAAGCACTCACGGCAGTAAACGGGCCGGTCTCCACGGGGCTGGAAGGGGACCTGAGTCTCACGGCCGCAGCCGTCGCAGGTCACGGTGAACATCTGCCGCGGGGCGGAGCCGTTCTGGGAAGCGCGCTTGGCGGCGCGGCATTCCGGGCAGCGGCTGGGCTTGTTCTGGAAGCCCTTTTCCGCGAAGAACGCCTGTTCACTGGCAGAAAAGATAAACTCACGGCCACAGTCACGACAGGTCAAGGTTTCATCCTGGTACATAGAAGACATCCTCCTCAGTGTATGTTTGCCCATCCGGTGCCAGATTCCATAGGTTCGTCGGATGCGCGATCACCAAGGAAAATGCCAGGCAGAGCTGGTGGGCTCATTACCTATTGTATCATAAGGAACAGAGAATGTACATATGTTCCCATTGATTTTTTCAGCCTTTTTCAAAAGCCCTTGAATGTGGGAATTTCAGAAATGTAGGACAAAAAGCAGAACAGAACCGAATGAAAACGGACGAAAAGTAATCAGAAACGGCCGAAAACGCTTCCGGTTACGTTTTTTTCCGGACATAGTCAAGAAATAATGCTTTGAGTTCATGGATTTCTGTGGGTGAAACAGGGTAAAATCAGAGCTGCATTTTTCGCGAAATCACAGAGTTCAGGATGGAGGAACGATGCCCTATGGATTATAGGGATCTGGGCACCCGGGTCAGGGCGGCGCGGCGGAGGAAGCACATGACGCAGGAAAAGCTGGCTGAGAAGGTTGGCATTTCCGCTTCTTTCCTCGGGCACATTGAGCGAGGCACACGGGTGGCCAGTCTGGAAACCCTGGTATCCATCTGCAATGAACTGCAGGTGACGCCGGAAATCCTTCTGTCCGCCAGTCTCAGGCTGTTTGAACCCGGTATGCCTGAACATCTGACGGAGACGGAAAAGGCCAGACTCAGTGAGTTTCTGAATCTGGCTCTGGATACGGTGCGGAACTGGGATTCCTGAAGAAAGGGAGAGCGCCTCCCTTTTTTCTTTGCGCTTTTTGGGTTAAGATGTGCCGGGAGGTGAGCCGATGGTACTTACAGACAGGACGGCACTGGTCCTGCGCAGCCGGCCTTACAGGGAAAACGACCGCATGCTGACACTGTTCAGTCCGGTTCATGGCCGCGTGGATGCCTGCGCCAGGGGCTGCCGGAAACCCAGATCGCCCCTCCTGGCGGCTTCCTCGGTGTTTGCCCTGGGAGATTATACCCTCTATGAAAAAAACGGCCGCTTTACCGTAACGGCCGTGTCCGTCATTGAAACCTTCTATGCCCTGTCCTCGGACCTGGACAGACTGACCAGCGCTTCCTATCTTCTGGATCTGTGCGAGCGCGTGATCCAGCCTGGACAGGAAAACAGACCGCTCTTCATGCTCCTTCTCCACGTTCTGTCACGGCTGACCTATGGCGAGGAACCATGGGAAGCCCTGGTGACGGGGTTTATGGCAAGATTCCTGCAGCAGCAGGGGCAGATGCCGGAACTGGACAAATGCCAGAGGTGCGGGAAGGTGCTGGGGGAAACGGACAGTCTGTTCCTGGATATCCGGGACGGAGGCCTGAGATGCATGGCCTGCAGGGAACAGGGCGTGCCCCTTGCCCAGGCACAGCGGGCTTTCCTGTGTCACTGCCTGAGGACACCCCCGAGCGCCTGGAAGGCGGAACCGGACCGGTATCCGCCCCTGAAGATCATGAAGAGCATGACAGAATATCATGTGGGGGCGGTGCGCACCCTCCTGCCCTGACTCAGGGGACGGAGATCACCGTCTGAGCGGGCACATAGGACTGGGGCGCATACCCCAGTTCTTCATCGTAGGGAACAAGGTCAAATCCGGTATCGTCCTGAATGAGCTTCATCACGGCCTCGGCTTCCGCGCCGCTCACCCGTACCGGCTGGAAATTGTTGACTGAACTGTCACCGGAAATATGGGCGGGGTAGATGCGCAGAAGCTGCCCCAGATAGCGGCCATCGTCATCAAAAGTCAGGTCCGCCTGAACCACCGCGGTCTGCAGGGCGCGTACGGCCGTGTTGCCACCGAAACAGAAATTCCCCAGAGAATAACAGATGCTCCGGTCTTTATAAATCTCCAGCCCCTGCAGGACATGGGGATGGTGCATGATGACCAGATCCGCCCCCGCGTCAATCGCCTTGCGGGCAAAGTTTTCCTGCATGGAATTCCGGTGCCTGCCGTACTCCTGTCCCGCATGGAATACCAGGACCACGGCGTTGACTCCTTCAGCCTTCAGCGCCTGGATTTCCTCCCGGCACCTGGGCCACAGGGACTGGAACTTGGGGGAGACGATGCCGTAGAAGGCAATCCTCAGTCCGTCCTTTTCCATGATGTAGTTCTGGGAATAGCCAAAGTAGGCCACCCCGGCTTTTTCCAGGACTTCCTTTGTGGATTCAAAACCCTGATTGCCGTAGTCCATGGCGTGGTTGTTGCTTATGTTGGCGGCCTCGATGGAGGACTGTACGAGAATATCGGCCAGATAGGCGGGTCCCCGGAACCGGTACTGCTTCTGGGTGTTTTCACCCCGGCTGCTGTCGGACAGAACCCCCTCCAGATTAATGATGGTCTGGTCATCGGCGGAAAAGAGATCCATAAAGTTGGCCATGAAATAATCATGGCCGTTTTCCGCGTCCAGCGATTCAAAGGACGTGGGCCGGGGCCGGATGTGTTCCTCACTTCCCAGGGTCACATCCCCGGTAAAGGTGAGGGTCAGGGTCTTTTCTCCCAAAGCGTGAGACACGAGGAGAAGCAGCACCAGGGTGAGAACAGACAGTCTGCGCATAGAACCTCCTTCAGGATTTCCGTGTGAGGACGCGGATGAGGTGGGGGTGGCGTGTTTTCCAGTACAGGAGACAGACAAGACCGTAGAAGAGGATGCCCAGGCCCGTTTTCAGGAAGAAGGAAGGCCAGGAGGAGGGCAGGGACAGGGCCTGCAGTCCCAGGGCCATGAGCGCGCCCGGAACACAGTAGGCAAGGAGATACAGGAAATATTTTTTCAGCGGCAGAGGGCGCACGTACAGGGCCTGCACCACAGGCACGGCAAACTCTGCCAGACAGGTGCCCACCACCGCGCCCATGGCCTGCATGCGGGGGATCAGAAGAAAGTTGGTGACAAGGTTCACCAGTGCGCCGCAGATGACGGAGCGCACCACAAGGGTGTCCATGCCATGGGAAAGAATCCACTGGGTGCGGATCACATTGGCCCAGGCGATGAAGACCAGGGTCATGCCCAGGGGCTGAAGCAGACGGCCGCTCTCCGTAAACTCCCTCCCGTAAAACAGGGTGCAGAGTTCGGGTCCCAGGGCAAGGAGTCCGAAAGCCATGCCGGTGACCAGTGACAGCATGAAATGCATGGACATGTCGATTCCCCGGAGCACTTCCTCTTCCCTTCCGGCCTTCACCAGCCGGGAAGCTCTCGGCAGCATGACCGTGCCGAAGGCGGAGATGAAGCCGGACAGACAGTAGACGATCTTCTCAGCGTTTTCATACAGTCCGTTCTGTTCCATGCCCGCCATGGCACCCACCATCACCTTGTCCATGGTGCGGTAAATGCTCACCGCCAGCACGGAGAGGAAAAGGAGAGCGCAGGGCGGATAATGCCGGAAGGCATCCCGAAGACCGCAGGGCCGGTAGCGCACGGATTTCCGCAGGGACAGGAGGCAACTGAGATTCCCCAGGAAGGTGCTGAGGGACCAGACCAGACCGTAGATCCACAGATCCTCTTCTCCGTGCACCAGGAGAAACACGCTCAGGGCCGCCAGAAGCTTGACAAAGGTGTTCCGAAGAGCGATGGGCCGGAACCGGCCCAGGCCCATGAGGGCCCAGTCTCCGCTTACCATGCAGCTCACGGACATGAAGGTGAGGGAAAGGGCGATGGGCCTTTCCTCGCCGGCGATGAACAGGGCGTAGGTGAGCCAGGCAAGCAGCACCAGAGAGGCCCAGAGGAGCTGCATGGTGTAGATCTGGGAAAAGACCCGGTTCCGGTCTTCCCCCGCTCTGGCCATGGCCCTTACGCCATAGGTCTCCAGACCCAGGGTGCCCAGAAGCACAAAGAAATAGGAAAGACTCCAGGCATAGCTGTACAGCCCCACCCCGTGCTGGCCCGCGATTCTTGCCAGGTAGGGGGCGTTCACCAGGGGCAGCAGTACGGAAAACACCCGGTAGCCGATATTCCAGGCAGCGTTTTTCCGGGTACTCACGTTATGCCTCCTTTTGCGTCAGACCCGGTAATTCACCCACTGTCCCTTGCGGAAACGCAGGGACAGGAGAATGAACCGGGACAGCTGATCCGCCAGGACCCCCAGCCAGATGCCGGACAGGCCCATGTTCAGGAACTGGGTGCAGACCAGGGTGACCAGAGTGCGGATCAGGGTCACGGAGACGAGGGAGGCAATCAGGGTATACCGCACGTCTCCTCCCGCCCGGAGACAGCCCCCGTAGATAATCTGGGAGATCTGGAGGATCACGATCACCGTGGAGAACCGGGAGATGAGCACGCCCATGTCCAGGAGAGGGTCCTCCGAGAAATAGAGGCCGTAGAGGAAGCGTCCCAGGAACAGGAGAACCATGCTCAGCATCAGGGAGATCACCAGGCCGACGCGCTGGCAGATCCGCCCGTAGGCAATGGCTTCCTGCTTTTCACCCGCTCCGATGGACTGTCCGGACAGGGTGACCGCCGCGGCCTGCATGCCGTCGCCGAAGGAGAAGCCCAGGGACAGGAAGTTCATGCCCACATTGTGGGCGGCAAAGGCCTGCGTGCCCAGACCGGCGGCCATGACGGCAGTGGCGACGAAGCCCACGCGCATGGCCAGGTTTTCCGCGAACATGTTGCTTCCCAGCTTCACCAGGGACAGGAAGCAGGTCCGGTCCGGCCGGCATCTGCGCAGGAATCCGGCTCTGAGATAGGAGGTCTTCCGGAAGAGGGAGAAGATGGACATGAACATGGCCACCACGGTGCCCAGAACCGTGGCCAGGGCGGCTCCCGTGACGCCCATGGCGGGGAACCCCCAGTGGCCCCCGATGAGCAGATAGTTGAAGAGAATGTTCACCAGGGAGGAGGTGACATTGGTGGTCATGGAAATACGGGTGTTGCCGGTACCCCTCTGGGCGGCGTTGATCATCATGGAGATGACGGAGAAAAAGGTACCCCCCATGATGATCCTGAAATAGACGGCGGCGTCCTGGTGGGTGTCCTCGGAAGAGCCGGCCAGGTGCATGAGGGCGTCGGAAAAGGTGACGCACAGAAACGTGACCAGCACACAGAGAATCAGGATCATGCAAAGGGCGGTGACAAAGGTGTCTCCGGCGTTTTTCCGGTTGTCTTCTCCCCTGCGTCTGGCCATGATGGCCGAAAGGGCCACGTTGATGGCGAAGAAAGGAGAAAGCCCGATGAACTTGGGCTGCTGGGTCAGACCCACGGCGGCTACCGCGGAAGGCCCGAGGGCGGAGACCATCATCGTGTCGATGAGGCCCGCCATGGCCACGAACACACTTTCCAGCACGGCAGGCCAGGCCATGCGCAGGGTCCTCCGGACCATCGCCATGGAGTCAGACTTCATGCCATTCCTTCTTTCGTATCTCGCCGGGCTTCCCGGAACCCCAGTGCGAGGGCCAGGAGGCACCGGATCAGGTTCAGGAGAAAAAAGCTCAGAACAAAGCCCTGAAGCTGCAGGAAATGGGTCATCAGGGAACAGAGGACAAAGCCAAGGAGAAAGACCAGATTGACCAGGAGCTGCAGACGGGTTCTTCCGTAGCGCAGGAGCACTACGGTGAAGACCTCCGTGATGAAATAGAGGACATAGGCCAGATTGCTCAGAAGGAAATAGGACCGCACCTGGTCATAATTGTAGGCGTAGCGGAGGCGGATCCAGAGCATGGAGCCCAGAGTGGAGACAAGCCCGAGGAGGACAAAGGCCGCCAGGGCCAGCATGGAAATGTGCCTCATGAGCTTCATGTCCAGTCTCCCGCTTTTTTTCACCAGATACCCGATGAGCACCGCGTCCACCGCCGTGGACAGAAGGGACATGACCCGTCCGCCCCAGGCAGAGAGCTGAAAGAAGGTGACACTTTCACCGCCCAGAAAGGTCATGAGGATCAGCTTGTCCGCGTTATAGAACACGTTGGACAGGAGATAGGAAAGGGCCAGGGACAGGGCGGAGAGGATGAGAGACGGCCGGACATGGCCGAAAAACTCACGCTTGCGCAGCCACAGATATCCCCGGCATGCAAGGGCCATGGCTTCACCCGGCAGAAGGGACAGGGGCCAGAGCCCGGTTTTCTCAAAGAGCCAGGCTCCCAGGAGAAAGCCCAGGGAGATCAGGAGATGGTAAACAAACAGTCCCCGGTAATCACGCCTGAGATGATAGCTGACCATTCCCCAGTACCGGAACATTCTCAGCAGGGTGACCAGCATGTAGAGAATCAGCACGGAGGGCTCATGCTCCGGCCGGTTCAGGGTGAACAGGAAGCACAGAGGGAGGAGCAGAAGAGAGGACAGGAGCTGCAGCACGAGATAGGAACCGCTGCCCGGATCCTCCGCGACGCTCTCCTTCATCCGGGCATAACTGCAGGCAGTGCCCAGGGTGACCGCCGCGATATCCGTCAGAGCCAGAAGATACAGGACGTCACCCGCCCGCTCGTTTCCCAGGCATTCCGTCCATCGGGGATAGGTGAAGGCCTGAAGCACCAGGTTCAGGACCAGAAAACCCAGGGCGGTCAGTCCCGTGCTGAAAAAAAAGTCAGGGAGGGGACGCTTGCGGAACACCATGGATCCCTCCTTGCGCCTCCCGGGCGTGCTTTTTTTTCTTTTCCTCATACATTTGTCCGTCCACGGACCGGAGGAAGTCGTCGGCGCTTTCCCGGTCCGGCTCAAAAACAGCATGGCCCAGAGACAGGGAGAGCTCATAGACCCGGGTGCTCACGCGGTTGAAATCCGCCAGCCTTTCCCGGAGGCGGTATTCCATGCCCAGAAGCATGGACGTGTTGCACCGGGGCAGGAGGAGCATGAATTCATCGCCGCCCAGGCGGATGGCATGGCAGTCCGGGGGCCTGATTGCCCGGAGCAGATCGGCCACGTCGCACAGTGCCCGGTCGCCCTGGGCATGTCCGAACTGGTCATTGATCAGCTTCATGCCGTCCATGTCGATCATAATGCCCCCCATTTCCGATTTCTCCTTTGCCGCCAGCTGCAGAAGAAGCCGGAGATAGTTCCGGTTGTACAGGGAAGTGAGGGGATCCAGATAGGAAAGTTCGTTCTGAAGGCCCATGTACAGGCCCGCCATTCCGACGGCGGCTCCGCACCACATGGCGGAGGTGCCCAGGAAAGCGGCCTGGATCAGAATGCCCAGGACCATGGGAAGGATGCAGATCCAGAAGGGGAAAAAGCGTACGGTGCCGCCGGCCATATGGAAGCGCACATAGAAGAAAATGCTCACCCCTGCCGTCAGGAGCATGCTGAGGTAGTGCAGGAAGTGCGCGGGACCGCCTCTGTAATGATTGGACGCGTCCAGGGAGAAGATCACAGGCACAAAGAGATTGAGGGCGAGAATCAGGGCGGCCAGGATGCACAGCATCACCAGGTTCCGGGAGACGTTCCGCAGACGTGTCCGGTCCGCGTACAGCCGGTAATGCACATAGCGGCAGAAGATCAGCAGAAAGAGCATGGGGGACATGTGCAGAAGCGTGTTCACGGTAAGGGAAAGGATACGCGCCCCCGGAAAAGTCCGCCCGTCCAGAAGGACGGAACCCATGTCCAGAAGAATGGACGCGCCGATGATGAGCAGCATGGACAGAATCTGCTGATGACGCAGGCCGCCTCTTGCGCGGATGATGGCGGAATGGGTCAGAAGAACGAGAATGAGGGCCATGGCAATGGCGTCATTGAGCAGAGCGGAGATAAGATTCACGCGTCCTCCTTTCCGGCCCGCAAAGGGACAGATACGGATTCGGATCCGGTCTCTCCGTTTATTGTGTCTCCCATTCCTGTTTCTGTCAAGCGCCGCCCCGGCCGCGTCTTGCCTTGACATGACCGTTGAAAAGGAAGACAATACGGAAAAATGAGACGAGTGAACCTATGAGGAGGATCTGTGTGCGGATCGTCGAGTATACGTCTGCGGAAATCCAAGACGCTCTGGACAGCCTGCGGAAACTGTATGATGAGGTGCGGCTGGTGGATCCCGAGGAGTGCCGCGTGCTGGAGTTTACCCCGGAAGGACGTCTGAAGTACGGGGAAAGGTGCTACGCGGTCTGGGGCGGGGAGCGCAGATGCGAAAACTGCGCCAGCTTTCAGGCAGTCCGTTCGGGAAACACGAGGCGGAAACTGGAATACCTGGGCGGCGAGGCGCGGAGCGTGGAGGCTGTCCCGGTGCGGCTGTGCCTGGAGGACGGGGACGTGGAGGACTGCGCCATGGAGATGATCCGCTGTCAGGCGCTGAACGTTCTCCCGGATGATACGCGTCCGGAGGAGAATCATGACCGCGACCGTGATTCCCTCACCATGCTCTATCGGCAGGAGACGCTTTACCAGCACATGCGTGAGCGCCTCATGACGGATCAGGAAACCTCCTTTCTCATCATCACGGGCTGCCTGTACCATTTTCCTCTGGTACGTTCTCTTTTCGGGGCGGGCAGGAGCAATGCGGTGCTTCTGGAAATGAGCCGCTGCCTGCGGGCCTGCTGCTTCAACGGAGAAGTGTACGGGAGACTTCAGGACGATCACTTCGCGGTGATGGCGGAGAAGGATCGCTTTGACGAGGACATGTTTCTGGAAACCCTGGGGCAGGTGGAGGATACCTCCGTGAGTCCGCTGGAAAGCCTGCGGGTCCATCTGGGACTGTATGAGGTGCAGGACCGGGAACTGCCCCTTTCCGTGATGCTGGACCACGCGGACCTGGCGCTGGAAAGCCTGAGCAGTGTGCCCCACAGGGCGTCCGCGCGGTTTACCCGGGATATGCTGAGGACAAGACTGGAAGAACAGAGAATCATCACGGAGTTTGAGGAAAATCTCAGGAACGGACGCTACCGGATCTATCTCCAGCCTCAGGTGGACGCTCTCGGACGGATTCACGGGGCGGAGGCTCTGGTGCGGTGGATTCAGGAGGACGGGAGCGTGGTGCTGCCGGGTCATTTTCTGCCGGTGCTGGAGCGGTCCGAGCTCATTTCCCATCTGGACACCCGGATCTGGGAGCAGGCAGTGCAGCAGCTGGCGGCCTGGAAGCACACGCCTCTGGAAGCCCTGCATCTTTCCGTGAACATTGATCCCCGGGATTTTTACTATATGGATGTGACTCAGGTGCTCACGGAACTCTGCCGGGCCTACGGTGTGGAACAGAGCCGGCTGCGGGTGGAGATCACGGAGACCGCCCTGGTGCAGGACGTGTCCCAGGGAAAACGGGTGGAAGAACTGCAGAGCAGCGGATTTTCCGTGGAAATCGATGACTTTGGCAAGGGCAGCAGCAGCCTGAGCATGCTCAAGGACGTACGGGCCTCCCGGCTGAAGATTGACATGGGCTTTCTTCATGGGGAACAGAATCTGCACCGCTCCGTTGTGATTCTGAATTCTGTCATCCGGATGGCCCGGGAACTGGACATGGATGTCATCTGTGAGGGCGTGGAGACCGCCGAGCAGCTGAACCGCCTGATCGCCATGGGCTGCGAACAGTTCCAGGGGTTCTATTTTTCCAGGCCCATACCCGTGAATGATTTTGAGAGCCTGTACAGGAAGCAGCAGACAGGCGCATAGACAGGGGGCGTGAGGACGTGCGGCTTTCATCCGCCTTTGTGACGGACGGCATGGGGCTGGCCCTGGTTCTGGTGCTCATGGTCAGCTGCCATCTGATCCGGATTCCGGACACCATGGAGGAAAGGCTGAGCCGGTCGATCCTCTGGGTGACAGCATCCGCCTGTACCCTGGAGCCTTTTACCTTTGCCGTGGACGGAATGCCCGGACTGCCGGGCAGAATTCTCGGGTATGGTCTGAATCTGCTCCTTTTCATGACGCCTCATGCGTTCCTCGCCGTATGGTGCATGCTCCTGTGCTGGTTTTTCTGGGAATCCCCGTCCGTGATGAGGAGACTGAGGACCTTCCTGGGCCCGTTGTTTCTGGCCAACTTCGTTCTGGTGCCGGTTATGGTCGTCCTGGGACAGTATTTTTTCCTGGACGGGAAAAACCTGTACGTCCGGGGGCCGCTCCTGATCCTGGATTATGCCTTTCTGATCCTGGAGCTTCTGGTCAGTGTGGGCCTGGCACTGGCATGCCTTTTCCGGAAGAAAAGCAGGCTGCCCCTTACCATTCTCATCTGCCTTCTGCCGGCGGTTCTGGGAATGGGATTCCAGTTTGTGGTCTATGGGTATGCCACCGCGTGGGTGGGAACGGCCATCAGCCTCATGGCGGTTCTGCTGAACCGGAAGAAGGATGTGGCCTTCATGGACATGATGACCCGGACCTACAACCGGACCTATCTGGGATATGTCCTGGAAAAGGCGGATCACAAGAGGTGTGTGATGGGCGGGATCATGGCGGATCTGGACCGGCTGAAGCTCATCAACGACCGCTACGGCCATGCCATGGGCGATGACGCTCTGCGCCTGGTGGCCGAAATTCTCCGGCAAGCCGCCCCCGGACGGGGGATTCCCGTGCGCCTGGCGGGGGATGAGTTTCTGCTTCTTCTGTGGAACGGAAGCGAAACGGACTGCCGGCGCCTGATGAGGGAAATGGAGGAAAAGACCAGGAAGGCAGCGGGGGAACGGAAGTATCCCTTCTCCTTTTCCATGGGATTCAGCCTGTACGTTCCGGGGGAAACCACCCGGGATCAGTTCCTGCGGGAAATGGACCGGAACATGTACGTCAGCAAGAAGGAACACCACAGAAGGGACATCACAGCCGATCCATCCTGAACCGATTCGGGGAATTGTTCGGGTTTTTCCGTGAACGGGCTGATGGAGGGTTCATGGAAAGCGTATAAGTTCTTGACAAAATATGAACAAATCATTACAATTTCATCCGGTCGGCCTGAGCCTGTCGAAGGTTCAGCTGTGATCGGATGTATTCCCGAAGCGATTGTATCCGTGAAAACCTGGTTTTTGCGGTTTCAGTGGCGGCTCTGGTCCGCCGTATACATGGAAATTGCGTGAAGGCTGTGCCTTCCTTCTGCCGCGCCATGCGGCACTTGTGTGGTTTTTGTGGGCATTTTCTGTCCCCCCGGCGGGGGCGGAAGGCTGGAGAAGGGAAAGAACGAAGCAGAGAAAACCGTGCCGCGCACGGCTTTTTTGGTGCGATCGTGAAATTGACGAGGAAGCTTGAAAACTGAAGAAAAGGAGGGAAATCATTGAGTCCATTCATCTGGATCCTGCTGATCCTGCTGGCGGGTGCGGGCTGCGGCTTTGGCGGCTACGTGTACCGCAAGCAGGTTACAGAAACCAAGATCGGGAGAACCGAGGAGCACGCCAGACATCTCTACGATGATGCCGTCCGCAAGGCGGATGAGTATAAAAAGGAAAAGATTCTGGAAGCCAAGGAAGAAATTCTCAAGGCCAAGGCCGAGAATGACCGCCAGAAGGCGGAAAACGAGAAGGAAATGCGGGAACGCCGCGCGGAAGTGCAGCGCAGCGAGAACCGGATCCTTCAGCGGGAAGAGAACCTGGATAAGAAGAGCGACAGTCTGGATACGCGGGAAAACAACCTGAACAGGCGTCAGGAAGAAATCCAGAAGATGCAGGAAGCCGCGGAGGCCCTGACCCAGAAGCAGGAAGCGGAACTGGCCAGGATCGCCGGTCTGACGCCGGAGGAAGCCCGGCAGATGATCGTGGACCGGGTGCAGAAGGAAGCGTTCCACGACGCGGCCGCTTCGGTCCGGGAGATTGAGGCCAAGGCCCGGGAGGAAGGCGAAAAGAAGGCGAGGGATATTATTGCCCTGGCCATTCAGCGCTGTGCCGCGGATCATGTGGCAGAGAGCACGGTGACGGTGATTGCCCTGCCCAACGATGACATGAAGGGAAGAATCATCGGACGTGAGGGCAGGAACATCCGTGCTCTGGAGACAGCCACCGGCGTGGATTTCATCATTGATGACACACCTGAGGCGGTGATCGTCTCCGCCTTTGATCCGGTACGCCGGGAAGTAGCCAGACTGGCCGTGGAACATCTGATCATGGATGGTCGGATTCATCCCGCCCGGATTGAGGAAATGGTGGAAAAGGCCAGGCGGGAAGTGGACGCCCAGATCCGGGAGGCCGGGGAGAGCGCAGTGTTTGAGACCAGACAGCACGGGATTCATCATGAGCTGGTGAAGGTGCTGGGACGGTTGAAGTACAGAACCAGCTACGGGCAGAATGTGCTGAAGCACGCCATTGAGGTCAGTCATCTGGCGGGTCTGATGGCAGCTGAGATCGGTGCGGATGTTCAGCTGGCGAAGCGGGCCGGTCTGCTCCATGACATCGGCAAGGCCGTGGACCACGAAAGTGACGGGACCCACGTCTCCCTGGGCGCGGATCTTGCCAGAAAGTACCACGAAAGCGCTGAGGTGATCCACTGCATCATGGCGCATCATAATGATGTGGAGCCCCAGACGGTGGAAGCCGTGCTGGTGCAGGCGGCGGATGCCATTTCCGCGGCCCGGCCCGGCGCCCGCAGAGAGTCACTGGAGAACTACATCAAGCGCCTGGAGAAGCTGGAAAGCATTGCCACCAGTTTTGACGGCGTTGAAAAGTGCTATGCCATCCAGTCTGGCCGCGAGGTGCGGATTATGGTCAAGCCGGATGACATCACCGACGAGGGTACCAAGGTGCTGGCCCGGGAAGTGGCCAAGCGGATCGAGAAGGAAATGGAATATCCGGGACAGATCCGCATCAACGTCATCCGGGAAACCCGGGCGACGGATTATGCGAAATGACACGGAATCCATTGGCTTCCGGAACGGAATCGTTCCGGAAGCCTTTTTCATGCAGAAGTGTGATTTACAGGCAAAGGTGCGAATGCTATAATTTTACAGAAAACAGGGATAAGGCAGGTTGGGGAGCGATGATGATGAACACTCCTGCAGATTTACAGAGACACGGGACAGGGTGGAGAGGCTTTTTCTTCAGACATCCGGAAATATGGATTACCGTTGGTTTGTTTTTTGCCTCCTGCCTGTGGAGGGGACTGAGCGGTTGGTATACCCGCAGGACCAGTACATATTATGATGAAATGGTCTATTGGTCTCTGGCCAGGAGTCTTTTTCATGGCCAGGGATTGTCGCTTTATGAGCTACCCGCTTATTATGACAAGTTCATCTATTCTTTGGTGATTTCCCCGCTTTTTTTCATAGCTAACAGCGCGACGAGGATGAAGGCCCTGGTGTTTCTGAACAGTGTTCTGATTTCTTCTTCTCTGTTTCCTGCGTATTTTCTTTCCAGAAGAATGACAGAATCAGGGAGGATCCGAATCCTCTCCCTGATTTTGTTCTGTCTGTGGCCAGATCTGTTTTATGCGCATACCGGTGCGATGGCGGAGAACCTGTACCTGCCTCTGTCCCTGTGGCTGATTCTTCTGCACGCAGATCTTTTGAAAACAGACAAAGCCCCGGGAAAAAGCATACCATGGGGGCTGTCATTTCTTACTGGATTTCTGACATATGTGACTTACATGGTGAAGGCCGGAGCTTCCGGCTTTGCCGCCGCATTCTTCCTGATGATGGTTTGCCGGATCATCCGCCCGGGGAAAAGAAACCGGAAGGCATTCATCTGGACGCTCGTGGCATATCTTTTGCCATTGCTCATCGGGGAATTTCTGTGCAGACTCCTCATGGGGAATCAGAGTGCCTATGACAGCAAGATGCGATTCTGGCAGATTGCTTCCCTGTACAGGGCGGAGTATTTCGTTTACGCCCTGATCATCTACGTTCTGTTCCTTGCTGTAAGTTGGTTCTTCTTTCCGATTTTTCTTCCCTGGGGTGTGGAAAACCTGCGCAAAAATGGAAGCCGGTCCGCATCTGTTCTGTCTTTTGTTCTTTTTTCCCTCCTGTTCACGCTCCTGGGTACGGTATTTACGATAACCATGAGAGAGGATGTCGGGAGTATCCTGCCGCGAATTCATACACGTTATTTCATTCCCTTCAGTTTTCCGCTTATCCTGGGTGTTATGGAGTGGATGTCGCATGAGATGAATTCGCGTTCCAGAACTGCAATCATTGCGGGCATGCTCTTTTTTGCAGTACCCTTTTTGTTTCTTCCCCGCATCGTGCCGGTGTCCGGTGTGGATTCTCTGGTTCTTTATCCTTTCCGGTTTCAGGGTACATTCGATGCGGCATTGACAGAAGGCTCTGAAGAACTGAGGATTCACCAGTACACATTGCTTGTGAGGGGGATCTACATTGTCTTTGGTGCTGTGGTAAACACCCTTGTATGCTGTCGGAAACGGAAAGCAGCAATCGGTTTGTTCTGCGCATTTGTTGTGACTGTGAGTCTTTTTAATTCCTGGACGGTCGTTGGAGAAATGCGCGGAGGGCACCAGATTCCCTTGAATCAGGCCGTTGCATGTGCGGAAATGGATCAGGATATAGCTGATGTCACAGGGGATG
>CACYGY010000067.1 GCA_902774025.1 uncultured Eubacteriales bacterium
TATCCCAGCAGGAAGCCGACCGCTTCCGTCCTGATGAGGTTAAAGGTTAAGGGAATAACGCTGCTGGTGATATGGATCCGAATCCGGGAATGCCATGTGAAAGAATTCGATGATATTCCGAAGCATGTCCAGTTTTCTCTTCTCTTCCGGTGTCAGTTTCAGGCGGCCGAGCCTGCAGGCTTCCTCAATGGCCTGAATTTCCTGCAGATTCATGGGGCGGTTCAGATTCAGGGACAGACGAGCCGGGATGTGTCTTGTCACGGAAGAAACCGAGTCGGCCGCAAGACGATGGAGACGGCTTAAAAAACCTGCTGTGGAAATCCGCTTACTCCCGACAACCTGGTGGCGGAGATAACGGAGAGATACGGGAGACCGGCTTAGGGTGGACTGCATGTCAACAGCTCCTTTCTGACGGCAGTACTCTGCCCACAATGCGCAGTTCCCGGTCTTCTGTGACCGTGATGGGTTCATACCGGGGATTCAGGGAAACCAGAACCGGGACCACCCTGTTCCCCTCATCCCATTCACCCTGTATGCGCTTTTCTTCATATTTCTTAATATATCCCTCTCCATCCAGAAGGAAGATGCCGATTTCGCCTTTCCGCAACTGGCCGCATCGCTGAACCCACACCAGATCTCCGTCCTGATAAAGAGGGGACATGCTGTCGCCGGAAACATAGAGGCCAAAGGTTGCCTGCGTCGGGATGTCTTCTTCGGGAAATTCCTCTTCCTCAAAATCTTCCTCATCCAGATAGACTCCGGTACCCGCGGACACTTTCAGCATACTGACGGGCATCCTCCGCATGGCAGTCGGGCGCGGAAGGTCCTTCTCCACAGGCCGGATGTGCCTTTCCACGGAGTACAGTCCCGATTTTCTGAGGTCCTCGGCGTAGTCCATCACTTTCTTCCGTCCGGCCTCATTCAGTTCCGCGAGATAGGCGTCGGACGCATAACACCCTGTCAGATAGCCCAGGGGATCCTGAATCCCGTAAATCCGGCACAGTGCCAGAAACTGCAGTGGACTGGGCATATTGCTGCCCTTCTCCCACCGACTCAGAGCAGCGGTTCCGATGGCGATATCGAACTCCTTCAAAGCGTCAATCACATCAGACTGAAGCATGCCCCGCTCCTTACGGGCATCTTTTATTTTTCTGCCCAGCAGGTTTTCGGATCTGGCCTTTTCCGCTGAAAAGCAGTTCTCCCGAAAAACGCCATGGATCACCTTGCCCGTCATCTTCATCACCTCACACGGTCTGTAACAGGATGATAACAATTTTTTAACGAATTGTCAACGGGAATTTACAAATCGTAAATTTCTATCATGGGTTCAGGATCTGCCTGTAAATCCTTTCCCATCGGAATGAAAAACGTTTGACAGGCACGAATTCGCTCCGTATAATGCCCCTGTTGAGCATTTTGTCAGGATAGGGTTCCTGACATTTTCCCTGTCTTTTCACGAGGTGTCCTGCTAAGGAAGTGATTGTGTGGAAATCCACGTCCCGGTGGCGCCGGACTTCAGCAGAATCCACGTCCCTGCTCCGGATGCAAAGGCGGACCTGACGCTCTGTCTGTTTCCGGACACACCCGGGATGCCGCGTCTGCAGAACAGACCAATGGTCATTGTATGTCCGGGAGGCGCGTACTGCTTTACAGCCGGTCACTAAGCTGAACCCGTGGCGGCCAAGTTTATGGCCCAGGGCATGCAGGCGGCAGTTCTCCGGTATCATACGGCGCCGGACTTCCATGATCCTGTTCCCGTGCTGGAACTGGCATGGAGTGTACAGTATGTCCGCCAGCACGCCGATGCGTTTCATGTGAATCCTGACGCCGTTTTCGTTATCGGATTTTCAGCAGGCGCGCATCTGGTTGCCCATCTTTGTACACGATGGAGAGATCCTGTCTTTCAGCAGGTTCTGACCCCGGGGATATCCTGGCGTCCTGACGCGCAGATCCTGTGTTATCCCGTCATTTCCATGATGGATTTTGCCCATGAGGGCAGCTGTTGCAATCTTCTGGGAGAACGTGCTTCCGATCCCCTTGAGAGAGACCGCTGTTCCCTTGAGAGACATGTGTCATCGGATGTCCCGCCCACGTTTCTCTGGCATACCGTGGAAGATGAGTCTGTTCCCGTTGAGAACAGCATGATGTACGCTTCAGCTCTGAGGCGCTCCGGTGTACCCTTTGAGATGCACCTGTTCGAGCAGGGCCGTCATGGATTGTCAACCTGTGATGACACGGTATCCGACAGCGACAGCGGGATTCTGCCGGATAATGCGGTCTGGGTGGACATGGCCGTACGTTTTCTGAAAAGAAGAATTCACTGTGGAGGTTCTGCTTATGGAACTGTTGAACAAGGTTCATGACTTTACTGTCAAATGCTGGAATCGTCTGTCTCTGAGCATTGTTGAGCTGGTTTTCGGTGTCCTTGTCCTGATTTCGGCTGAAGGCGCGGCGAAATGGCTTTTTGTCGCTGCAGGTATACTTCTGGTTCTGGTGGGTGTCGGCCACATTGTGGTCTATGATAAAAATGATGTGGAGCAGATCAAGGAGTCTCACCACCTCTTCAGAGCCCTGTTCTGCATTGCCCTGGGCGTCTTCGCCATTGTGAGCCCTGGCTCCATTGTGAAGATTTTCCCCGGTACCGAATCCCTTTACGGTGTTCTTTTCTCACTGATCGCCCTGCTGAAGATCGAGATGGTTTTCAATGACCTGCGCAAGAAGGAAAACCGGTGGTATCTCGCTGTCGCCAGCTGTGTTCTCTCCCTTCTTACCGTCATTTTCCTTTTCTTCGTCCGGATGGGCGGAATCTGGGTCCTGACTGCCATTCTGCTTTTCCTGACCACCGTAGTCGATTTCATCAGTCATCTTGTTCTGATCGGAAAGATTGATCTCCCTCAGACGCTGAGTCTGCTTATGGCCCGTAAATCCTCCGGCACTTCTGAAGACAGCGTGGAGGTGGATATGCGCAGCGATACTGTGAAATCCATGGAAAAAGAAGGGAAAGCGCCTGTGAAGGCTGTTACCGAGTCTGATGAACCCGAAGAGGAAGAAGCCCCGCTTTCCTCTGACCCTGAAGAAGAGGAAGATTCCTTCAACGCGCCGAATGTGCCTGAACTGAAGCTGCAGGTGGAGAAGCCTGTGGATGTCGCTCATCCTCAGCTTCAGATTCCTCCGGAGGAAGAACAGGAAGAATAACCTGCCCTCGGGCATCGTGAGACGGAGATAACGCCGGCCCGGTCTCTGATCGCCAAAGCCGTGCAGACCGCGTGTTCATCACTGGTTTCCGTTTTCTTCACCTGCATCCCTGCGATAATGAGTTTGCATTCCGCCGTGCCGGGCAGCAGTTATCCGCCCGCAAAAAAGCATTCCGGACCGTAAACCGGTCCGGAATGCTTTTTTGTGGGCTCACGCCACAGGCAGGCAACAAATCCATTGCATCCACGGCGGCAGAAAAGCCGGCTGATGCAGCGGCTGCATGGAATGAAAGCGATTACATCTTATCTTATGCGTGGAGATCTGTGGGAAACGCAGCGCAGGCATGTCTGAGCTCACAGAAGTCATTACGGGCTGCAGCACCTGAAAAACCATCAAAAGCCGGCAGAGGAAAGAGCCCGGCGGCTGCTGGAAATCCGTCATGTCAGGAACCGGCCGGGTTGATAATTTGTTTGAAAGGGAACATCTGCCGGCTGACAGGTGAATCACCGAAGGGATGGCAGGCCCGGATTTCCGACCAGGCGTGCTGCCTCGTGTCTGTCACTGATCCGCCGTCTGCGGGACCGGATGAGCGGTGGTGTGGGAGGACGGAGAAATCATCCCTCCCGCCCGATTGACTCTTACCGTCCCCATGAGCTTCACAGCGTTACACCCCGTTTGAAAATGGCCAGATCATGAAATCCCCATTCCTCACTGAGAACATGCCTGCCGCTGGCAACAGCCAGTACAAGATCCAGCAGTTCATCCGACAGCTCTGACAATGTCACATTCCCATCCAGGAGACGGCCGGCATTGAAATCAATCCATGAGCGCTTGTGTACGGCAAGGGACGTGTTTGAAGATATTTTCATCGTGGGCACAGGAGACGCGAAAGGTGTTCCGCGTCCTGTGGAAAACAGAATCATGTGAGCACCGGAGACAGCCAGAGCCGTGGACGCCACCATATCATTGCCCGGGGCGGACAGAAGGTTCAGGCCAGTACACGTCACAGGCTGCCCATACTTCAGGACATCCGACACCGGAGCAGTCCCGCTTTTCTGGGTGCACCCCAGTGCCTTATCCTCTAATGTTGAGATCCCTCCTGCCTTATTGCCGGGAGAAGGATTCTCATAGATTGTCTGATGGTATTCCTCAAAATACTGCTTGAAATCATTGATCAGGCAAACCGTCTTTTCAAACGTCTCCCGCGTTTCGCACCGGTTCATCAAAATGGTCTCGGCGCCGAACATCTCCGGCACCTCCGTGAGAATCGTAGTCCCGCCCATGCTCACCAGCCGGTCGGAAAAACCGCCGATCACAGGATTGGCCGTAATACCGCTGAAGCCGTCCGAACCTCCGCACTTCAGACCCACGATCAGGCTGGATGCAGGACAATCCACACGCACATCACTTTCCATCGCACCGGCAAGCTCCCTGAGAATCTGAAGGGCTTCCTTCATCTCATCGTCCACCTGCTGACAGACAAGCGTGCGGAATCTTTCAGGGCGTCTGTCTCCCATACGGGAGATGATCTCCTGCACACCTGAATTCTCACACCCGAGTCCCAGCAGAAGAACACCGCCGGCATTCGGATGAAGGCACAGATCCGCCAGAATCTGCCGGGTGGCCTCCTGATCTTCACCCATCTGAGAGCAGCCATAGGGATGGGTGAAAGCGCAGACCCGTTCGACCCCGTGTCCCACAGTTTTCTGAGCTTCTCTCTCCAGAGCCCTGGCGATATCATTCACGCAACCCACGGTGGGGATAATCCAGAGTTCGTTGCGAATGCCTACCCGGCCGTTTTTCCTCCTGTATCCGCGGAAGGTGCGGGCAGGAAAAGCGGGCAGTGAAGGATGCGTGGGATTCCAGGCATAGTCCAGCTGACCACTCAGCCCTGTACGGATATTGTGCACATGCACATGATCACCGGGCTGAATCGCTTCTGTCGCAAAACCGATGGGAAAGCCATATTTGATGATTTCCTCATCCTGTCCGATGGGTTTCAGGGCAATTTTATGCCCTTCCGGAATATCTGTCCTGGCGGTAAGTATTTCGCCGTTCCAGGAAATTCTGTCACCGCACCTGAGCGGGAACAGGACGACAGCCACGTTGTCCAGTGAATGAATCTGCAGAATCTGGTTCATGGTCATCTCCCCATGTTTCAAGCATATGTGCCTTCATTGTTTTTTTGTCTTCCTTCTTCCCGGGAATGAAGCAGCCGTTTCTCTCGTCCTCCGGTTCACGGATCAGAATCTGTCCGAAGAGCTGGCAGGATAAGGACAATTCCCGGACGATGTTCACGGCGCTCAGTACTACTGCTCCTTATTGTAGCCCTGCCGGACAGATTTCGTCAATTTTCCCGGTGGGAACGGTTCGAAATCCATCCTTCAGGGCCAGGGATGATCTGTACCGGTCTCATGATAACAGGGCCGTTCCTCCAGGGGCAGTGACCACAGGTCTTCCGCCAGTGTCCTGTACTCCGTCAGCGTTTTCGCCTTGAAAATTTTCCTGAGAATCTTCTGGTGATTCTGAAATGCCAGAGCCATGTATTTGATGATTTCCCGCATTCTGCCCAGGAGCGCTGAAGGCGGCAGCATGTCCATATAGCGGGTCAGAAGCTTTTCATGAAAGACGCTGATTTCCTCTCTGCGAAGCGGTTCACCGCCCCTGAGAACCCGCCCCAGAGCGGGATTCGTGAGAACCCCTCTGGCCAGCACAAACCCGCTGATTCCTCTCAGGTGTTCCCTGAGGAAGCGTTCATCCTCCGGTGAAAAGAGGCCGCCGTTGTACAGTACCGGAAAGGAGAAAAGTGAAAGCGTTTCGGCGAGCAGATCCGGCCTGCACTGTCCACGATAGAATGCCTGCCTTGACCGTCCGTGAACCATGAGCCGGGACAGGGGATAGGCAGCAAAGATCTTCGCAAGTTCATGCCATTCCTCAGCATCCTGAAAACCAAGTCTCGTCTTCACTGAAACCGGAAGCGGGGAAGCGGTCATGATCTGATCCAGAAAGAAACGCAGCTGATCATGCCGGATCAGCATGCCTGCTCCGCGGCCTTTTGCAGTGACCGTTCCGGATGGGCATCCGCAGTTCAGGTTGATCTCCGAAAATCCCATTTCCTGAAAGGAATGCGCAGCCCACAAAAACAGTTTCGGGTCATTTGTCATAACCTGTGGTATGTCCTGAAAACAGGCCCGGTCATGCGAAAGAAGGAAACGCTGGTCCCGCCATGTCCATACGGCGTTCTGGGAAGGCGTGACAAAGGGGGTCATCCATGCGTCCACACCCCCGAAAAGCGAACGGTGCACAGTGCGCCAGATTCCGTCAGTAACTCCTTCCATCGGGCCCATCAGCAGTGTCACGCACTTCACCTCCTCATTCCTGATCCAAACAGGGACGTCGGATCCCGTCCTGCGTCATCGCATCCTTCTGTTTCTTCGGAAAACCTGAGACATTCTACTGTCCCATCAGAAGCAAGTCAATAAAAAAAACAGGAAGCGTTCCCGTTTTCTGTCATGAATACATGCACAGTTCATATAGATATGGTATGATGCATCATGTCGGGAAAGGAGATGATCGGATGAAAGATCCAATGCAGTCCCCGAAGAATAACACTCCACGTCTGATCGCCTTCGCCATCGCGATGGTGATCATTCTCTTGTTCAATATCCTTATTATCAACAGGCTGACCCGTCAGAAAATCACGGAAGTGCCCTACAGCACCTTCCTTCAGCTGCTGGATGCCGGCAAGGTCAAGCAGGCAGATGTGGAAAAAGAGCAGATCTCGTTTACCGTGGACCAGGGAAGTCAGACGGTTCTGTTCACCACCGGAAGGATGGATGACACCGATCTGATTGGCAGGATGATCCGGTCAGACGTGGAATTCACCACATCCATCCCGGCACAGTCATCCCCCCTTCTTTCCTTTTTGATTGCCTATATACTGCCTCTTGTCATTACCCTTGGCATCGGTGCTCTTCTGATCCGTATGATGAACCGCAGAATGGGGGGTGCCATGAGTTTCGGAAAAAGCACCGCCAAAGTCTATGTGGAGGCCCAGACAGGGAAGATGTTCAGCGATGTTGCCGGTGAAGATGAGGCAAAGGCAGCGCTGTCTGAGATCGTGGATTTTCTGCATGATCCGGGGAAGTACAGGGACATCGGCGCGAAACTCCCCAAAGGTGCGCTGCTGGTCGGACCGCCTGGCACGGGAAAGACACTTCTGGCCAAGGCTGTAGCGGGAGAAGCCAAAGTTCCTTTCTTTTCCATTTCCGGTTCGGAATTTGTGGAAATGTTTGTGGGCATGGGCGCCGCCCGTGTCCGGGATCTGTTCAAGCAGGCATCCGAGAAGGCGCCCTGCATTGTCTTCATCGATGAGATTGACGCCATCGGAAAAAAACGCGATGCGGGCAGCGGACTCGGGGGAAATGACGAACGTGAGCAGACCCTGAATCAGCTGCTCAGCGAAATGGACGGCTTTGATTCCAGCAAGGGCGTGGTCATCCTGGGGGCAACCAACAGACCGGAAAGTCTTGACCAGGCACTGCTTCGTCCCGGCCGGTTTGACCGCCGGATTCCCGTGGAACTGCCGGATCTGGCTGGTCGCGAGGCCATTCTTCGCGTCCACGCCAAAGAAGTAAAGATGGAAGAGGGCGTCGACTACCGTGCCGTAGCCCTGGCCACTTCCGGAACCTCCGGCGCAGAGCTGGCGAACATTATCAATGAAGGCGCCCTGCTTGCCGTGAAGGAAGGCCGGAACCGTGTGCAGCAGAAGGACCTGGAAGAAGCTGTGGAAACCGTCCTGGCCGGGTATCAGCGGAAGAATGCCGTCATCACGCCGCAGGAACGGAAAATCGTTTCCTATCATGAGATCGGCCATGCCATCGTGGCGGCCTGCCAGTCCCATTCCACACCGGTTCACAAAATCACCATCATTCCGAGAACCTCCGGCGCTCTGGGATATACCATGCAGGTTGATGAGGATGAGCATTACCTGATGAGCAGGGAGTACATTCTCGACAAAATTACCACCCTGACAGCCGGGCGGGCTGCTGAGGAACTGATTTTCAATCAGATTACCTCGGGTGCTTCCAACGACATTGAGCAGGCCACAAAACTGGCCAGGACTATGGTCACCCGCCTCGGCATGAGTGAAGAATTCGGCATGACAGCCCTGGAAACCGTTACCAATATGTACCTTGGAGGGGATACATCCCTGGCGTGCAGCGAGGCCACCAGTGCAAGGATCGACCAGGAAGTCATGGCCACGATCCGTTCAGCGCATCAGAAAGCGATGGAAATTCTTCAGTCTCACGAGCAAAAGCTTCATGAGCTTGCGGCCTATCTTCTGGAGAGAGAGACCATTACCGGCGAGGAATTCATGCAGATTCTCAACCGGAAAGACGGGGAAGTCGCGGAAGAAAGCCCGAAGCTGAGTGATAATTTCTCCGGCAACACCACTGATCCCGAAGTCTGACACCGTCAGCCTCATCAGAACACATCACGGCAGCATCTGTTCTGCCGGGAAGGGGAGCGGACACCTTGAAATATCTGCTCAGAAAACTGAAACCGTTTCGAAAAGAAAGCATCCTCGCTCCGGCATTCAAGATGCTGGAAGCCATGTTTGATCTGCTGGTTCCCATGGTTGTGGCCTATGTCATTGACAGTGGCGTGCGTGTCCAGGATCAGCCCGTTCTGTACCGTGGGTTCGTCATGCTGATTTTAATGGCCATTGTGGGGCTTGCGTGTTCCTTTACGGCTCAGTATTTCTCAGCGAAGGCGGCCATCGGAAGCACGACGGCTCTGCGTCATGATCTGTATGCCCATATACAGACGCTGTCCTTCCGGGACCAGGACCGAATTGGCGTTTCCACGCTGATGACGCGACTGACAGCGGATATCCTTCAGGTACAGAATGGTGTCAACCTGTTTCTGAGGCTCTTCCTCCGTTCACCCTTCATCGTGTTCGGTGCTCTGATCATGGCCTTCAGCATATCCAGCCGGATCTCCCTGATTTTTCTGGGAGGCATTGCTCTGCTTTTCCTGTGTGTGATTGTCATTATGCGCATCACGGGCAAGGGGTTCAGAGATATTCAGAAGTACATGGACAAGCTTACACTTCTGAGCCGGGAAAACCTGGAGGGCGTCCGGGTGATCCGTGCTTTCCGGGCCGAAGACGCAGAGGAACAGTCTTTCCGGGAACAGAATCAGGACATGCAGAAGCAGCAGTTCCGCACCGGGCGGGTTTCGGCACTTCTGGGACCCCTCACGGGTGTCACCGTCAATCTGTGCATTATTCTGATTCTGCATCTTGGCGCCGGACAGGTGAACGGCGGCATTCTCCTCAGTGGTCAGGTCGTTGCCCTTGTGAATTACATGAATCAGATTCTGGTTGAGCTGGTAAAACTCGCCAATCTGGTGGTGACGCTGAGTAAAGCCTCCGCTTCCATGAACCGTGTTTCTCAGATTCTGGACACCTGCCCCGGAATGCAGTATCCGGAATCGTCCTCCTCCGCATCCACGGATTCGGATACTGCCGTCTCCTTTGATCATGTCAGCCTGCGTTACAGCGAGTCCGGGGAAGCCAGTCTCCGGAACCTGACCTTTCAGGTTCGGCGGGGTGAAACCCTGGGGATTATCGGAGGTACAGGGTGCGGCAAAACAAGTCTTGTCAGTCTGATTCCACGTTTCTATGATGCCACGGAAGGCGAAGTCTGTCTTGGCGGTAGGAATGTGCGGTCCTACGCGCGCGGAGAAATCATACGGAAGGTCGGGGTTGTCATGCAGCGCCCGCATCTGTTCCAGGGAACCATCCGTTCCAATCTCACCCTGGGCTGTCCGGATGCCGATGACACAGTCCTCTGGGAGGCCCTGGAGCAGGCGCAGGCAGCGGAGTTTGTCCGGGAAAAGAAAGGCGGACTGGACGCGGAAGTCGAACAGGAGGGAAGGAATCTGTCGGGAGGACAGAAACAGCGTCTGACCATAGCCAGGGCGCTGATCAACAAACCTGAAGTATTGATTCTGGATGACGCAAGTTCCGCTCTGGATTATGCGACGGACGCCGCACTGCGGCGGAATCTTTCCTCCCTTTCCTGGCCATGCACAGTCATCCTTGTGTCCCAGCGAACCGCCACGATCCAGCAGGCGGACCGGATTCTTGTCATGGATCACGGTCAGATCGTGGGACAGGGCACGCATTCGGCGCTTCTCCGGGACTGCCCTCTCTATCGAGAAATCCACGAATCTCAGTATCAGGAGGGTGAAGCGGAATGAAGCTTCTGAGAGGTTATACGAAGGTTTTTCGCAGGCTCATGGGGGACCTGCGCCCCAACCGTATGGATCTGATCCTGACCCTGGTCTGCTCTCTGCTTGTCACCCTCTGTCAGCTCTACATCCCGGTCCTGTGCGGCCATGCTGTGGATACCATGATCGGCGCGGGCGGAGTACGATTTGATTTACTCCGGAATATCCTTCTTCGGATTCTCGTCTGCTCCTGTCTCCTGGCTCTTTCTCAGTGGGTGATGACAGCCTGCAGTCAGAGATTATCCTTTGGCGTTTCCTTCCGCCTCCGTAACCGGCTGATCCGGAAAATCCAGACACTGCCACTGTCCTATCTGGATACGCATCCCTCCGGGGACATGGTCAGCCGCATGATCACGGACGTTGAAAACATCTCAGAGGGTATGCTCATGGGCCTGACGCAGCTGTTTACCGGGCTGACCATGATTATCGGTGTTCTGATCATCATGGCCCGGCTGAGCCTGGGCGTGAGTGCCGTCGTGGTTGGCATGACGCCACTTGGAATGGCCACAGCAGCCTTCATTGTCCGCCGCACCTCCAAGTATTTCAAAAAGCAGAGCGTCATCCGTGGAAAGGAGACCGCTCTGATTCATGAACTCATGGATGGCCAGAAGGTGGTACAGGCCTTTGGTTATGAAAAGGGAGCCTTGGAAAGATTTGACGAGGTCAACGAGGAACTCAGGGATGCCAGCATGAAGGCTACCTTCTTTTCAAGCCTGACCAATCCCAGCACGCGTATGGTCAACAATCTTGTGTACGCCGTAGTCTGTCTTGTCTGCTCCCTGCTCGCCATCCGTCAATCCATTACCATCGGTGAGTTCAGTATTTTCCTGAGTTACGCGGGACAGTACGCAAAGCCTTTCAATGAAATCTCCGGTGTGATCACGGAGCTGCAGAACTCCGTGGCCTGCTCGGAGCGGGTTTTTGAGATTCTGGATACGCTTGAGGAAGATGTTTCGGGGGAAAAAGAATACCAGGCTGAGGGGAATGTCTCGCTGGATCATGTAAGCTTCAGATATCGGGAAGACGTGCCTCTGATTGATGACTTTTCCCTGGATGTCAGGAAAGGCCAGCGGATTGCCATTGTCGGCCCCACCGGATGCGGAAAAACAACGCTCATCAATCTGCTGATGCGGTTTTATGACGTTCACTCCGGCACAATCTCCCTGGACGGGAAAGATATCCGCACCCTCTCCCGATCCGCCCTGCGGGCGAACTGGGGCATGGTTCTCCAGGACACATGGTTAAAATCCGGAACCGTCCGGGAAAACATTGCCTTCGGTCACCGTGAGGCTTCGGAGGAAGAAATCATTCAGGCCGCAAAAGATGCCCATATTGACGGGTTTATCCGACAACTCCCGAAGGGGTATGACACAGAAATTGCGGAAAATGGCGCCAATCTCTCTCAGGGGCAGAAACAGCTTCTCTGCATTGCCCGTGTCATGCTGGCCCTCCCGCCCATGCTGATTCTGGACGAAGCAACCTCCAGTATCGATACGAGGACTGAAATTCTGATTCAGCGTGCCTTCTCCCGCATGATGAAAGGCCGGACAAGCTTTATCGTGGCTCATAGGCTTTCCACCATCCGGGAAGCAGACACAATCCTGGTCATGAAATCAGGACATCTCGTGGAAATGGGCAACCACCGCTCACTGATGGATCAGAATGGATTCTATGCTGAACTGTACAACAGCCAGTTCAGCGGGGCGGAAGCTGCAGAAGCCTGAGTGCGTCCGGAATTCCCGCCTATTTTCGGAAGGACCGGATCATCATGAACAGGCCAATCAGTGCACAGACAATCGCGGCAACAGAGCAAATCAGGCCGGGAATACCGGAAAGTACCGCCTGGCCCAGGTACAACAGAAGAATAGAAGCGAGCATCAGCACCCATTGGATGGTTCGATCAGACATAACCTTTTCCTCCTCAGTCCAGTTTTGTTTCCGCAGCGTCTGGCAATACCTCCGGTGTTTCCAGATGCGCGTGTTCTCTGACGTGTTCCCATGGCACATTATAACCTGCTCCGTGTCTGCAGAACACGGAATCCGGCGTATCCTCCGGATCCGAAAGGGGCCGGTACCCCATCATTTCAACGATTTCCTTCTGATTATGGCAGTTTTCCTCATGATCCGATGAGACCACCATGGATCCCTTGCCATGGGTCATCATCATAAACCGGGCCTGCCAGGGAGCAAACAGAGAATAGAAAGCGCAGCCCCGGATAACTGACGATCTGTCGCCGGCTTCAGGAGCCTTAAGAACCGCGTGCATCGCCATCAGCTCAGCGGAGACGGATCCGAGCATGGCGGATGGAACCCGAATCTCAAATCTGCACACCGGCTCCAGAAGGACGGAGTCAGCCTGCATCAGGGCGTTCCTGATCGCCCTGTAGGTTGCCTGACGGAAATCGCCGCCCTCTGTATGCTTGAGATGATCTTTTCCGCAGAGCAGTTCCACGGACACATCCGTCAGAGGGCTTCCCGTCAGAACGCCGCGATGGCTTTTTTCCATGACATGCGTACGGATCAGTCGCTGCCAGTTCAGAGAAAGGTTGTCCACGGAGCACCAGCTTCTGAACCGGATCCCGGAACCTCTGGGAAGCGGCACAAGCCGCAGATGAACCTCTGCGTAGTGCCGGAGCGGTTCATAGTGACCGATCCCCACCACGGGAGAGGCAATGGTTTCATGATACAGGACCCGCAGGGGGCCGAACGTAATGGAATACCCGAAACGGCGCAGCATCTGATCCCTGAGGATGTCCATCTGCATGGGGCCCATGATATGAAGATGAATGCCCTTTTCGTTGTTCTCAACCTGAATCGAAGGATTCTCCTCCTCCAGAACACGGAGCGCCTGCATCATAAGGTGTGGACTGATTCTGCTCTGATCATATTCCACCGTGGAAACCATCATGGGACTGACCTGATAGGATGGTCTGTCTGTCTGCCCGATGACGTCCCCGATACGCATCTCACGGATGGGAAGCGCTGCCAGTGTACCTGCTCCCGCACTGGATACCACGCTGTATTTTTCTCCCTGATACATCCTGATTTCCGGTATTTTGACGTTTGATTCCCCGATCCGGACCGTGTCACGAACCTGCAGCGTACCGGAAAGAATCCGGATAAAACAGATTTTCTGTCCGTTGTCATGCCTCACCTGATAGCACTGCGCCATAAACCTCGCACCGTCAGAAGGCTTTTCACGGATCAAACGCTTCATGCAGTTCAGGAACGAATCAATTCCGTCGCCTGTCAGTGCTGACCCCGCCAGTACGGGGAACACCTCCCGGCGCGCAAGACTGTCCGCAAGGGTCGTCCACATCATTTCTTCATCCGCATTCCCTTCAAGGTATGCATTCATCAGCTGTTCGTCCAGTGCGCACAGATCCTCCATGCACCCGGAAGAAATACAACCGGCCTGCAGGCTCCGGCAGTCGAGCACGTCCGCGGACAGTTGTTTTTTCATGTCCTGAATGATCCTGTCGGGATCTCCATCATCCCGGTCGCATTTATTCAGAAAGAGAATGACCGGTACTTTCCAGTGCCTCAGAAGAGACCACAGGGTTTCCGTATGGGACTGAATCCCGTCCGGACAGGACACAATCAGCACAGCATAATCCATCACGGACAGAGAATGCTCCATCTCTTCCGAAAAATCCACGTGACCGGGTGTGTCCAGCCAGCAGCAGACCGCATGGCCCAGAGAAAAGAAAGCCTGTCCTGAGAAAATGGTAATACCTCTTTCCTTCTCCATGACTTCCGTGTCCAGAAATGTGTTTTGATGATCCACGCGTCCCGGCTGACGCAGTACCCCCGCATGATAGAGAATCTGCTCGGAAAATGTGGTTTTCCCCGCGTCAACATGGGCAAGAACGCCTACGACTGCCATCACTGCACCCCCATGGAAATCCTCTGGTTGGTTCGAACGAAAAAACCCGGAAGTGCATTCTTCCGGGCATCATGTAATCCAGAAACGTCCCCTCCCGTTATGCCTCCGCATCTCAGATATGAAGCGAATGCCGGATTTCAAGGGCTCTGTCCGGATAATTGGTAATCATAATATCCGGTTTCAGTTTCAGGCATTTGCGGATGTCCGTCATGCTGTTGACTGTCCACACGTTCACCATCAGGTTATTTCTGTGGGCCTCTTCCACTTCGCCTTCCACCTGCAGTTCCGAAAAATGCGGATGAATCGCGGCTACCTTCAGCCTGGAGGCATACTCCCAGGGTCTGTACAGGGTTGCATCGTACAGAAGACCACAGGGAATATCCGGAGCAAGCTGCACCATCCGGGCTATGCTGTAATGATTGAAGCTTGAAAACAGCACCCGTTTCTCCATGCCCATCTCCCGTACCAGGCTGAGGCACTTTTCCTCTAACTGCTCGTAATAGACAATGCTGTTCTTCAGCTCAATGTTGATGGTCATGCGTGTGTTCTTCAGCAATTCGAAGACTTCCTTCAGAGTGGGAATCGTGGCATGGAGAAACTCAGGAAATGCGCGGTTGAAATGGTATTTCCTCAGGTCTTCCAGTGTCATTTTGGCGATCCTGCCCGAGCCGTCCGAAACCCGGTCAATGGACTCGTCATGAGCCACCACGATTTCTCCGTCAAGCGTCAGGTGTACATCAAGTTCAACACCCTCCGCTCCCATCTGAGCGGCCATATTAAATGCTTCCAGTGTGTTCTCGGGGGCGTATCCGGACGCGCCGCGATGAGCAAAAATCTGTGTCATATCAAATCTCCAATACATTGTTGTCCTGCAAAGAGCACAGTCGGGAAGTGGTGTGAAAACTGCGTGACATGCCTGTTATTCCTCACGTTTGCCTTTGCGCTTCTTCTGCCCCTTCTTGTCTTTCTCCTTCTCTTTCCTGCCTTCCCCTCCGCTCCCGGAAGAAGCAGGTGCGGCCTGTTCAACCTGCGTTACAGTGCTCTGGCTGACCTTGTCCTTCTTGTTGAACAGAGACTGGATTCTTGCTCTGGCGGGAATCGTGGACGCTGATTGATTTTCCATTTGAAGCGGCGTCGAATTTTTCGGTGTTGACGCTGCGGGTGCGGTACCGTTCTGATTCCGGATAGCACCGGAGCGGAACAGGGCATATTTGGCGGACATGGGACCGATCATTTCATACAGAACGGATGAAGACAGAATAATCGTATTGATGAGAACACCCGATTCTTCCGGAAGAATTCTCTGTGCCAGAACTGCCAGGCCGATACTGACACCTGCCTGAGGGATCAGGGCGAATCCCAGGTTATCGCGGACCTCCTTTGGTGATCCGATCATTTTGCATCCCATATACGATCCTGCATACTTGCCCACAATTCTCACGGCGAAATAGGTCACACCGATCACGCCTGCGGATGCAAGCGCCTGTATATTCAGCCGCATCCCGGACAGGACGAAGAAGAGAATATTGACGGGCGGCGAAATGCGGTTAACCTGTTTGAACAGTCCCTTGTCACCGGTTACGTTCACGTAGGTGGCACCGAGCATCATGCACCCGAGCAGGGGACTGACATTGACAATGGCACAGACGCCGGCAATCAGGAAGATGAAGGTACAGGTCAGAACAATCCTGTGGTCCGGCGAGCGCCCCTGCAGAACCGCGCAAAGCAGTCTGCCCAGTACATAGCATCCCAGAAGAACAGCCAGATTGACAGCCACGGGCGTCAGCATGCTCAGCCAGTTTTCAGCATGCGTGGAAGAGCTTGCAATGGCCGCGCAGACTGAAAAGGCCAACAGTGCAACCACATCATCCAGTGCTACCACCTGAATCAGTGTGTTGACGAAAGGACCCTTGGCTCTGTACTGCCGTATGGTCATCAGAGAAGACGCAGGGGCCGTTGCACTTCCAATGGCGCCCAGCAGAAGGGCAAAGGGAAGCGGAAGCTGGAAGACAAAGAGCATGACAAGGGTCACAATCACAGCTGCCGTAAGTGCTTCCATCAGAGTCAGGATCAGAATCCTGGTTCCCTGGCTTTTCAGTACGCTCAGATCCAGATACCTTCCGACCCCAAAGGCAATCATGGCAAGCGCGGCATCCGTGACAAAGGAAAGATGCTGCGTCATCCGGGTCGGAAGAAGATTCAGGCAGTATGGGCCGATCACAACACCGGCCAGAATATATCCCGTTACATTGGGAAGTCCAAAGACTTTGGAAACACGGCTCATGAGAAATCCCGCCAGCCAGAGAACAGACACAGAAAGAAGAGCCTGTGCTTCCGGGCTTATGGAATTCATGAATTCAGCTATGGACATGTGGAATCACCTCCACCGGGTATTAGATTGATTTTAACAACTGGATGATATAAAATCAAATCAGGAATCTCAATGGATATATAGAAATTTTTGATGGTTTCGTGCGGAAGGGTGACATGATGAAATCTCAGCTGATAACGCTTCTGGAAGTTGTTCGTCAGGGAAGTTTTATCAATGCAGCAAAAAAACTCTCCATGGCCCAGCCAACCGTCAGTTATCAGATCCGACAGCTTGAGGATGAGTATGGCATAAGGATTTTTCACAGACTGCAGCGAAACATGCATCTGACGGAGGAAGGGAAGATCCTTGTTCAGTATGCCCGGAGGATGGAAGTGCTGGAACTGCGTCTCCGGCAGGAAATCCAGGACAGCCTGGACCATATGAAACATCTTTTCATGGGAATGACACCGGGATGCATGGAAACACCGGCGGAACAGATGATTTCCGTGTTCTGCAGGAGACACCCGGAAATCAGTATCCGCATGACTACCGGCAGTCTTCAGGACATAACCGGAAAAACGGATATCTGCGAACTGGACATGATTCTGACTGACATGCCCGTATGTATGAAGCACCTCAGAAAAGTCCTTCTGGGCACCGATGATCTCTGTGTCATCATGTCATCCGGTCATGCCTCAGCCTTCAGGCAAAGCATGTCCCTTGCGGATCTGAAGAATGAACGTCTGATTCTGCGCTCCGAAGAGGCCGGAAGCCGGAAGATCCTTGAATCGGTTCTTCAGAATCATGGGGAAGACATCCGAGATTTTGATGTCATGCTGGAAATGGACAGCCTCAGCGGTATCCGGGAACTTGTGCTGGCGGATCTGGGCGTGACGGTCATGGCGAAAAGCGCCTTCAGGGAAGAGCTTGCCAGCGGAAAAATGCTGGCGGTGGGAATCAGGGGGATGAGGATGACCCGTGAGGTGTCTCTTTTCTTTCATGAGGATTTTCACTCTCCGGAATGGGTGGAGGAATTGCGAATGCTCTACCGGACACCAGAGTCCGTCATTCATCCTTTTTCACCCGCGTAAGCCCGATTCTGCGGCATCGCATTCCGCGCGAAAAAACCGCGGACAGACTCTCTCGGTCTGCCCGCGGCCCGGCGCATCCATAGAAAAAACCATCAGGATTCCCGGACTGCATCATAAAAGAAACGGTCCATATCCTCCTTTTCCGGGAACACAGCAATGAACACTTCATTGCCCATTCCCTCCGCCAGCACATCCGGCAACCGGAGTCGGATACGCATGGCGGAGGCATACTGTCTGGCCAGATCATCGTGGGATATCGCAAAGATTCTCTGATCCCTGCGCCCGACAAAGCCACAGTATTGGTGCTGTCCGCATCCCTTCAGTGTGGAGTCGTAGGCGATCATGTCCGCATAGATTTTGTATACGTCGGTAGAATTGGCGTAGTTCATCATCTCAGGAGAAGCGCCGCCGCAGGGACGCATGTTCACCTCCAGTGCAGCCACCTGGCCTCTTCCTCCCACCGGCTGATCCCTGAGGAGCCGGAAAAATTCAAAGTGTACAAACCGGCTCCGTACACCAAACGCTCTGACACATGCACGTCCTGCTGCACGAAGATCCTCCGGCAGATCCTTCTGCATGTAAAACACGGTGTTGTCCTTCTCGTTCACCGTGTCCATGATCGACCTGGGTGTATCATTGCCAGTCTCAAACAGAGGTTCACCATGGCTGTTGATAATGGCATCATAGGACTGGATTTCTCCGTCAATGAACTCTTCCATGATATAGGAAGTATTCCAGCGGTGATCCATGAAAAAACGAAGTTCCTCTTCATTTTTGATTTTGTGGGTATCACTGGCTCCGACTCCGTTATCCGGCTTGATGATGACCGGGTAGCCGACTTCTCGGGCAAAATCCAGACAACCCTCCAGGGAGTCCACCAGGTGGAAACGTGCAAAGGGAATCCCTGCCCGGCCATATCCTTCCTTCATATGGCTCTTATACTTGATCAGAGGCAGATCCTCCGCCTGCCATCCGCTCATGATGTGGAAATCCGTGCGAAGGTGCGCATCCAGTTCCAGCCAGTACTCATTGTTGCTCTCCAGGAAATCGATTCTTCCGTAACGGAATATGAAAAAAGCCACTGCCCGATAGACTTCCTCATAGTTTTCAAGACTTCCGACCTTGTAATACTCATGAAGACTGGCCTTCAGTTCCTGACTCAGATCATCGTAAGGCTGGTCTCCGATTCCCAGGACCCGCAGGCCATTCGCTTTCAGTTCCCTGCAGAAATGCCAGTAATTCGTGGGAAAATTCGGCGATATAAACACAAAGTTTTTCATTTCATCCGTTCCTTCCCTCAGTTCAGAATGTGCGGAAGGTGATAGGCGGTCTGGGCATACCACCAGTTCCAGTCATGAGTACAGTCATATCCCCAGATATCCACCCAGACATCGATTTTTTTCTGTTCCAGTATTTCCCGCAGACGGAAGGTCGAGTCCGGCATCTCCCAGGACCCCTGGCCGCATACGATGATGCCGCGGTTCCGGTTGTACATTTCAATGTACGGATGATCCGACGGCATGCCTCCCAGGTAATCCACAGGGCTGTTATTGTACACATGCTCGTCCATAAACGATCCAAACCCGTAAGAGGCTGTATAAATCCCGCTCAGTGCCAGCAGTCCGGTAAACATATCCGGTCTTCTGAAAAACAGATTGGATGCATGGGTCGCTCCCAGGGAACATCCGAAGGCAATGATCCCCGGTGTACCGCTCCAGTGATTCCGTTCGTTGGTTTCCGACTGAATAAAGGGACCTAACTCGTTGAAAATAAAATTCATCCACTGTTCATGACGCCATGCCCGCTGTCCGGGGTCCGCTCCCGATGACCAGGTTTCCGAATCCAGGGTGTCCAGC